>JAFDDA010000017.1 GCA_019311105.1 Deltaproteobacteria bacterium
CTCCGGCGGGCGTTTCGTGCTGGGGCTCGGCAGCCAGGTCCGCGGCCACAACGTGCGGCGCTTCAGCGTGCCGTGGAGCGCCCCGGTCCCGCGCCTGCGCGAATACGTCCAGGCTCTGCGCGCGATCTGGCGCTGCTGGGAACGCAAGGAGCCTCTCGCCTTCGAGGGCGACCACTACCAATTCACCCTGATGACGCCGGAGTTCGCGCCGGAGCCGACGGGCCTGCCGCCGATCCCGGTGGCGATCTCGGCCGTGGGCCCGGCCATGCTCAAGATGGCCGGCCGCATTTGCGACGGCGTGAGGCTCCACGGGTTCTGCACGCGGCGCTACGTCGAAGAGGTGGCCCTGCCCCGGGTCTTCGAGGGCCTCGAACAGGCCGGGCGCGACCGCTCGACCTTCGACATCTGGGGCGGAGGGTTTGCGGCCACGGCACCCGACGAAGCAGGGCTCGCCAAGATGATGGATTGGATCCGCTACCGGATCGGCTTCTACGGCTCGACCCCCGCCTACGCGGACGTGCTGCGGCTCCACGGCTGGGACGAGCTGCACGAAGAACTCCACACGATGTCACGCACCGGGAAGTGGAACGAGATGGCGAGCCGTGTCTCCGACGACGTGGTGCGGACCTTCGCCGCCGTCGCAACCTACGACGGCATCGGCGACGCGGTGAACGAACGCTTCGGGGGCCTCGTCGACGGGAATGGGGTGATGTTCCCTGCCGACGCACCCGACGGGGTGCAGCGCGAAGTGAACCAGGCGATGCGCGACCTGCCGACCCCCTTCGAGGGTCATCCGACGGACTGGTAGGGCGCTCAGCCGACAGCGCGGGCGAGGCAGAGCAAGCGCGCGCGACGCGCGCGATCGTAGGCTGCCCACTTCTCCGCGGGCAGCGCGTCCGAAGCGACGCGCTCGAAGCCATTGCGTTCGAAGAATGCGACGACCCGCTCCGAGGTCGTGCAGGCGAAGACGCGTTCGAGCCCACGCCTCGCGGCCTCTTCCATCGCGAACGCCACGAGGTGGGCGCCGACGCCTTCCCCGAGGAATCGCGTCAGGGTGTAGAGCGAACCGATCTCGCCAGTGCGGCCGCCGGCGTGGGCCACGAGCGCCCCGATCCCGGCCAGGTGAACGCCCTCCACGAAGGCGCCGAAGCCCGACGCCAGGACCGAATCGACCTCCTCCGGCGTGCGCGGCGCGAGATAGCCCTCCTCGACGCCGCGAGCGACGAGATCCGCCGCAGCATCGAAGTCATCCAACCCGAGGCGACGCACGGTCACATAGCGTTCCCGCGTGAAGAGCGTCCCCGAGCCGGCGTACGTGAACAGCTCGTCGGCCAGGCCCGCTTGGCTGCACAGGTTCACGGCCGGCACGCCCGCTTCGAGCAAGGCGCGAACGTCCTCCACCAAGCCTTGCCGCGGCCCGGCGGAACGGCCCAATTCTTCGAGGCCCACGAAGGACGCCTGGCTCCCATCGGGCCGCACCCAGCCGCCGGCCGGGTCGAGGATGACGAGCTTGGTCGCGCCGAGCCGCACGGCAACCTCGCGCACGCTCGCGCCCAGCGGCGCGTCACCGCACACGACCCCCACCCGAGGCCGCTGGCGCAACCGGCGCCACACCTCCCCAGGGAGGCCCGGGTCGCCGCCTTCGAGCGGTGTGCTGCCGACGAGCTTCTCGAGCCCGGCCGCATCGCTCGCGATCACCACGCAGCGGGCGGCGTGGGCGGTGAGTTCGTCGAGTACGGCGGCAAGGCCGCCGCTCGCGTCGCCCAGATCTCGGGAGGGAACCGCGAACAGCAGGGTCCGCCCGCGGAATTCCTGCAGATAGAAGGCCTTCTCGGAGAAGGCGGCGCCAGCCTCGTGCGTACTCATGGCGGGCCTAGTTTGGCCGATTTCCCGCCCGACCACCGCCCAACGCCCGATCCGCGCGGCTCGATTCGTTATCGTGCGACGCCGTGGGCGCACTCGAATGGCAGGGCTGGTTGACACTCGGCGTGGTCCTCCTGGTCCTGGTCGCCATGGTCCGGGCGGTCGCCGCACCGGATCTGATCCTGATGGGCGGGCTCTTCCTCCTCGCCCTCACGGGCGTGCTGAGCCCCGAACAGACCTTCAGCGGCTTCGCGAACCCGGCCATGGCCACGGTCGGGGCACTGTTCATCCTCTCCGCCGCCATGCGCGAGACCGGAGCGCTCGAGCTGACCCTGGGGCGGCTGTTCGGCAAGGCGCGTAGTGAGACCTCGGGCATGGCCCGCACCCTTCCGCCTCTGGCCGCGCTCTCGGCCTTCCTCAACAACGCGCCGATCGTCGCGATGATGACCCCCATCGTGATCGACTGGGGCCGGCGGCACCGCATCTCCCCGAGCCGCCTGCTCATCCCGCTCTCCTACTCGACGATCCTCGGCAGCATCGTGACCGTGATCGGCACGAGCGTGACCCTCACCGTCGCCGGCCTCGTGATGGAAGAGGACATGGCGCCCCTCGCGCTGTTCGAGCTCGCGCCGGTGGGCCTGCCCATCTGTGGCGTCGGCCTGCTCTACCTCCTGTTCGTGGCGCCGCGCCTGTTGCCCGACCGGGTCGACCCCGCGACCGAGGTCGCCGAGCATCGACGCGAATACACCGTGACGATGATCGTCCAGGACCATTGCCCGCTGGCCGGCCAGAACATCGAAGACGCGGGCCTGCGCTCGCTGCCCGGGCTCTTCCTCTTCGAGATCCAGCGTGGCGACCACGTGGTCGCACCCGTCGGGCCCGACGACGTGATCGCCGCAGGCGATCGGCTGGTCTTCGCAGGGGTCGTCTCGACCATCGTCGACTTGCAGCGCATCCGCGGGCTCGTTCCGGCCGGGCCCGAAGACGAGCCCGTCCACGCCGGCCAGGCCCACCACCTGATCGAGGGGGTGATCTCACGCTCCTCGCCCTTGGCAGGGCGGACCATTCGCGACTCGAACTTCCGCAGCGTCTACGACGCAGCGATCATCGCCGTCCACCGCAACGGCGAGCGCGTGCCGGGCAAGATCGGGGACATCTCTCTGCGCGCAGGCGACACCCTCGTGTTTCAGGCGGCCCCCGGCTTCGTGGAGACTCATCGCAACAGCCCGGACTTCTACCTGGTGAGCGAAGTGCCCGAATCCCACGCACCGCGCCACGACCGCGCGTGGTTCACGATCGGGGTCTTCATCGTGATGATGGCGTTGGCGGCCACCGGGGTCGTCCCGCTCGCCGTGGGCGCGTTCGTCGCGGCGGGCATCCTGATCGCTGCGCGCTGCATCTCCGGGCCCCAGGCGCGCCAGAGCGTGCAGGTCCACGTCCTCGTCGTGATCGCCGCCGGGCTCGGGATCGCGAAGGCGATCGAAACGACCGGCGCCGCCACGGCCGTCGCCCAGGTGATCGTCGCCCAGGCCCAAGCCCTCGGGCCCATCGCGATCCTGGCTTCGGTCTACGTCGTGACCATGGTGATGTCGGAGTTCCTGCACCACAACGCAGCCGCGGCGCTGATGTTCCCCATCGGCGTCGCCGTGGCCCGTGAGGCGGGCCTCGAGCCGCGGAGTTTCGTCATGGCCGTCGCCTTCGGTGCGAACTGCGCCTTCGCATCGCCGGTCACCTACCAGACCCATCTGCTCGTCTATGGCCCCGGCGGGTACCGCTTCACGGACTTCGTCCGAGTCGGCCTGCCGCTGAACATCATCTGCGCGGTGGTGGCTCTCGCCCTGATCCCGGTGGTCTGGCCGCTCTAGGCGAGGGCAGCTATCGATCGCGCCCGCCTGCCACGGGCGAGGGCGCGGGTCCACGCCAGCGCTCCAGCAGTTGGCGCGGCGCGGCGCGCACCTCTTCGAGAATCACATAGAAGACCGGAACCACGAACAGCGTGAGCCCGCTCGCGGCCACCAACCCGAAGACGATGGCGGTCGCAAAGGGGCCGAACACGGGGGAGTAGCCCGACATCCCGACGGCCATGGGCATCAGGCCCGCCACGGTGGTGAGCGTCGTCAACAGGATGGGCCGGAAGCGCTTCTGGCTGGCGATCCGGACCGACCCCCAGATGTCGTTGCCCCGGGTGCGTTCTTGATTGACGAAGTCGATCAGGACGAGCGAATCGTTTACCACGATGCCTGCGAGCCCGACCATCGCGTAGAAGACGTACATCGAGATCGCGTAGCGCCCGACGAGCGCGTTCATCGTCCACATCCCGACGGCGACGCCGATGAAGGACAACGCGATCACGGTCATGACGATGAAGGGCTGGAGATACGAGCGGAACTGCGCGGCCAGGATCCCGTAGATCGAGAAGACCGCGATCAGCATGGCCAGCTTCAGGTCGGCCATCGCCCGATCGGTGGCCTGGAACTCGCCGCCGAAGACCACATTGACACCGGGGTAGCGCTCGGGGACATCGGCGAAGGCACGGGCCATGGCCTTGTTTGCACTCACCGAGGTGGCCTGGACGCCGTCCACGTCGGCATAGACCACCACCGCACGGCGCGCACCGAAGTGGTAGAGGCGTTGGAACCCGCGGGCGACCTCGATGGTGGCGACGTCCCCGAGTTCGACGAGGTGGCCCTTGGGCGTGCGGATCTCGACGTCGAGCAGGTCGGCCATGCTCGTGCGTTGATGGGCTGCGAGCAGGACACGAATGTCTACGTCTTCGTCGGAGGTCGGGTCCTTGAAGGTCGAGGACACCACGCCCTCGTTGGCCGCCATCAAGGCGAAGCCGACGTCATCGAAGGTCAGGCCGTGGAGCGAGGCGCGGTGCTCGTCGAGTTCGACGCGCAGCTCCCGCGGCCCCTGCGGCGTGTTGTCGGAGATGCTGTGGACGCCCGCGAGCATCGCGAGTTCGGCCTTCATCTCCTCGGCGATCTGTTTCGCCACGGCATAGTCGTCGGACTGGATCCGGATCGCGACCGGCTTGCCGATGGGCGGGCCGTTGCGCGGCGGCATCACGCGCAAGGTGACCAGCTCGCCGCGGTGTTCGGGCCAGTACTCCACCTCGAGACGTTGGCGGATGAGATTCATCACGCGGACCGGGTCGGCGATGTTCTCGCGCGTGTTCGGGAACTCGAGGAACAAGATCCCGTAGTTCGGGCCCCGCACCGGCACCTCGTCCGCGTCCATGCTGAAGCCCGTGTAGCTCATGACGTCCACGAGCTCGTGCTGGATGGGCGCGAGTGCCTCCTCCACCCCGCGCACGACGCCGTCGGTCTGCTCGATTCCGTAGTCCCGCGGCGTCTCCACGGCCACCATCAGTTGGTTGAAGTCGCTCGGGAAGAGATCCACCGGCACATGCTGGAAGAGCCCCAGGGCGAACACGAACGCGCCGAGACCGAAGGCCAGGAACGCGTATCGATACTCGAGAACGACGGCCTGTAGCCCGACGTAGCGCTCGCGAAGCGCTGCGATCAGGGCGTCGACCCGAGCGCGGATCATGTAGCTCAGGCGACGCCAGAGCGGCTTGTCGGCAACGCTCGCCAGGGAGTCGCCGGCGCTGCGACTGCTGCCCCAATCGAGATAGTGAGCGGGAAGCACGACCAGCGCTTCGAGCAGAGAACCCAACAGGCACGCGATCACCGTCTTGGGAAGGATCGCCATGAACTGCCCGCTCGTGCCGCTGATGGTGAGCATGGGCAGGAACGCAGCGATCGTCGTGAAGATGGCCGCCGTCACCGGCCACATCACCTCCTCGGTGCCGCGGATCACCGCCTGGGCGAGGGGCTCCCCGGCCTCGATCCGCCGGTAGATGTTCTCGAGGATGATGATCGCGTCGTCCACGATCATCCCCGAGACCATGATGAAACCGATCAGCGAGAGGCTGTTGATCGTGATCCCGAAGATCGGGAAGAGTGCCAGCGCCACGAGGAACGAGAACGGCACGCCCACGATCGCGAGGAGCGCGTTGCGGAACCCGACCGTCAGCCACAGGATGAAGACCACGAGCGTGATGCCGAGCGCGAGGTTCGAGCGCATGATCTCCATGCGCGACTCCACGTACTCCGAGGTGTCCCAGGTGACGCGGGCCTCGACGCCCGGCGGCAGGTAGGCCTCCGCCTCCGCCAGCAGGGCCTCCACGCGATCCACCAGCTCGACGACGTCGTGGTCCGCTTCCTTCGAGATGCCCATCACGATGGCCGGCACACCGTTGTAGCGGCCCGAGAGTCGACGCTTCGCCAAGCCCGACTCGACCTCGGCCACGTCGGCGAGCCGAACGTGGTGACCGTCGGGGTCCTTGCGAACGATGGTCCGGGCGAGGTCTTCCACCGAGACGTAGTTCCCGAGCCCGCGGACAGTGACCTCGCGGTTGCTCGGGTCGGTGAACGAACCGCCGGGGAAGTTCTGATTGTTCTGCGCGATCACGCTGTTCAGGTCGCGGAGGGTCAGCCCGTACTGGGCAGCGCGGTGCTTGTCGACGAGCACGCGTATCTCGCGGTCGCGGTCGCCGCGCAGCTCGGCCTTCCGCAGGCCGGGGATGCGCTCGAGCCTCGCCTGGAGGTCGCGCGCCACCTCGCGCAGGGCGTACTCCCCCACCCCTCCGACATCGGAGATGGCGACCATGCAGATGTTGTAGACCTCGGAGACCGAGAGCTCCTTCAAGATCGGGGTGTCGGCGTCCCCGGGCAGGTTGTCGACGCGGTCGATGGCCGCCCGCAGGTCGTTCACCGCCGCTTCGTACTCGATCTCCGAGAGCGACTCCTCCCACTCGATGTTGATTTCCGACACGCCCTGGGTCGAGAAGCTGAAGAGCTCCTTGATTCCAGAGATGCCGTCGACCTCGTCCTCGAGTTTGGACGTGACGAGCCGCTCCATCTCTTCCGGCGACGCACCCGTCCAGGTCGTGATCACCACCGCCTTGTTGAACGAGATGTCCGGGAAGACATCCACCGGAATGCGACGGGCCACCATGAACCCCGTCAGCATCAAGACCGCAAACAGCAGGTTGACGAGGACGACCTGCCTAACCGAGAAACTCGGCAGGCTCACGAGCCCGCTCCGTCGCCGGTGACCAGAGTGTCGGTTCCCTCGGCCGCCAAGGGTTCGGCGAGGCGGGGGGGCCGAGCCGCCCGGACGCGCTCACCGTCACGAAGTTGCCCGACCTCGGTGACGGCGATCTCCTCGCCCGCCTCGAGGCCGCCGAGGATCTCGAAATCCTCGGGCTGGAACGCGACGGGCCGGATGACGACGCGACGCTGCCGGACCACCGGCGGGCCGTCGCCCCCGCGCTCCACGACGTAGACGAAGTGCAGCCCGAACTCTTCCGACGTCGCCTCGCGGGGCACCACGGTGCGCGCAACGGGCTCGCCGAGATCGATCGCCACCGACACGACCATGCCCGGCAGCAACCGACCGGCGGGATTCGGAGCCTCGATCTCCACGGGGAAGCGACGCGTCTCCGGGTCGGCGCTCGCGCCTACCCGCAAGACCTCGGCCGCGAAGGTCTCGGAAGCCCAGGCCTCGACTTCGAGCGCCACGGCCTGCCCCGGCTGGATGGCCACGACCTCGCGGTCTGCAACCCCGACCATCACCCGCGCCGTCGACAGGTCCACGAGCTCCGCCAGTTGCTGGCCCTGTCGAACGTACTCGCCGATTTCCACGGGGAAGCTGCGGATCTCGCCCGCGAAGGGCGCGCGAACGGTCTTGTTGGCGAGGTCCTCTCGCGCGCCTCGCAGCAGCGCCCTGGCCTCCCGCAGGCTGGCCGCGGCCACGCGCTCCCGGTTCACGGCATCGTCGAGGGCCGAACTCGAAAGCACGTTCCGGGCCGCCAGCTCCTGGCGCCGCGCGAGGTTCGATTCGGCGAGCGCCAGCTCACTCTCACTCCGTGCCACGGCGGCAAGCGCCTTCTCGACCTCGATGGTCGCCAGCACGGGGTCGATCCGGACGAGTTGTTGCCCGGCCTCCACGCGGTCGAGCGCCTCGGCGCCCATGTCGAGCACCAGCCCCTGGGTCTCGGCGAAGAGCTTCACGGTTCGCCGCGCCTCAAGGACGCCCGAGAAGCGGGCCCGCGGCTGGACCGCCTGGCGTGCGACCTCGACCGTGCCAATCTCACGCAGCACTTCCGCTACGCCCGCCTCCGCGACCCTCTCCTGCTCCGGGGCCGACCCGAAGAGCGCGAGGCCTGCCACGAACAGCGCGACACCGGCCAGAATCAAGCCCCAGCGCGGCGTCATCGGCCCTCCTCCGTCCCGGACACGAGAACGCGTTCGCGGATCAGGGCATCGAAGGACGCTCGCAGATCCCGGGCGCCCGCCCGGCCGGGGTCGAAGACGGACCGGTAGACGTAGCCGTCGAGGACGGCGAGCAGGCCTGCGGCCACCGCGGCGGCGGCGAAGTCGGGCCGGAACACCCCCGCCCGCTGGCCGGCCGAGAGGGTCGTCTCGAGGTCCGCACCCAGTCGCCCATACCGCTGCGAGAGATCCTCGAACATCCGGGTGCGCGAGTCGGCGTCGCGCGAAACCACCGCCCAGACCTGGAGGTTCACCATCATTCCCGCTGCCACGTGCGGGAAGCTCTCGATCATCGCCTCGAGGAAGCCGTCGAGCCGCACCCGCGGGTCCTCGCTCGGGCCCCCGTCGAAACGAGCCTCGGCTTCGTCATAGGACTGGAGGACGGTCGAGAGGAAGAGGTGCTCCTTGCTCTCGAAGAAGTTGTAGAGGGTCCCCTTCGAGACGCGAGCCTCGGCGGCGATGGCCTCCATGGTGGCGGCTTCGTAGCCCTCACGGGTGCACACGCGGCGGGCGGCCTCGAGGATGCGAAAGCGCTTCTCGTCGGGGCCCACTCGGGGGGGGCTCTGGGCTCGGGCCGGGGAACTGGGAGGCATTCGGTCGTCTCACGGGTGGGCACGCGGGAGTACTGACCAGTCAGTATCGGACCGTAGCTCGGACTTCTGGAGCGTCAACCGAAAGGGCCGGCCCGAGCGTCACCCGAGGGCCCCGAAGGGGCACTTCACACGGTTCGGGCCCAGGGACGGCTCACAGGCGTTCCCACGCCGAAATTTGGAGAATCCCGTGAAAACCCGGTTGTGAGGCCGGGTAGGGGTACCGATAGGACCGTTGTGTTTTGGCTACATCCCGCCCAGCAATCGAGAGGGTCCGGCGGCATGCAGGAAGGTGAAAAAGTTCTGGCGATATCAGGGATCATCCCCCATTATTGCAAGCTGCTCAGCGCCCGCACGACAGGAGGGCGACCCAAACGGTCGCCTGCCGGAAAACTTGCTCATCCCTCTCCGCCCTTTGGACGCCGATTTGTTGCGTACCACCAGATGGGGCCAGGAATGCAGGGGAGCAGGCTTCGTGAAATAGCAGCCGTTGAAACGTCACTGAAACCGAAATCCTTTGGGCGGTATCCGAACATAGCGTCGGGAGTGCACCGAGGGATCGGAGAGGGAATCTCGTGAAGGTCGAAGATCGTCAAGCCGTGAGCGGTAGCGAAGGCACCGTTCGTCGTTCCAATGCGGCAGCACCCGCTGCCACCGCCGAAGAGCTGGATCCCGGGCGCGAGCGGCGCCCGCTGGAGTCGTACTTCCAGGAGATCGGCGGCACTCGCACGCTCAAGCGTGAAGAGGAAGTCGTTCTCGCCAAGGAGCTCGAGGCGGCCACCGCCCAGCTGCGCGGTGCGCTCTATGCCATCCCGATTTGCGCGAAGCACGTCGTCGCACGCTGGGACCAGCTGCGTGCGCTGTCCCACACGGGCGCGAAGCTGTCCGAATCCGCGGGCGACGAAGAGACGGGCGAGATCGCCGCTCGGGTCGAGCGCGCGGTGAAGCGGCTTCGGAGCCAGCTCGCCGAGCGGGAGCGCCTGATGAAGCGCGGCGGCACCGTCTCGATCGAGAAGGTCGACGTGCGGGTCGCCAAGGAGATGCAGAACGCCCAGCTGTCGCTGGCGCTGCTCTCGGAACTCCGTGAGAAGGTCATCAAGCTCGAAACCGACGTCCGCAAGGCTCGCCGCGGCACCAAGAAGCTCGAAACCCTCGAAGAGGAAGCCGGCGTCTCCAAGGTGCGCATGGTCGAGCTGACCGATGCCGTGTTCGCCGCCCACGATCGCATGACGCGGGTGAAGAACGAGTTCATCGAGCACAACCTGAAGCTCGTGGTGGCCATCGCCAAGGACTACCGGAACCTCGGTCTGTCCTTCCCGGACCTGATCCAGGAAGGCAACCTGGGGCTCATCCGCGCGGTCGAGAAGTTCGACCACCGGCGCGGCTTCAAGTTCTCGACCTACGCCGTGTGGTGGATCCGTCAGGCCCTGGTGCGGGCGATCCAGAACCACTCGCGGACGATCCGCCTGCCGAGCCACGTGCACGACCGGCTGCAGCGCAGCCAGCGCGTGCGCGCGGAGCTGACCGGCAAGCTCGGCCGCGAGCCCACGGCTCAGGAGCTGGCCCCGGCCCTCGGGACCGATTCGGATTCGCTGGAGGCCCTCGACCGGCTCTCGCGCGAGGCCATCTCGCTCGAGTCCACCGTGGCGGGCACCGAGAAGCGGCTCGAAGATTTCGTCGCCGACGGCGGCGCATCGATCCCGGACAGCGGGATCGATGGGGACCGGATGCGGACCGGCGTGGGCGCTCTGGTGGGTTGCCTCTCGCCGCGCGAGCAACTGATCCTGCGCATGCGCTACGGCCTGTCGAGCGAAGAGGAGCACACCCTCGAGCAGATCGGGCAGTCGCTCGGCCTGTCGCGGGAGCGCGTCCGGCAGCTCGAGGCCCGCGCGCTCAAGAAGCTGCGCGAGGCGGCGCCGGCTCAGCGGCTCCACCCGATCCTGAAGCCCTAGGGAACCCGAACGTTCCCTAGCTTCCGGTTCGAGCCAGGAAACGACGCCCCCGGGTGCCCCAGCGCACCCGGGGGCGTTCTCGTTCAGGGAGTCGAGCCGACGATCAGCGCAATGCGCTCCAGGCCAGGACGGCCGCACCGAGCGGAACCACGTACCAGGCGAAGCGATGGAAGGTCTGGCTCGCGAGCAGTCGCACGAAGAGCCACAGGGCGGCCAGACCCGAGGCCAGCGCAAGCGCTCCACCGACCGCAAGCAGAACCCAGCCATCCGACGAGACCACCGAGAGCTCCGGCAGCTTCCGCACGACCGCGCCCAGGATGGCCACGATCGACATCATGAACGAGAACTCCGCTGCCGCCGCCGGGGCGACACCGAGGGCCAGCCCGGCAGCGACCGTGCTGCCGCTCCGCGAGACGCCGGGGACGATGGCGATGGCCTGGGCGACTCCGATCAGGAAGGCGGCGCCCCAGCCGGGCTCGGCAGAATGGGCCGCCGGCAGACTCCAGCGCGTGCTGTAGACCGCGGCGCCCGTGAACCAGAGCCCCAGCCCGATCGGTGCGAGCGTGTCGTACAAGCCCTCGAGGAACGCACCCGCGACGAGGACCACACCGACGGCGGGCAACGTCGCCACCACGAGCTTCATCCCGTAGCGCCAGGCGTCCGCGTTGCCGCGCAAGGCTCCCATCACGAGAGACGCCACACGATCGCGGTAGAAGACGACCACGGCGATCAAGGTCGCAGCGTGGACGGCGACCTCGAAGAGGATCCCCTCCTCCTCGACCCCGAGCAGCGCCCCGAACAACACGAGGTGGCCGGAGCTCGACACGGGCAGGAATTCGGTGAGGCCCTGGACGAGCCCCAACAGCGCCGCCTCGAAGAGGTCCAGCCTACTTCCCCCCCGCGACGCCCGGTGCCGGCGCTTCCGCCGTCACGGGCTCTTGGCCGCGAAGCCGATCTCGGAAGCCCTCGACCAGGAGGTAGACCGAGGGCACGACGAAGAAGGAGAGGAAGGTGGAGAAGAAGACGCCCCCGACGACCGAAACCCCGAGCGGCTGGCGCGACTCGCCGCCCGCGCCCCAGCCCGCGGCGATCGGCACGAGGCCCGCGATGGTCGCCAGCGCCGTCATCAGGATCGGGCGGAAGCGGATCCGGCAGGCCTCGATGGTGGCTTCGCGCATCGCCATGCCACGCTCGCGCAGCTGGTTCGCGAACTCGACGATCAGGATCGAATTCTTGGTGACCAGGCCCACGAGCATCACCAACCCGATCTTGCTGTAGAGGTTGAGCGTCATCGGGCTCGCGTCGCCCGTGGCGTCGCGCCACCACGTCACCATCTGCAGCCCGAGCAAGGCGCCTGTGAAGGAGAGGGCCACAGCGACGAGGATCGTGATCGGGTGGACGAAGCTCTCGAACTGGGCGGACAGCACGAGATAGACGACCAGGATCGCGAGGATGTAGGCGAAGGCCAGGGCGTTCCCTGACTCGAAGAACTTCTCGGAGTCGCCCGTCCAGGCGACGTTGTAGCCCTCGCCCAGCGGCACCACGGACGCCGACACGGCGGCGGCGGCATCGAGCGCCTCCTTCTGGGAGAACCCCTCGGAGAGCCGCGCGCTGACGGTCACGGCGCGGAAGCGGTCGAAGTGGGGCAGCGCACGCGGCGCGATGGTTTCGCGTGCGTCCACCACCGAGCGCAGCGGGATCAGTTGCTGGCCGCTGCCACGGACGTAGAGGTCCATGAGCTGCCGGGCGCGGGTTCGCGCTTCGCGATCGAGCTGAACTACGACATCGTAGGTCTCGCCCTCGAGCTTGAAGGTCGACAGATCCATGCCGCCCAGCAGGATCTGGAGCGTCTGCGCGACGTCGCGCACCGAAACGCCCAGGTCGCTGGCCCGGTCGCGATCGATGTGGATGTCGAGCTGGGGCTTGTTCAGGTAGAGGTCGGATTCGGTTCGCGAGATGCCCTCGATCTCGCCGAGCCGCTCTTCCATCTCGTGGGCAAGGCGGGCGAGTTCGTCGATGTCGTGGCCTTGGATCACCATCGAGACAGGCGCCGCCGAGAAGCCGCCAAGCGGCCGCGGCTCGAAGGCGTAGGCTCGCACGCCCGGCACGTCGCGGAGTTGCTCGTTCAGAGCGCTCACGACCTTCCGCTGGTGGCGCGTCCGCTCGGCCTCGGGCTTCAGCATGCTGAACATGAAGCCTTCGTTGACGAGGCCCGGCGTGCCGATCCCGAGCGATACGACGGAGAAGACCCGCTCCACCTCCTCCGTCGAAAGGAAGATCTCTTCCACGTCGCGCTGATAACGATCGGTGTACTCGAGGGTCGCGCCCTCGGGCGCCGTCGTCTTGGCGAGCACGCTGCCGCGGTCCGACGTCGGGATGAGTTCCTGGTCGATGTTCTGGAGCAACACCACACCGAGCAGCACCCAGGCGACGCCGACCGCGACCCACAAGCCCGGCGTCCCGAGCGCCGGGCCGATGACTCGCGTGTAGAATCGCGCGGGCGCATCGAACACACGTGCGAGGTTCGCCTTCAGTGCCGACTCGGATTCGTCCCGGCGGATCAGCAAGGCGCAGAGCGCCGGCGAGAGCGTGAGCGCCACGAAGCCCGACACCGCCACCGAGGCCGCCACCGTCACCGCGAACTCCCGGAAGAGTCGGCCCGTCGTGTCCGTGAGGAACGTAAGCGGCAGGAACACCGCCACCGCCGAGACCGTGGCCGAGATCACCGCGAAGGAGATCTCCTCCATGCCGCGCCGCGCGGCTTCGACCGGCCCAGCGCCATCCTCCATCCAGCGCGTGATGTTCTCCACCACGACGATGGCGTCGTCCACCACGAGTCCGATGGCGAGCGTGATCCCCATCAGGGTCAACGTGTTGATGGTGAAACCGAAGGCGTAGAGCACCATGAACGAACCGATGACCGAGACCGGGATCGCCGCCGCGGGGATGAGCGTGGCCCGCGCACTCCGCAGGAAGCAGAAGATCACGAGGATCACGAGCAGGACAGCCTCGAAGATCGTCCGCCGCACGCTGTCGATGGATTGCTGGATGAAGACCGACGAGTCGTACGCGCGCCGGATCTTCACGCCCTCGGGAAGGGACTTGCGGATCTCGTCGATCTCCGCACGCACGGCCTTCGCGACGTCGAGCGTGTTGGCTTTGGACTGCTTGACGATGCCGAGGCCGAGCCCGGTCTCGCCGTTGAAGCGCACGATCTTGCGCTCGTCCTCGGGGCCGCTCTCCACACGCGCGACGTCGCCCAGCCGCACGGGCTCGCTGCCCGAGCGCGGCGCCACCACCAGCCTGCGGTACGCCTCTTCCGTCTTCAGCTCGCCCAGGCTGCGCACCGTGAACTCGCGGTCGGAGCCCTCGATCCGCCCGGACGGGATGTCCACGTTCTGCCGGTCGAGCGCAGCCGCCACGTCGGAGACCGTCAGGTCGTGGGCGGTCAGGCGGTTGTTGTCGATCCAGACCCGCATGGCATAGCGGCGCTCGCCAGCAATCAGGACCGTGGAGACCCCCGGCAGCTTCCCGATGCGGTCCTTGATGTAGAGCTCGGCGATCCGCGTGAGTTCGACCGGATTGAGGCGTTCGCTCGAGAGCGCCGCCCACAGGATCGGCCAGCCGTCGGAATCCTGCTTCGCCACCACCGGGTCGTCGATCTCGCCGGGCAGTTGGCGGCGAGCACGCGCCACGCGATCGCGCACGTCGTTGGCCGCGTTGTCGATGTCGCGGTCGAGCGTGAACTCGACGGAGATCCGCGAAACCTGCTCGCGACTGCTGGAGGTGATGTGCTTCACGCCCTCGACGCCAACGAGCAGATCCTCCAACGGCTGCGTGACCGACGTCTCGACGACCTCGGGCGCGGCGCCCGGGAATACGGTGGTGACCGAGACCACGGGCGGGTCGACGTCGGGGAGTTCGCGGTTCTGGAGCCGCGTGGCGCCGATCCAGCCGAACAACACGATCACGAGGGACATGACCGAGGCCAGGACCGGCCGCTCGATGGAAGTCTGGGAAAGCTTCATGTGGCGAACCGCAGGTGGGGGGTCCGGTGAGCCGGGTATCGCTGAGCGGCGCTCAAGTGCCGCTCCCGTCGGCCCCCGCCCGCTCGGCCGTGTGCTCGACGTCGCCACCCGGTGCAACGGGCGCGGCCAGGGCGTCTGCGCCCGGACCGCGACGCTCCGCGGTGCGTTCCGGTGCGGCGCGGATCTTCGAGCCTTCGGAGACCTTGTTCGTGCCGGCGGCGACGACGCGGTCGCCCGAGGTGAGCCCCTCGAGCACCTCGACCCGGCCCTTCACGCGCAAGCCCAGCGAGACGGCTGCACGATTGGCCGTGCCGTCCTGTCCGACGCGCCAGACGAAGGCGCCCACCCGGTCGTAGACGACCGAGGCCTCGGGCACCAGCAGCGAATCCGGCCGCTCGTCAATCACGGCTTCGACCTGGGCGAACAACCCCGGGCGCAGCTTGCCATCGGGGTTCGGGATCTCGGCCTTCACGGAGAGCCGCCGCGTCGTCGCCTCGAGGTAGGGCGAGACGAAGAAGACCTTTCCGTGGAAGTATTCGCCGGGGTACGGCGCGACGCTGATGGTGAGGGGGACGCCCGGTTTGGCCAGCGGCAGGGCCTGCTCGGGCAGCGAGAAGAACAGGACCACGCGCTCGATGTCGTCGAGCCGAACGAGGTCGCGCTTCTCGTCGACCCGATCCCCGACCCAGACCAACCGCTGCCCCGTGTAGCCGGAGAACGGCGCCCGGACGTAGGTCTGCTGGAGATGGACCTGGGCAAGATCGACGGCGGCCTGGGCGATCTGTCGCTCCGCGTCCTGACGCTCCAGCGCGGCGGCGGAGGCCGCATTGTGCTGCTTGAGACGGAGCGTACGGTCGTACTCGGCCGAGACCTTCCCGAGTTCCGCCTGGGCCAGGCGAAGCCTCGCCCGCTGCTCGTCGTTGCGCAGGCGGAAGAGGATGTCGCCCTTCTCGACGACCTGCCCTTCCTCGAATCCGACGTCCTCGATCACGCCCTCGGCCTCGGCCCGCAGCATCACCGTGCTCCAGGCGTCGAGCTGGCCCACAAAGGAGACCTCGTCACGCAGCAGCTCGGGCGCGAGGGTCACGACCTCGACGGAGACTTCGCGGGGCCCCTGGCTCGGCGCCGGCGCGGCCTCGCCCTGCCCACAGCCGGCCCCGAGGAAGGCCGCCAGCACGGTTGCCGCGAGCGCGCGGAAACCGTGAAGGCGCAAGGAGTTGACGGGCCGGGGCATCGAGTGATGCTAGCGCGTTCTGTTTGGCCGATGCCGCGAAGCCCGGTGGCGTTGCGTTAGGCCCATGCCGCGGAGCTTCGTGGCGTTATGTTAGGCCCATGTCGCAGAGCCCCGTGATCGCATGCCTCGACCTCGAGGGCGTGCTCGTCCCCGAAATCTGGATCAACGTCGCCGAACGAACGGGCATCGAAGCCCTGCGCGCGACCACACGCGACATCCCCGACTACGACGTCCTGATGAAGCAACGCCTGGGCATCCTCGATGAACATGGCCTCGGAATCGCAGACATCCAGGACGTGATCGGCGGGATGGGGCCGATGCCGGGCGCCCGCGAATTCCTAGACTGGCTGCGCGAGCGGCTCGAGGTCGTCATCCTTTCCGACACCTTCTACGACTTCGCTGAGCCCCTCATGCGTCAGCTCGGCTGGCCGACACTCTTCTGCCACACCCTCGAGATCGCGGGCGACGGTCGGATCGCCAACTACCACTTGCGCCTGCCCGACCCGAAACGCCAGGCGGTGCTCGCCTTCCGGGGGCTCGCCTTCCAGACCATCGCCACCGGCGACTCCTACAACGACACCACGATGCTGGCCGAGGCCGACGCGGGGATCCTCTTCTGCCCGCCCGACAACGTGGTGGAGGAGTTCCCGCAGTTCCCGGTCGCCCGCGACTACGGCGCCTTGCGCGCCGAGTTCGAGGCGGCCCTCGAACGGATCACCAGCTAGGCTGGGTCTGCATCTCCCGGGCCGGCCCGGGCAACGGAGGGAATCATGCGTCTCGCCCATGGAATCATCGTACTTTCACTGGCACTCGTGCCGCTCGCCTGCGGGGGCGGTTCGGACGACGCTCCGGCTCCGGCTCCGAAGCCTGCTCCGACGCCGAGCCCCGCTCCCACGCCCGAGCCGCCGGCCGCCAGTGAGCCCAGCGCCGCCGCCGGTGCCGCCCACTACGCGACCTTCTGCGCGTCGTGTCACGGGCCCAAGGGCGATGGCGACGGGCCGGTCTCTGCCGGCCTGAACCCGAAGCCGGCACGCCACAGCGACGCGGCCTACATGAGCGGCCTCACGGACGACTACTTGTTCAAGGTGATCAAGGAAGGTGGCGCAGCGGTCGGCAAGTCGCCCCTCATGGCGCCGTGGGGCGGGATGCTTTCGGACGCGCAGGTCCGCGACGTCGTCGCCTTTGTCCGTACGCTCGCCAAGTAGCCAGGGCGTCGACGCGTCAAGCGGCGGGTGCGTCGACCTCGCGCTCGCCGGGACGCTTGAACATCGGATGGCCCGCCGGCTGGTACGTGACGACGAACGCCCGGCGCGGCCGCTCCGACCGATTCGGCTCGGAGCCGTGCACCGTGTGGGCGCTGAAGAACACGAGCGAGCCCGCCGGGACCACGATGGGAACCTGAGCTTCGATGTCGAACGCGGCCGGGTCCGTGAAGAGCGGCCCGAGCTGCCCATCGCCGTGTAGCCCCGGCAAGCAGCCCTCCTTGTGGCTCCCACGCACGACGCGGAAGCAGCCGTTGCCTTCGTCCGCGTCGTCGAGGACCACCATCACGTTGGGAAGGCGATCCAGGTGATCGCAGAAGTGATGCCAGTACGGCGAATCCTGGTGCCAGCGGAACCCGGAACCCTCGAGCGGTCGCTTGAGATTCAACTTGTCGGTGTAGAGCGACACGCGCGGCGAGGCGACGAGCCCGCGAATGGGCTCCACGAGGCGTGGGTCGTCCATCAGGGCGTCGAGCAAGGGGTCGAGGTGATGAAACGGCTCGATCACCCGCAGCGTGTCGCTGCCCGGCGCGTGCTCGAGCTGGATCGTCGACCCCTCCGCCTCGAGATAGACGTTGCCGTCGATGGCATAGCGCTGGTCGGGCTTCTCGCGGCTCGCTTCGGCTCCGGCTGCCACGCGCTCGGCCGCTTCGCGCAGCGCCACCAACTCGGCTTCGGGCAAGACGGCGTGGCGCGCGAAGAAGCCGTCCTCTTCGTAGGCCTCGCGCTCGTCAGCGGTCAGGCGAAGTTGGGTCCGGTCCATCGGCGGCGCAGCGTAGCAGCTCCTACCCCGCCGCCGCGCGGGACAGGAACCAGTAGAGGCCGGCCGCAAGGACCGGGGCCGAGCCCCATTGGATCGCGGCCAGGCGGCGCGGTGCGGGCCCGAGAAGCCAGGCGCGCAGGGCCAGCCAGCCGACCGCCACCACGGCGAGCTGCCCGAGCTCGACGCCCAGGTTGAAGCCGAGGAGCGCGGGGGCGACGTTCGCAGCGGGCAGCCCGGCCTCGGCGAGCACTCCCGCGAAGCCGAAGCCGTGCACGAGGCCAAACGTCAGGGCCACGACCCAGCGCAAGGTCTCGGGCCGCTCGGAACGCTCGGCCAGTGCGAGGTAGCAGAGCGAGAAGAGGCCAATCCCGAGCAGCGCACTCGCTGGAAGGCCCGTCGCGCCGGCGAGGGCGGCGCCGACACCCGCAACGGTGAGCAGGCCGAGTGCTGCCCGCAGGCCGCGCTGCGCCGCCGGCCCGAGCGTGGCCGCGAAGTTCTCGCAGGCGACGACCACGATCGAGAAGCCGATCAATGCCTCGACCGCCTCGGGCATGGGCCGCACGAAGCCCAGCACACCGAGGGCGAGCGTCAGGCTGTGAGCCACCGTGAAGCCGGTGACGACTTTGGCGAGTTGGGCGACACCCGTGCCGGTCAGGAGCAACGCGAGCACGAACGCGAGGTGGTCGTAGCCCGTAGCGATGTGATCGAGCCCGAGCCACAGATAGTCCCCGACCGACGACGCTTCGCCGCCGTCCCCCGCCTTGCCGCCCGGCCGCCACGTGGCCTGGCCGACGACGATCACGCGGTCGAGTTCCGCCCCGTCGGGCATTCGCGCCCGAGCGAGATGAAGGTGTGAGGTGTCGACCTCCTGAAACAGGTCGACCGTGATCTCGGGCTCGCCCGCGCCGCAACGCATGCGGAAGCGACGCGCGAAGTGTGTCGCGTCCGGGGACGGTGCGGGTTGGAGGCCTCCGCGCAGCCTGCATGGCCCCGCGCGGGTCGCGAGGCGCACGTGCTCGACCAGGTAGCCATCGATGGCCGCAGCCGCGTCCACGCGATAGCCGAGCCGCTCGGGCACGAGACCGGAAAGCTCCGGCAGGACGCGCTGCAGTGCGCTCCAAGGTGCCCGCACGGTGACCCGCGCCTCCGCGCCGTCCGGGCCATCGCTGAACTCCCACGATGAAAGCGATGTCGCCCTCGGATGGGCGTGCGCCGCCGGCACGGCCAACGCGACCCCCAGCCCGGCGAACGACGAGAGCGCGAAGAGCAGGAGCCGGGCTCGGGCGCTCACTTCGCCCCGGCCGGCGCTTCCACAGCGAGGTCGGCCCGTCCCGGCTCGGCCGCGAGGTCGGCCTGCTCGAGCTCGGCTGCAGCACGCAGGTCGTCGAGGAAGCGGCGCAGGGCCTCCTCGCCACGGGTGCGCACCCATTCGGCGCGAACCTGCGCCGCGACTTCCTCGAAGGGCGGCACCCGCTCCTCCTGGCGATCGAGCCCTCGCAGGACGAGGTAGCTGGCGCTGGCGCGGAAGGGTTCGGTCACTTCGCCCGGCCCAAGGCTCCGGGCGCGCAACGCGGCCGTGGGGCCGAGGTAGCGGCGGATCGTCTCGGCGGGCAACGGCCCTGCAGGCAGAGGCGGGGCATCCATGCCGGGCAGCGCGGCGCGAACCTCGGACAATGTCGCCCCTGCCTTCAGCGAGGCGGCGGCGCGCGTCGCGAGAGCTCGCGCCGCCTCGTCACCAGCGCCATCCTGGCCGCGTGGCCCCACCACGGCCGCGAGCACTTCGACCGTGATCCGACCCGAGCGCACGAAGCGGTCGGGGTTGCGGGCATAGTATTCGCGGAGGTCCGCCTCGCTCGGGTCGACGTCTTCCGCCGCGCCGGTGACGGCCGCGATCACGGACTGCACGATCACACGCCGAGCCGTCGGCTCATGGCGCGCCAAGCCCAGGCCGAGCCCGTGTTGGAGGAGCAACTCTTCGTCCACCAGGCGGTCGAGCATTCGCTGGCGCTCTTCGAGCGGGAGCACGGCCGTGCGCCGCTCCTCGGCGACGGCCACAACAAACCGGTCGAAGGCTTCGCGCGAGAGCGGTTGCCCGTTCACCACCGCGACGGCGCCCTCGAGGGAGGGCGTTGCGGGCCCCGAGCCCACCAGCCCCCAGGCCGCCAGCGCGATCCCGGCGGTGGCGCCGACGGTCAACAAGACTCGCCCTCGCCGCTCGGTTGCGTCGTCCACCCGAGTCACGACGTTGCCCCTTCGAGGCCCGCGCGCCACTCGGCGAGCTCTACGACCTCGCCATCGAGCCGCGCGTCTTCCGCCGCAAAGCCAAGCAGGTGGCCGTCGAGGGCCGAGCGGCCCGAAGCGCGCACGTCGGCCGCGGCGCCCCCCTCGGCCACGGTGACGAAGTGATCGATCAGGCCGTCGTCGCCCCCGTAGTGGCCGACCATGGAACCGCTGAAATCGAAACGCTCGACATCGAGCGAGCCGGGTTGGGTCACCTCGATCACGCCGGCGTGGAGCGCGCCGCGCAGTTCGCCGCGCGTGCCGGTGATGCGGACCGTGCGCTCCTCCTGGGCCGCGAGGCCGTGAACACTGAACACCGCGCTCTTGCCATCCTCGAACTCGACGCTGACGACCTGATGGTCGGGCTGATCGTTGTCACATCGATAGACGCAGCGGCCATAGCGGCCCGTTTCGAGTGCACGGCGGCGCGCCTCGCGACTCGGGTCGGGCGACACGTCCGTCCAGGGGAAGAAGCGTGCAATCTTCTCGTCGGGCCCGAGGTAGAAGCGTTCCGCATCGTGCGGGCAGCTCGCCTGCACGGGGCAGCCGTCGGTGCACCGTTCCGGGGCGCCGTCCGGCGCACTCTCGGCACGAAACTCGTCTCTCCCACCGAACGACGAGACCCGCACCGGTCGCGAGCCCGCGAGCCAGACCATCAGATCGAGGTCGTGGCAGGACTTCGCGAGAATCAGCGGCGCGGCCATGGAGCGGTTGCGGAACTTCCCGCGTACGTAGGAATGCGCCATGTGCCAGTGGGCCACGTGTTCGGCGAGCGAGATGTGCAGCACGCGGCCGAGCCGCCCGGATTCGACGAGCGCATGGATCTTTTCGTAGAAGGGCGTGTAGCGGAGCACGTGCCCGATCTGGAGGATGCGCCCCGCCCGCTCCGCCGCCTCGACTACCCGCACGCAGTCGGCGGGTTCGGGCGCGATCGGTTTCTCGAGCATCAGGTGGTGGCCGGTCTCGAGGGCGCGCAACGCCGGGTCGACGTGCTCGGTGTCTCCGGTGGCCACGATCGCAACGGGCGCGCGGCGCGGGCCCTCGAACAGCGGGCTCCAATCGTCGAAGACCGCGTCGGCCGCAAGCCCATGGGCGCTCGCCACGGCGGCGCGCCGCCCTGGGTCGGGCTCGGCCAGGGCCACCACGCGCAAGCGGTCGGGATGGGCCAGGGCGTAACGCCCGTAGACCTCGCTACCCCGCATCCCTCCGCCGACCAGCACTGCCTCGACCGCCGCCATCGATCCCCTTCCGTCACCCTGCTGCCCGACGCCGGCCGCACGGACGCAGGCGGCGGTTATACTAGGCGCCCTTCATGGACGACGCCGACCACAAGGACCTCGCCGACCTCTCGGCCGCACGGAAGATCGGTGGCTACACGCGGCACGTCCTGCTCTGCACCCACGGCGACTGCGCCGAGCACGAGACGGCGCAGGCCTCCTGGAAGTTCCTGAAGAAGCGGGTCCGCCAGCTCGGGCTCGACTCGGTCGATGGCGGCGTCTACCGCTCCAAAGTCGATTGCTTGCGCATCTGTCGCCAGGGTCCGATCTGCGTCGTCTACCCGGACGGCGTCTGGTACCACCACGCGACCCCCGAGAACCTGGAGCGCATCCTCCAGGAGCACGTGGTCGGGGGGCACCCGGTCGAAGATCTCGCCTTCGCGCGCAACCCCATCGGCGCGCTACAGCGAAGCGAGTAGCTCCGCCGCCTCTTCACCGAGCGCCGCCGCGGCCGTCAGCCCGGGCGATTCGATCCCGATGAGATCCACCCAACCGGGCAGACCTTCGGCGGACCGCTCGGCGACGACGAAATCACGGAACGCTTCCCCGGGTTTCGCGAGCCTGGCGCGAACGCCGGCGAAGTCGGGCGTGAGCCACTCCGCGCGGACCGCCGGCAGATACCGCGCCACGGCCCGAGCCATGCCCGCAGCCTTTTCGGGAGCGACGTCGTAGCGGGGCGCCTCCACGTGTTCTGCATCCGGCCCGAAACGGATCCGGCCGCCGAGGTCGAGGGTGGCGTGGACACCGAGGCCCGGGCCACTCGGCAAGGGGTAGACGAGCCGATCGAGCCGCAAGGGCGCCCGGGGCGTCAAGGCGAAGTAGTCCCCCTTGCAGGGATGGATGCGGCAGCCGAGCCGATCGACGTCGAGGCCTGCGAGCGCCGCCACGCGGTCCGCGTCGAGCCCGGCCGCGTTCACCACGGCCGCAGCGCGTACGGCCTGGCGGTCGGCGCCATGCTCCACCGTGAGGGAGAACCCTCCTGCCAGGGCGTCGACGCCGACGAGTGCGGTGTCGCAGACCAGCACCGCATCGTGGGCCGCCGCCTCCGCGAGGAAGGAGGCCGTGTAGGCATGGGCATCGACGATGCCCGTGTCCGGCGAGAGCAGCGCAGCTCGCGCTCGCACGGCGGGCTCGAGCGCGGCCACGCGACGTGCGTCGACGATCGTGAGCCCGGCCGCGCCGTTCCGCCCTCCCCGGTCACGCAGCGCCTCGAGTTCCCCCACCTCGGCGTCGTCGCATGCCACCACCAGCTTGCCGAGCCGGCGGTACGGCACCTTCCAAGCCTCGCAGCGCGCGTAGAGAAGCTCGCGACCCACGCGACAGGTTCGCGCCTTGATCGAATCTTCGGGGTAGTAGAGGCCGGCGTGGACGACCTCGCTGTTGCGGCTGGTGGCGCCCCGGCCGATCGCGGACTCGCGCTCGACCAGCACGACCGAACGGCCGCGGCGCGCCAGGGCAGCGGCAGCGGCCAGGCCGACGACGCCGGCCCCGACCACCGCGACGTCGACCTCGGCTTTCACGCGGGTCTCACGGGCCACTGGGCCCTGTCGAACCTCGGCCCAGCAAGGAGCGCAACGCCCCCCGCCGCGTCGCGGGGCCGAAGATGACCAGCCCGAGCGCAAACAGCAGGTAGACGACGATGAAGGCCCAGCGCACGCGCGTTTCCGGGAAGAAAAGCTGCCCCAGGAACAATACGGCGAGGATCAGGGCCTCGATGCGGCTGAAGCGCATGTCCGCGATGATCACGACGGCCAGCAGCGATTGCGCCGAGGTCAACCACAGCTCCTCGGTCTGGCGAGCATCGAGGGGCAGGCCCGTCCAGCTGCCCGACGAGATCGCGTAGGCCACCGGGATCGCGCCCACGAGCAGGGTCCATTGGTTGACCTTCGACGAGAACAAGGCACCCAGACCGACGGAGGCCCGCAGGCGGAGCGCGAAGAGGATCGCCACCAGGAACTCGGGCGACTCCGACGCCAGAGGCGCCACCCATTGGACGAGCAGGAACTCGTCCACGTCGCGCTCACGGCCCAGTTCGACCAATCCGTCCGCGAACGGCTCCGCAGAAATGAAGATCGCGTAGCCCGCGAACAGGAACAGCGCCGCCGAGAAGAGCCTTCGCCCCGGGTCGGCGAACTCGCGGTCGATCATGCCCGCCGGTCCGACCAGCTCCATCTCGTGGGATTCGCCGCGCATGGCAGCCGCCACGTAGGCCACGAAGATCACGAACAACACGAGCGCATCGAAGAGCGAGATCTCGCCGCCGAAGGGGATCACGAAGGAGTACAGAGTCGCAATGAGCAGGAAACGCAGCTCGAGCTTCTGGCTCGGCGCGATGGCGACGTCGCGCTCCCCCGTCTTCCAGCACGACACCAACACCACCGACGCCCAGCCGAGGCCGATCAGCAGCCGGTTCGCGCCCGTCATGTTGGCCACGGCGTAGGGCGCGTAGGTCGGGTCCTGGCCGGCGGTCCAGGCGAAGTGCAGATCGACGGCGTACTCGGGGAGCACGCTGATCAGGGCCAACAAGAGCAACGCCAGCGACTGCGGAATATCGCGCTCGAACAACTCCGTCGCCCAGGAAAGCAGGAACGCGCCGCCGAGGATGGCGAGGCCCGCCAGGGGCGCGAAGACTTCCGGTGGGAATGAGAGCCCCCCCACGGCGTTTGCCAGAAGCCAGGGGAGCGGCAGCAACACCGACACCACGAAGAGGCTGATGTCCCGCTTGCGATGACGCCGCCCGTCTCCGTTCGGCGTGTGGGACGGCGGCGCCTCGCTCATTCGAAAGGCGCACCAAAGCTGGCTTCGTGCCGCTCTTGAAGGGTCGCCAGGTCCGCGAGCAGGCCCTGGGGGCCCTTGTGCTCCACCTTCATCGAGCCGAGCACGGCGCCAATGCGGGCACTCGCCTCGAAGTCGAGCCCGCGAGCGCAACCGAGCAGCAGCCCGGCGCGGAAGGCATCGCCCGCGCCGGTCGGGTCGAGCACGCGCTCGGCGGCCACCGGCGGGATCTCGGTGCGTCGTTCGCCCTCGATCAGCAACGCGCCCTTCTCGCCCAGGGTCACGATCACCGCACCGCAACGCGAGGCGAGCTCCGCCTCGCCGAGGCCGGTCTTCGATTGGACCAGCGACCACTCGTAGTCGTTCACGATGAACAGGGCCGCACCCTCGACAAACTCGGTCAGTTCGTCGGGCTCGAGGATCGGGATGCCCTGACCCGGGTCCACCACGGTTCGCTTGCCGAGCGCTTTCAGATCGCGCGCGTTGCGGATCATCGCCTCCTTGCCGTTCGGCGAGACGATCCCCCACTCGTAGGCGTCGTCGACGCTGCCGACCTTGGCCTCATGCGCACGGTCCATGGCACCAGGGTGGAAGGCCGTGATCTGGTTGTCGTCGAGGTCGGTGGTGATGAAGCAGCTGGCGGTGAAACTGTCTGCCAGTTCGAGGACGTGGTCGCGGCCAACGCCGTGCCCGTCGAGATAGGCCGCATAGTCTTCGAAGTCCGAACCCACGGCAGCGAGCAGCAACGGCTCTTCGCCGAGGCGCTTCAGGTGGAACGCGATGTTCGCACCGCAACCACCCCACGTCTTGCGCATCTCCGGCACGTGGAACGCCACGTTCAGGACGTGGATCTTGTCGGGCTGGATGTGGTTCTTGAACCGGTCGCGGAACACCATGATGTGATCCACGGCGATCGAACCCGAGACCAGGATCGGCATGGGACCTCCGGAGCGGGCAGTCTGCGGGGATCGCCCTCGGGCGTCAATGGCTCGCCGCCCTCGGGCGTCAATGGCTCGCCACCGATAGAATGGGCGGATGCGAGTCGCGGATTGTTTCGGGCCGGACCGGCCGGTCATCAGCTTCGAGTTTTCCCCCCCGAAGACGGACAAGGGCTTCGAGTCGCTCTACCGGACCGTGCGCGAGCTGAAGCGGCTCGAACCTGCCTACGTCTCGGTCACCTATGGCGCGGGCGGGTCGACTCGCCGCAAGACCGTCGACATCGTGAGCCGCATTCAGCGCGAGATCGGCATCACCGCCATGGCCCACCTGACGTGCGTCTGCGCCCAGGAGGACGAGCTCGCCTCGCTGCTCGATCGCCTCGAGCGCGAAGGCATCGAAAACGTGCTGGCCCTGTCGGGTGACCCGCCGCGCGACCAGCCCGACCACGACCGCAGCGAAGACGCCTTCCAGTTCGCGAGCCAGCTCACGGAGTTCATCCGCTCACGCTGGGATTTCTGCCTGGCCGGTGGCTGCTACCCCGAGACCCACCCGACGGCCGCGAGCCCCGAGGCCGACCTCGCGAGCCTGAAGGCCAAGGTCGACGCGGGCGCCGACGTGCTCGTCTCGCAGCTCTTCTTCGACAACGCGAGCTACTTCGGCTTCGTCGACCGGGCGCGGGCGGCGGGGATCGAGGTGCCGATCGTCCCGGGGATCATGCCCGTGGTGAGCACGGCGAACATCCGCCGCATCGCGGCGCTGTGCGAATCGCAGATCCCCGAAGACCTCGACCGCGAACTCTCGCGGGTCGAAGGCGACGGCGCGCGCACCCTCGAGGTGGGGATCGAGTGGGCCACGATGCAGTGCCGCGAGCTGCTGGCCGGCGGCGCGCCCGGCATCCACTTCTACACGCTGAACCGCTCGCCGGCGACGCGCCGGATCCACGCGAGCCTGTTCGGCTCGCCGTGAGCGCGGTGGGCGGGCCCCTCCGGATCGCGGTCCTGCTCTCGGGCGGCGGGACGAGCCTCGAGAACCTCTTCGACCACATCGAGCGCGGCGACCTCGACGCGAGTGTGACCGTGGTGCTGGCCTCGAAGCCCCGGGCCTTCGGCCTCGAGCGAGCGCGACGCCACGGCGTGCCGGCCTTCGCCGTCTCGCGCCGGAAACACCCGGACCCGACGGAGTTCAACGACCGGCTGCACGAGATCCTCGAGCGCCACGAAGTGGACGTGGTCGCGCTGCTCGGCTTCCTCTCCGCCTTCGAGCCACGCGAGCGCTACCGCGATTGCACGTTGAACGTGCACCCGGCGCTCATCCCGAAATATTGCGGCCACGGCTTCTACGGCCAGCGCGTCCACGAAGCCGTCGTGGCCGCCGGCGAGCGCGAGAGCGGCGCCACGGTCCACTTCGTGGATGACCAATACGACCACGGCCCGATCCTTCTGCAGGACCGCGTCCCGGTCCTCCCCGACGACACCCCGGGCACCCTCGCCGAGCGCGTCCAGGCCCTCGAACGCCGCCTCGTCCCCGAAGCCCTCCGCCTCTTCCACACGAACGACCCCAAAGTCGCCGCCCTACGGAAACAGCTCGCCCGCTGACGAAGGGGACGGTTCTCTTTGATGACGAAACCGCCAAGACCGAGGCGCACGTGGCCTGGTCCCTGGTTTCGTCATCAAAGAGAACCGTCCCCTCCCCTGACGAGTTGACGTTGGGTCGGTATTTCGCTTTATTTTCGCCTACTGAAAGGATGCGCCCCCCATGCGCTTCTCGCCCCGCGTTTCACCCCGCGCGGGGGGGACCGAGGCTCCGGTCGGAGCCTCCGGTACGGCTTCCCCTGTGGCCGCCCCCGGAGGCTCCGATCGGGCCCTCGCCACCCTGCTGCGGGACCTGGGGCCCCAGCTGCGCCGGGGCTCCGCACCACCGCCCGACGAGCCCCCGGCCCGCGACGCCACGGGCCTGCCCGAGATCGATCGCCAACTCGGCGGGGGCGTCCCGCGCGGCCGGCTCCTGGAGATCGCCGGCCCGCCGTCTTCCGGCCGCACCGCCCTCGCCCTCGCCTGGTTGGCCCGCCTGACCCAGGCCGGCGAGGTCACCGCCGTGGTCGACCTCGCCGACGCCCTCGACCCACCCTCCGCCGAGGCCGCCGGCGTCGTCTTGCCCCGCGTGCTCTGGGTCCGCGCACCCGGACTCGCCGAAGCCCTGCGCTCGACCGAACGCCTGCTCGACGCCCGCGGCTTCGCCCTCGTCCTCCTCGACCTCGACATCGGCGGCGTACAGGCCGACGCCGTCATCCACGACGCCACCTGGCTGCGACTCGCCCGCGCGGCCGCCGGCTCACACACGTCGCTCGCCCTGCTCACCGGGCGGCGCCTCGCCGGCACCTTCTCGGACCTGACCCTCGAGTTGCAGCCCTCGGTCGCTCGCTTCTCCGACGCGCCGGCCTTGCTCGAAGGCCTCGAGACGAGTGCCACCCTCGTTCGCAACCGGCTCGGCCCACCTGGCCTGGTGAGCCCCTGGGTGATCTCGACATGAGCACCCCGAGCACCCGGGTGCTTTCGACATGAGCACCCCGAGCACCCGGGTCGCATGCCTGCGCGTCGCCGACCTCCCCCTGGCGGCGGAGCTGCGCGCGAACCCCGAACCGGCCGGGCGCCCGCTCGTCGTCGTCTCGGCGCCGGGCCCGCGCGCCTTCGTCGTCTCGGCCTCACCCGAAGCCCGGGCCCACGGTGCACGCATCGGCGCGTCCTGCGTGCACGCCCGGGCGGTCTGTGCCGACCTGCACGTGCGCGTCGCCTCGCCGGCCCTCGAACGCGCCGCGCGCGACACGCTGCTCGATGCCGCCCTCGCCTTCTCGCCGCGGGTCGCCGCCGCTCCGCCCGCCACCGGGGCCTTCCTCGCCGAGGCCAGCGTCTTCCTCGACGCTTCGGGCATCGGGTCTCTCTTCCGCTCCGAAGAGACCTTCGCCGCCGCCCTGGCCGCGCGCTCCGCCTCCCTCGGCCTCCCCGCCGTGGTCTGCGTAGCCAGCTCCCAGGAGATCGCCCGGCTGGCGGCGCGCCGGCTCGCCCTCGAAAGCGAGACCGGGCGCGTACTGGTCATCCCACCGGGCGGCGAGGCCGACTTCCTCGCCCCCCTGCCCATGGATCTGCTCGATCCCCCCGACGAATTCGCCGCATCGCTGACCCGCTTCGGCATCCGCACCCTCGGCGACCTGCTCCGGCTCCCCCCGCGCGCCCTCGCGACGCGCCTCGGCCCCGAGGCACCAAAACTCCTGGCACGAGTGCGCGGCGAAGGGCACGAGCCGCCCCTGCCCCACCACCGCGAAACCCGCTGCGAAGAGGCCCTCGACCTCGAACACCCGATCGAGCGGCTCGAGCCCCTCGGCTTCGTGCTGCGCGGCATGCTCTCGCGCCTGGTCGATCGCCTCGACGCCCGCGGCCTCGCCTGCGGGCCCCTCACCCTCGAGCTCGCACTCGAAGGCGGCCGGCGCGACGCGCGACGCATCGGCGTGGCCGCCGCCACGAACGAAACCCGCACCCTGCTCCGTCTGGTGAACCTGGCGCTCGAGCAACGCCCGCCCGCCGCCCCGGTCGTGAGTGTTGCCCTCGGCACGCGCGGTCGCCCCGGCCGGCGCGACCAGCTCGACCTCTTCCGCCCCGCGGGCCCTGCGCCCGCCGAGCTCTCGCGCACCCTCGCGGAACTCGAAGCCCTGTGCGGTGAGGGCCGAGTGGGCGCACCCGCCCTGCGCGACGAGCACCGCCCCGACGCCTTCGCCCTCGAACCCTTTGCCCTCCAGGTCGCCGAAGCTTCGACACGGAAAGGCAAAGCCCCCAAGGCCCGCACGAAGCCCGCAGCCCCGAAGCGCCCACCGCCCAGCGCGCGACTCGGGGTGCGCGCCCTGCGCCCGCCCCAGCCTGCCGAGGTCACCGCACCGGGCGGCCGCCCCCAGTGGGTCCGCAGTCGCGTGGCCACGGGTCGCGTCGTGTCGCGCTCGGGCCCCTGGCGCACGACGGGCGGCTGGTGGTCGCCCGAACGTCGCCACGCCTTCGATCATTGGGACATCGCCACCAGCGACGGCACGATCGTGCGCCTGCGCCACGACCGCGTCGCCCACCGCTGGGAGATCGACGGGATCTACGACTAACCCCGGCCCCGACGCCCAGCCGCTTGCCCGACGCGCCGGTCGTAGCTACACCGTGGGTCTACTAACAACTGTACCGTCAGTACAGTTACGGGAGATCCCATGGCCACCGTCCGCTCCGACCGCCGCGCCCACACCGCCCCCGGCGAAGACCGCCTCGAGTTCCTGCGCGGCTTCCTCAGCAAGCCCAAGGAGGTCGGCTCCATCATCCCGAGCTCGCGCTTCCTCGAGCGCCGCATCATTCGCTGCGCGGAGGTCGCCGAGGCAAAGACCGTGGTCGAGCTGGGGCCTGGCACCGGCGGCACGACCCGGGCCCTCCTGCGCGCCATGGCGCCCGACGCGCGCCTCCTGGCCATCGAGATCAACCCCCGCTTCGTCCGCCACATGCAAAGCCAGATCGCCGACGAACGCCTCCACGTCCTCGAAGGCAGCGCCACCGAGGTGGGCGAAATCCTCGCGAGCGAGGGCCTCGACGGCGCCGACGTGATCCTATCGGGGATTCCTTTTTCCACGATGCCCCGCGCGCTCGGACTCGAGATCCTGCGCTCCGTCCGCGGGGCTTTGTGCCCGCAGGGCCGCTTCGTGGCCTATCAGTTCCGTGATCGCGTGGAGGCCCTGGGCCGGGAGGTCTTCGGGCCGGCCAAGATCCAGACCGAAATCCGCAACGTTCCGCCCATGCGCGTCTACACCTGGGAAAGGCAGCACCGGTCGGGCTAGGCTCCGCCGGGCCGCGGCCCAAAGGGCTTCCCGGCCGAAGCCTTCGCCAGGAGTCTGCATGCCCGCTGCGCGCCGCACCCGCCTGCTCTCGCTCGCTCTCGTGTGGGGGGCCACCGCCGTGCTCGCCGGCGTCACCGTGGGTGGCTTCGCCGGAACGGCCCGGGCCGACTGCCAGCCGGACGCGCCCCCGAACAACGGCACGGTCACCTGTAGCGCCGACGACACCGACGGCTTCGACGCGGGCGCCGCGGTGGACCTCGAAGTCACGGTCGAGGCCACGGCCACCGTCGATGATGGCGTGGCGGATGCCAATGCCATCACACTGACCGACGGCAACACGGTCACGGTCGAGGCCGGCGCGGTCATCACCGCCGACGGCGCCGCCTCTCACGGCATCGTCATCGGCAACGACAACAACGCGGTCACACCGGCCAACGGCACGGATGACGGCGTCTTCAACTCCGGCGAGATCACGGTGACCGGTGCGGGGTCGGGCGCCATCCTCGGCGGCAACGACAACGACGTCGCCAACGATGGCGACATCAACGCTGGAGTGGTCAGCACGGGCTCGGACAACGCCTTCGGCATCCGCGTGGGCGACGACAACAACGTCACCAACTCGGCCACCGGCACCATCGACGTCACGGGCACCGGCACGGCGGCCACGAACGCGGTGGGCATCGAAGTCGGGAACGACAACACCGTCACCAACGAGAGCGGCGGCGCGATCACGGTGAATGGCCTCGATGCCGTCGGCATCCTCGGTGGCACCGGGAACGACGTCACCAACGAGGGGGAAATCAGCGTCGGCATCCTCGGGTCGATGCTGGACAACCCGACGGGCATCGAGGTCGGCGACGACAGCAATGTCACGAACTCCGCCACCGGCAGCATCCAGGCCACGGGCGAAGGCGCCGTCGGCATCGAGGTCGGCAACGATGCGGGGGCCGACAACACGCTCACGAACGACGGCAGCGTCACGGTCACCGGCGGAGAGGGGTCCGCAACGGGCCTGCGCGTCGGGGACAACTACGAGGTCGTGAACTCGGGCACCGTGACCGTCACGGGCGACCTGGAGACCCCGCCGCCCGACGGCGACCCCGTCGTCGGTGTCGAACTCGGTGGGGACAACACCCTCACCAACGAGGGGACGATCCAAGCCAACGCCACGGCCAACGGCCAAGGCGGCACCGCCGTTCGGGTCATCGGCGCTGGCGGCACCACCACCATCACGAACGAGACCACCGGTATCATCCGCGTCAACATCGTCGATCTCACCGCGATGCCGGTCCCGGTTCAGGGCGACGCGATCCTGGGAAGCGCCGACGTCGAGGACGTCATCAACCACGGCCGGATCGAGGGCAACATCGATCTCGGCGGCGGCGACGACAGCCTGAGGCTGTTCACCACGGGCCTGGTGATCGGCGACCTCGATGGCGGAACGGGAACGAGCGATGCGCTGATTCTCGACACCGACGACTCCCTCGAAGGCGCACAGTTCGGCAGCCTCGACGTCGACACCGTGACCGGCTTCGAAACCCTCACGATCGGCTCCATGGACGGCGACGGCGAGTGGACCCTCTTCAGCAATCCCGACACGGGCGTCGGCACGATCACGCTGGATGGGGGCCTTGATCTGGTGAATGGAGCCCTCGGCCTCCTCGATACGATCACCGTCGATGGCGCGGTCGGTTACGCACAGGGCGCTTCGACGCTGCGGCTGTTGATCGTTCCTGAAATCGACCCGCTGGACGACGTCCATGGCAACCTGGTTCTCTCCGGCGGCGGCGACATCGACCTCAGCGCGGCCGGCAACGTGCTCGAGCTCGTCTTCGCGGCGCCGGTGCCCACGAGCCGGAGCTTCACGCTGCTCGACGCCTCCGCGGGCGGCGGCAGCCGCATGGGCATGTTCGAGACGGTGCCCCTCGACACGCCGCTGCTCGACTTCGAGATCGTCTACCTCGCCGACCAGGTCCGGCTCGACATCGTCCGCACGAGCTACACCGCCTTTGCCAACACGCCCAACCAGAACGCTGCCGCCAGCTATCTCGACCGGGTCCTCGCCACGGGCGCGACCGAGATCGGTCTCGACGGGGCCCTGGTCGAACTCGACACGCTCTCGGCAGCCGAGCTGGGGCCGGCCTACGACGCGTTCCACCCCGAGGGCTACGACGCCCACACCAGCGCCGTCGCCAAGCTCGGCCTGAGTTTCGCGCGCGCCGCCTCTCAGCCCCGGCTGAACTGCAAGCCGGCCTTCTTCGGCCTCGACCCGGGGCCCCTGCGCGACATCCCCTGCGGCCGTACCGGCTTCACGGCGTGGATGAACCTGCTCTTCTCCGAGTACGATCGCGATGCCGGAAGCGATTTCTTCGAGTCCGAGGGCTCGACCCAGGCCGTCGCGGGCGGCTTCGACTGGCGACCCAACCGGCGCGTCCAGCTCACGGGCTACATCGGGATCGGGAGCGCGGACGTCGATGTCGACAACGTCGGCGATGGCGACGTCGAGTCGTTCGAGATCGGCACGGCTGCCCACGCGCGGCTCGGCAACGCCCGCCTGCGCGGCGCCTTCGGCTATGGCCGCGGCGAGCACGAGCAGAGCCGTTCGATCCGCATCGGCTCGATCAACCGGGTCACCGAGAGCGAGTTCGACAGCCATCGCATCCAGGGCCTCCTCGACATGGCGTGGCTGTTCGAGTGGCGTGGCTTCCAGGTCGAACCCCGGGCGGCCATGGACGTGGTCTGGGTTCAGGAGGAGGAGTTCGAGGAGACCGACACCCTCGGCCTGGAGCTGGAGGTCGAGGAGCGCGAGAACACCCTCGTCTCCACCGAGTTCGGCAGCCGCTTCCGCTACCGGCACTACCAGAGCCCGTACAAGGACTCCGGCCTTCCCTACACGCAGGGGACCTGGACGCCAGAGATTTCGGCGGCCTGGCGCAGCACCTGGGTGGGTGCCGACCGGGAGCTCGATGCTCGGATCGCCGGTGCTGCGAGCAGTGCGGGCAGCGTCACCGCCGAAGCGGAAGACAGCGAGCAGGGCGCCGCGGTCGGCGCGCGCGTCACGTTCCAGCCGCACGGCTCGGGCGGCTCGTTCTCAGTGGGCTACGACGGATTCTTCGGCGACAAAGGCACGACCCACCGCTTCGACGCGAAGCTCGAGGTCTACTTCTAGGCCGCCGGCCCAGAGGCCTAGGCTTCGTCGTCGCGGGCGCCGCGTTTGATCTGGTCGGACAGGCCGGCCCGGCGGGCGCTCCCCGGTTCACCGCGCGAAAGCGCCTCACTCCCGAAACGGTCGGCGATCTGGTCGAGGGCCTGGTTGAGCCGCTCGCGTCGCGCTCGGCCCTGTTCGAAGAGCGGCAACTGGGCGGCGTCTCCCGGGACGAGGTTGGTGACGCCGACCCCGAGCAACCGGATGGGCTCGGGCAGACCCCACGCGTGCAGCAGGCCCCGAGCGACGCGTGAGATCGTTTCGCCGTCGTCACTGGCCTCGGGCAGCGTCGCGCGGCGCGTCACCAGGCTGTAGCCCCGGGGTCCGGGCGCGCGGCGGCGGCCGAGCTTCACCTTCAAGACGACCGTGCGCGCCAGAACTTCACTGCGGCGCAGACGACGCGCCACGGATTCCGCGTGACGCACGATCGCGCGCTCGAGACGGGGCAGATCGTCCACGTCGCCCGAGAAGGTGTTCTCCTCACTCATCGAAACCGTGTCGCGATAGGGCTCCACTTCGCGGACGTCCTCACCGCGTGCGAGGCGCGCCAGGCGCCCACCCCAGTCGCCGAGGAGCTTCTCCAGGCCATCGCGGTCGGCACGGGCTAGGTCGCGAACGGTGTGGAAGCCCGCGGCCGCGAGGCGCTTTCCCGTGACCGGGCCCACGCCCCACATGCGTCGCACCGGAAGCGGGTGCAGGAACTCGAGGAGCCCCTCGCGCGAGATCTCCAACAGCCCGTCGGGCTTGGCGGATTCGCTCGCGAGCTTCGCCACCATCTTGATCGGCGCGATCCCCACCGAGACCGCGAGGCCCACCTCGTCGCGCACCTCCCGGCGGAGACGCTCGGCCACGCCGCGGGCCGGGCCGAGCAGCCGCTCCGTGCCCGTGAGGTCGAGAAACGCCTCGTCGAGGGAGAGGCCTTCCACGGCGGGGGTGAAGCGCCGGAAGATCTCGAAGATGCGGCGCGACTCGCGCCGATAGCGCGCCATGTCGCCGGAGAGGAAGACGCCGTCAGGGCAGCGCCGGCGCGCCTCGTAGCCCGGCATCGCCGAGTGCACGCCGAACTTGCGGGCCTCGTAGCTGGCCGCCGAGACGACGCCGCGTGGGCCACCGCCGCCCACGATCACGGGCCGGCCGCGCAGCTCCGGCCGGTCGCGCTGCTCCACCGATGCGTAGAATGCATCCATGTCGGCGTGGGCGATGGTGCGCGAGACGGGACGCTCCATCCCTGCGAGTCTACTGGCGCGTTATCCTCCGCGCCCATGACGCAAGCAGCCACCGACAAAACAATCGATGCCGGCCCCGCAGCCGGCGTCCGCTGGAACCTGGGCGACCTCTATCCGGGTGGCCCCGACGACCCCCAGATCGACGCCGACCTCGACGGCGCTCTCGCCCGCTCCGAAGCCTTTGCCGAGGCCTATCGCGGGCGCGTGGCCGACCTCGAACCCGCCGAACTCGCCACGGCCGTCGACGAACTCGAAGCGATCTCCGAACTCGTCGGCCGCGCCGGCTCCTTCGCCGGCCTACTCTTCGCCGAGGACACCAGCGCGCCCCGCCACGGCGCGTTGATGCAGCACGTCCAGCAGCGCAGCTCGGCCATCCAGAACACCCTGGTCTTCTTCGAACTCGAGTGGGTCGGGGCCGACAACGCTCGCGCCGAGGCCTTGCTGGCTGCGCCCGAACTCTCGCCCCGCCGTCACTACCTGGCGAGCGCCCGGCGCTATCGGCCACACGTCCTCTCGGAACCCGAGGAGAAGATCGCCGAAGATCTCGCCAACACGGGCTCGCGCGCCTTCAACCGGCTTTTCGACGAGGTGATGGGCGCCGCGCGCTTCGAGGTCCGCGAGGGCGACGCCACCCGCGACGTGTCGGAAGAAGAAGTCCTCTCGCTCCTCTATCACCCCGAGCGCGAGACCCGCCGCGAAGGCGCCCGCTCGCTCTCGGCCGGCCTGAAGGAGAACGAGCGCGTCCTCGCCTACATCTTCAACGTCCTCACCCAGGACAAAGCCACGCGCGACCGGCTCCGGAGCTACGAGCACGCCAAGCGCAGCCGGAATCTGAGCAACGAGATCGACGACGCCACGGTCGAAGCTCTGCTCGCCGCGGCCGAGCGGGGCTACCCGACGGTCCAACGCTACTACCGACTGAAGGCGAAGCTCCTCGGGCTCGACCAGCTCGAAGACTTCGATCGCTACGCCCCGATCGAGCAGGACGCGAACGTCCGCAGCTTCGACGAGGCGCGCGAGATCGTGCTCGACGCCTACGGCCGCTTCTCGCCCCAGATGGCCGAGATCGCGGGCCTCTTCTTCGAACGAAATTGGGTGGACGCCGAGCTGCGGCCCGGGAAGCGGGGCGGCGCCTTCTCGGCATCGACCGTGCCGAGTGCCCACCCCTACGTCCTGCTCAACTACACGGGCAACCTGCGCGACGTCATGACCGTCGCCCACGAGCTCGGGCATGGCGTCCACCAATACCTCGCGCGCGACCAAGGTCTCTTCGAGCAGGACACGCCGCTCACCACCGCCGAGACGGCCAGCGTCTTCGGCGAGATGCTGGTCTTCCGCCGCCTCGTCGCCGAAGAAAGCGACCCGAAGGTCCGCCTCGCCTTGCTGTGCGGAAAACTGGAAGACGCCTTCGCGACGGTCTCGCGCCAGGTCGCCATGACCCGCTTCGAAGAAGCCCTGCATTCTGCCCGGCGCGAAGAGGGCGAGCTGCCCGTCGAACGAGTCAACGAGCTGTGGATGGCAGCCAACCGGGCGATGTTCGGCGACGCCGTGACCCTGAACGATCACTACGCGGCGTGGTGGCTCTACATCCCGCACTTCGTCCACTCGCCCTTCTACTGCTACGCCTACGCATTCGGTGAGCTGTTGGTTCTGGCGCTGCTGCGTCGCTACGACGCCGAGGGCGAAGCGTTCGTCCCGAAATATCTCGATCTGCTGCGCGCCGGTGGCTCCGAGTCGCCGCCCGAACTCGTCGGCCGGCTCGGCCTCGACATCACCGACCCGACTTTCTGGGACGGCGGTCTCGAAGTCCTGGACGAGATGGTGGCCGAGGCCGAGGCGATCGCAGCGTCGCTAGAGGCCTGAGGCCAGCGCGCGTTCGAGGCGGCGGCCCACCGGTGAGCCCTCGGCATAGAGCAACCCGGCGCGCCCGCCTGGCGCCTCGAGCGTGACGCGGACACGCTGCCTGGGCAGCCCGTGGACCTTCCCCGTGTAGGCGCCCACCCAACGGCCGGGCGGCAGATCGATCTCCACCCGCTCCGCGCCGGGTTCGAACACCGGTGCGACGAGCAACTGGTCGCCCACCAGGAAGGCGTCGCCGCCCTCGACTTCGGGATGGTGGAGCCAGGGCGCGCGCACGATCGGGAGGCCGCGCTCGCGCGCCTGGCGAGCCAGCTCGCCGCGAAAACCTGACCACGCGGCATGGAGCCGGCCAGCGTGGGCGAGATCTTCGAGGGCCTCGGCCGAGGCGAAGGCGTCCGCGCGGACTCGGAAGATCGGCGCAAAGGCAGCGGCCCCGAGCGCTCGGCGGCGCGCTTCGGCCGGGGCGGCGCCGTCCACGTCGACCGCGGCGTAGGCGAAGCCCGAGAGCCCGGCGGTGACCACGCGCGCCCAGGTCGCGCGCTCGCCCGCATCGCCGGCCAGCAACACCGCACCATGGCGCGGGCTGCGCACGAAACCCGTTGCGGTCAAGGTCAACCCGTCGACCGGGACGTCGGCCTCCCGGAAGGCACGCGCCGCACTGCGTACCCCCGCCTCGGCGTAGCGATTGTGATAGGCCTCGCCCGACTTCTCGGCGGCCAAGCGCGCGTCGGGCGGCAACCCGTCGCCGCCCGCGAGGACGAGCCCCGAGATGCCATCGCGAAGGATCTGCGTCTGAAGGACGTCGACCCACCACGAACGTGCGTCGGGGTTCGAGAGGTCGAGCCAGCGGCGGCCGCCGCGCTCGTAAGGCACGCCATCGAGTCCGAGCACCCAATATCCCGCCGCGTCGGCCTCCGCGGCGAGCGCCTCCATCGCCGCATCGCGCTCGACCACGGGGAACTCGGCGCTCGTCTCGACGACGACCCGCACGCCGCGCTCCTTCAGCTCCGCAACCAGGCCACTCCCATCCCCGTAGCGCTGGGGATCGGGGTCGAGCGAGCCCACGCCGAACCAATCCTCGATCTGGAACGCCGCCGGCGACACGCCTGCGCCGATCAATGCATCCAGTTGGCGGCGTACCTCGGCCGACCCGCCGCGCACCAAGACGATGGGACCGGCGTGGGCCCAGGCCGCGAGCGGCGCGGCCCGACCGGCTGCGGCGGTTGCCACTTCCACCAGCTCGAGCGGTGTCGCACCGACCTGCACCCGCCACGTCAACTCGCGCGCAAAGGTCTCCACGCGCACGCGGTCGGGGGCGCGCAGGTCGAAGGTCGAATACTCGGGGTTTTCGAGCAGGGTCGCGTGCCCCCGGGAAGACAAGAGGTGCGGCACCGGCGCGGGGCTTCCCGGCGGTGGCGAAGTGCGGCCGAGAAGGCGCCCCATCAGCCCGGGCCCAGGGGCTTCCGCACGGCTCACCCAGACCGCGTAGCGCCGGGCCTCCAGCGCCAATGCGTCCCGAGCACCCAGGCCGTAGAAGCGCTCCCCCGGCGCACGCCCGTAAAGCAGCGCGATGCGGTTGAACGAGGCGTCTGCCAGGCGCAGGTGGAAGCGCAGCTCCGCACTCCCCTCGGGCACCACGAACAACTCGAAGGCCCGATCGAGCACCGTGCAGCGGAAGCGACCCGAAATACGCAGCACATAGAGCTCGGCTTCGATGCCGTCGAGAGAGAGGTCGGCACAGCGTTCCTGCTGCCGGTCCTCGATACCGCCCGCCACCGCCTCGGCCCGCCCGCGTGCGACTTCGAGGAAGGCCACGCCCGGCAGCGTCTCGAAGACCGGTTCGTCGGGGCGATTGCGATGGAACGCGCGCACCCGCGCGTCGCGCCAACTCGTCCCTTCGAGCCGGAGTTCGAACGCACCGAGAGGCTCGCTGCGGGGCGCGAACGCGAGCTCTCCGGGGACCAGACGGCCGGGCTCCAGCTCTCCGCCACAGGCGAGCACCGCGAGCGCGAACCCGCAAGCGAAAACGCAATGGAGGGCGGACACGTGTGTCATCGAAGAGCGCAACGAGGGTCGGGCAGGTGTCATCGGAGCTCGGCGGCGAGCTCCTCGGCCGCACGCAGGCCGCTGGTGCAGGCGCCCTCGGTGTAGGGCCCCACCAGGTAATCACCTGCGAAGACGAGCCGCGGCGAGCGGTCGACCCGCCGCTGGAAAGCGGCGAGGTGGCGGGTATAGCCGGCGCGGAACTGCGGCAGCATCGGGTCCCAGCGGTGGACGATCACTTCCCGGGGTTCGAGCCGTCCGATCGGCGTGCGCGCCAGGTTCTCGAGCACGCAAGCGCCGACGGCCTCATCGCTCGCCTCCCACAACCGCTCGGCGGCGCTGGCGGTGAGGGCGCAGTTCACGAGGCCGGCGCCGGGCGGCGCCTGCCCTTCCTTCCAATGATCCACGGCCAGCCCGTAGAGATCGAGCCCCTCGGGCTGTGGGAAGGCCACCCCGTACCAGGGCAACGTCTCCGGCGCGGCGTCGAAGAGCAGGAACGCGATCATCCCGCGCACGTAGTGCACCTGCTCGAAGAAGCCGCGCTCGGCCGGCGTGAGCTTCGCGCAAGCCTCGGCGACACGCGTCCCGGGGAGTGCCATCACCACGGCATCGGCCAACACCGCCTGTTCCCCGCCCACATCGGTGAAGCGCACACGAGCTCCGCCCGTCTCGGTCTCCACGGAGGTGACGCGACAACCGGTGCGCACGTCGAGGCCCGCAGCGAGTGTGCTCGTCAGGGTGCCGACGCCCCCCTCGAGACTCTGCAACCGGAAGTCGCCCTGGGTGAGCCGGATCGCCTGGAGCGCGAACACCTTCGAGAGATGCTCGGGATCGCTGTCGAAGGTGGACGAGAAGCCCGGCGCGATCAGGTAGTCGAAGGCCTCGTCACCGATGGTGGTGCGCAGCCAGGATTCCATGTCCTCGTCATCGATCTCGGCGGCGCGCTCGGGCTCCCAGGGGTCGATCTTGGCGCGCTGCCGCCACACCTCGGCCAGCAGACGCGAGAGGCGAAGCTTCGCGGGGATGGAGAGGAGCGGCGAACGCAACACGCGCATGGGCGAGTCGGCGTCGGCGGGGTGGAGGCGGCCATCGCGCAGGATCGCATTGCGTGCGTGGCGGAAGGGGCGGACGCGGTCGGCGAGGCCGAGCGTCTCGATCAGCCGGTGCAGGTTCGGGTAGGCGCTCGAAATGAACTGGGCGCCGCGGTCGAGGATGAAGCCGCCCTGCCCGTCGAACCCCCTCTCCCCGTCAAAACCCGGGTGGGGCTCGGCGCGCATGCGGCCACCGGCCACCGGCTCGGCCTCCAAGACCTCCACGTCATGGCCTGCCTGGCCGAGCCGCCAGGCTGCCGAGAGGCCTGCGAGGCCCCCTCCCACGACGACCACGGATGCCATGGCCAGGAGTTTAGGGAGCCGCCGCGCCGGCGCGAAAGGGCTGGGTTTCCCTGGGAAAGATGGTGCTTGCCTTTGTGGCGAACAAAAAGCGAAACTAGAGCGATGTGCCCTTCCCCGGCCTCCGAAGACTTCGTCGAGCTGCGCTGCCGCAGTGCCTTCTCCTTTCTCGAGGGCGCTTCGAACCCCGAGGATCTCGCCGAGCGCGCCGCCGAACTCGGCCATCGCGCCCTAGCCCTCGCCGACCGCGACGGCGTCTACGGCATCCCGCGCTTCCACGCCGCGGCCGTGGCCGTTGGCGTGCGACCGTTGGTCGGCGCTTCGCTCACCATTGGCTCGTCACGCCTGAACTTCCTGGTCGAGACGCGCCGCGGTTGGCGGAACCTGTGTCGCCTCCTCACACACGCCCAGGCCGGCCGGCCCAAGGGCGAGGCCCTCGCCAGTTGGGACGACCTCGAAGAACACGCGCCGGGCCTCTGCGTCTTGCTCGATGGCGATGCGGGTCTCGACGAGGCGACGCTCGACCGTGCGCTCGGCCTGTTCGGACGCGAACGCACCCACGTCGCGATCACCCGTTCGCTCGAACGCCATGCCGCCCGGGCCGAAACACGCGCCGCAGCCCTGGCCGAGGCGCGCCGCATCGCGGTCGTGGCCACGGGCGATGTCCGCCACGCCGCGCCCTCCGACCGGCGCCTGCTCGATGCCCTCACCTGCCTGCGCCACAAGACGACCCTCGACCGCGCCGGCCGCCGGCTCGTCGCCAATGGCGAGCGCCACCTGAAGACACCCGCCGCCATGGCGCGTCGCTTCGCCGACCGGCCCGGCTGGCTGCGCGCCACGCGGGCGGTGGCCGAACGCTGCGAGTTCACCCTCGCGAACCTCGGCTACCGCTTCCCCACCTTTCCCGTGCCCACGGGCGAGACCCAGGCAAGCTTCCTGCGCACCCTCACCCTCGCCGGCGCCGCGCAGCGCTACGGCACGCCGCTACCCGCCCGCGCGCGGCGCCAGATCGAGCACGAGCTCGCGCTGATCGCGAAGCTCGAACTCGACGGCTACTTCCTGATCGTCTGGGACATCGTCCGCTTCGCCCGCGAAGCGGGCATCCTCGCCCAGGGGCGTGGCTCCGCGGCCAACAGCGCCGTCTGCTACGCCCTCGGCATCACCGCCGTCGATGCCATCGGCATGGAGCTGCTCTTCGAGCGCTTCCTCTCCGAAGAGCGCGACGAGTGGCCCGACATCGACATCGACCTCCCCTCGGGCCCCCAGCGCGAGAGCGCCATCCAATACGTCTACGCCAAGTACGGCCCCCACGGTGCCGCCATGACCGCCAACGTCATCACCTACCGCGTGAAGTCCGCCATGCGCGAGATGGGGAAGGTGCTCGGCCACGACGAGAGCACGGTCGATCGCGTGACCAAACTCGTGTCGAGCTGGGAACGCGACGAGGAGAAAGCCGAGACCATCGGCGACGTCCTGCTCGCCAATGGCATCGACCCCGAGGCGCCGCGCGTGCGCGCTTGGCTCGGCCTCGCGGGCGCCATCCGCGGGTTGCCCCGCCACCTGGGGCAACACTCCGGCGGCCTGGTGATCGCCGCCGGGCGGCTCGACGAAGTCGTGCCCCTCGAGCCCGCGAGCATGCCGAACCGCACCGTCGTGCAGTGGGACAAGGAGGATTGCGCCGACCTCGGCATCATCAAGATCGACCTGCTCGGCCTCGGCATGCTGGACGCGCTCGAGAAGACGATCCCGCTCGTCCGCTCCCACGAAGGCATCGAGGTCGACCTCGCGAAGCTCCCCCCCGACGACCCGAAGACCTACGCCATGATCCAACGCGCCGATACGGTCGGGGTGTTCCAGATCGAAAGCCGCGCCCAGATGGCAACGCTGCCGCGCATGAAACCCGAGCGCTTCTACGACCTCGTCGTCGAGATCGCGATCATCCGGCCCGGGCCGATCGTCGGCCAGATGGTGCACCCCTACCTCGAGCGGCGTGCCGGGCGCGAGGCCGTCGAGTACGCCGACCCGTGCCTCGAGCCGATCTTGAAACGCACCCTCGGCATCCCGATCTTCCAGGAGCAGCTGCTGCGGATCGCCATGAGCGCGGCCGGCTTCTCGGGCGGCGAGGCCGAAGAGCTGCGCCGCGCCATGGGCTTCAAACGTTCCGTCGAGCGCATGGCAAAGATCGAGTCGCGCCTGCGCAGCGGCATGGCCGAGCGCGGCATCGACGTGCCGACCCAGGATCTGATCGTGAAGCAGATCGGCTCCTTCGCCCAGTACGGCTTCCCGGAGTCGCACTCGGCGTCCTTCGCGTTGATCGCCTACGCCTCGGCCTACCTGAAGGCGCACCACCCCGCGGCGTTCCTGGTGGGTTTGCTCGAAGCCCAGCCCATGGGCTTCTACTCCGCCGCAACGTTGGTGAAAGACACACAGCGTCACGGCGTCGAGGTGCGGCCCGTGGACGTCGCGGCTTCGCGTTGGTCGGCGAGCCTCGAGCCCGGCGAGCCGGGTGCAGGGCCGGCCGTGCGCCTCGGCCTGCGCAGCGTCTCGGGCTTGCGCAAGGATGCGGGCCTGGCCCTCGTCGCCGAACGCGACCGTGCGCCCTTCATGGGCACGGCCGACCTCACGCGGCGGGTCGCCCTCCGTGCCGACGAGCTCGAGACGTTGGCGGAACTCGGCGCACTCTCGGGCATCGACCCCGACGCGCGCACGCGTCGCTCGGCGCTCTGGCAGATCGCCGCCCTCGAACGCGACCCGACGTCGCTGTTCGCCGGCGTCGCGCCGCGCCCGAGCCCCTCTCCCTTGGCAGAGATGACGCCCTTCGAAGAAACCGCCGCCGACTATCGAGGGAGCGGCCTCACCACCGGGCCCCACATCATGCGACACCTGCGCGAAGGCCTGCGTGCGCGGGGCGTGCTCTCGGCCGCGGAACTCGCCCGCGTGCCGAACGGCCGGCTCGTGCGTACCGCGGGCCACGTGATCGTCCGCCAGCGCCCGGGCTCGGCCAAGGGCTTCTGCTTCCTCACCCTCGAGGACGAGACGGGCATCTCGAACGCGATCCTCACGCCAAAGTGGTTCCGCCGCTTCCGCACTCCGCTGAACTCCGCATCGGTCGTGGAGATCGCGGGCCCGTTGCAGAACGTCGACGGCGTGATCCACCTTCGCGTGCGGGAACTCGTGCCCCTCGCGGGGCGAGGGTCGCTACCGAGCCCAGGTGAGACCGGACGCGCGCCGTGAGCTTCTCCGGCGTGAAGCCGAAGTGGCCGGCCAAATCGTTGGGATGAGCCGAGGCACCGAAGGTGTCGACGCCGTAGACGAGACCGCGCGTACCGACGAGCGATGCGAAGCTCCACCCTCGGCCCGCCTCTACCGCCACCACCGGCGGGCCCTCGGACGGCACG
>JAFDDA010000163.1 GCA_019311105.1 Deltaproteobacteria bacterium
GCCTTCGAGGACGACCGCGAGCAGGCGAAGGGCAATCACCCCCTCGACGACGACCGCTTCGAGGGCGCCGGCATCCTGATCGTCGGCGACAACTTCGGCTGTGGGTCCTCGCGCGAGCACGCGCCGCAGTCGCTCATGCGCTTCGGGTATCAGGCATTCGTCGGCCTGTCGTTCGCGGAGATCTTCCGCGGCAACTGCACGGCCATCGGGCTGCCCTGCTTCACGCTCGAGAAGGCCGACCTCGATCGGCTGATGGACAGCGTCGAGCTCGACCCGACTCAGGAGGTCGTGGTCGATGTCGCGGCGCGCACGGTCACGTCGCGCGCGGGCACCGTGCAGGGCGCGATCCCGGACGGCGCGCGGCAGCAGTTTCTGGAAGGCAGCTGGGATGGCACGGCGGTCCTGCTCGACGCCGGCGAGACCATCGAGCAGTTGGCCGGCACCCTGCCCTACGTCCAGGAATTCCGCAGCTAGAACTTCGGGTCGCGCTTCTCGAGGAAGGCGTCCATGCCTTCGGCGCTCTCCTCCGCCCCGAAGACGCCGCCGAAAGCGGCCTGCTCCAGGGCGTGGGCGACGCGAATGTCTGCGTCTGCCCCTTCCAGCAGAACTCGCTTCGCCGAGGCGACCGCGCGCGGCCCCTTGCTGGCCGCCTTGCTGGCGCTTTCGAGGGCTGCATCGAGGAGTTCGTCGGGCTCGCAGACCCGGTTCACGAGGCCCATCTGGAGCGCGACGTCGGCCTTCACCGGCTCGCCACCCATCACCAGCTCGCGCACCCAGCCGGGGCCGACCCGCCGGGCGAGCCGGCTCGTGCCCCCGAAGCCCGGGATCAGACCGAGGCCCACCTCGGGTTGCCCGAAGCGCGCCTTGCTCGAGGCGTAGATCCAGTCGCAGGCGCAGGCCAGTTCACAGCCGCCCCCGAGCGCGAAGCCGTTGACTGCGGCGATGACGGGCATCGGCAGCGACTCGACGCCGTCCATGGCGCGGTGGCCGAGTCGGCTGAAGGCGGTGGCTTCGGCCGAGGAGAGCCCTCGCATCTCGGAGATGTCGGCGCCGGCCACGAACGCACGGCCTCCTCCCGTCAGGACCACAGCGCGGATGCCCTCGTCGGCGCGGATCTCGTCCGTGCGGGCGATCAGGCACTCGAGGGTCGCGCGGTTCAGGGCGTTCAGGACGTCGGGGCGGTTCATGGTCACGAGCGCGATGGTGTCTCGGCGTTCGAGCAGAACGGGATCGCTCACGGGGAACTCCTCGGCAGAGGTGGAATGAAGGGGCCCACGGTAGCGCGGAGGCGCCCCAAGGCGGGGGCCGGATGTTATCGTGACACCTCACCACGGGAGGGGACACGATGCCCGAGCGCCGAGCGCTCTCCGCCACCATCGCCCAGGGTCTGGGAATCCTGGCCATCATCGCCGTCGTCGTCGGCGCTGTCGCCGGGAACCAGGAATGGATGCCCGGCGAGATCGGTTTTCGCGTGTTCGGGTTGGGCCTCCTGCTGGGCATCGTGACACTGCTGCTCGGACTCATCGGGATCGCGCGCACGGGCCCCGGCTCCGGCCGCACCGGACGCGACCGCGCAAAGCAGGGCGCTCTCGTCGGCGCGGCGTTGACCGTGGTGCTCTTCGCCTTGGCCGCACCGGGCCGCAACCTGCCCGCGATCAACGACATCACCACCGACATCGAGAACCCGCCTGCGTTCGAAGCCGCAGGCCAGGAAGCGGCCAACCGCGGACGCGACCTCGGCTACCCGGGCGAATCCTTCGCCGCGCAACAGCGACTCGGCTATCCCGACCTCGCGCCGCTGCAGCGGAGCAGCGACCCGGGCTCCACCTACGACTCGGCTCTCGCCGCTGCGAAGAAGCTCGGCTGGACCGTGATCGCCGACGATCGCAGTCGCCTTCGGTTCGAAGCCTACGAGGTGACGAGCTTCTTCCACTTCGTCGACGACGTGGTGGTACGCATCCGCATCGACGGCGCGGGCTCGATCGTGGACGTGCGGTCGAAGTCGCGGGACGGCAAGGGCGACATCGGCGCGAACGCGGCGCGCATCCGCGCGTTCTTCGCGGAACTCGAAGCCTCGAGCTAGGCCCGCTTCTCCAGTTCTTCTTCCGCCCGCTTCCGGGCCCAGGCGTAGTCGGGCTTGCCGCTGGGCGAGCGCGCGATCACGTCGACGACGACGAGCTGCTTCGGCCGTTTGTACGGAGCAAGGTGGCGCGCCGCTTCCTCTGCGACCTCGGCGAGCGCGAGCTCCGCACCCTCTCGGGCCTGCAACAGCCCCACCACCTGCTGGCCGAAGCGCGGGTGCGGCGTCCCCACCACCAGGCAGTCCCAGACGTCTCCGTGGGCCTTCAGGGCCTGCTCCACCTCTTCGGCGAAGACCTTCTCGCCCCCGGTGTTGATGGTGACGGAGTCGCGCCCGAGGAGCTGGAGCGTGCCATCGGCCCCGACCCGGGCCCGGTCGCCCGGGACGGCGTGGCGGACGCCCTCGACCACGGGGAAGGTGCGGGCCGTCTTCTCGGGGTCGTTCAGATAGCCGAGCGGCATGCGGCCCGTCCGTGCGAGCCAGCCCGTCTCGTCGCTGCCGGGCTCGAGGCGAGCCGAGAGGTCTGCCGAGAGGACGACGTTGCCGGCGTTCAGGTCGAAGTCGCCCGTGCGAGCGCCGGCCTCGCGGGTCGAGGCGCGCACCGCCTGGGTGCCGCTCTCGGACGAGCCGAGCACGTCGAGGATACGCACCCCGGGCAGCCGTTCGAGCAACGCCTCCTTCGTGTCCACGGACAGGATCGCGCCGCCGGAAGAAACCTGGCGAAGCGCGCCGAGGTCGCGCCGCCGGCGATCGAGCGCCTCGACGAGTGGGCGGCCGAAGGCGTCCCCAACGATCGTCATGGTATTCACGCGCTCGCGTTCGGCCGTGTCCCAGACGTCGTCCGGGTCGAAGCGTTCCACCTCGGACGGGAAGACGAGCGTCCCGCCGACGTTCCACATGGAGAAGGCGATCCACTGGGCGGCGCCGTGCATGAGCGGCGGCGTCGGCATCGCGACGAGCGGCTCGCGCGCGACCACGCGCTCACACAACTCATCGAGACTCTCCGGCGGCCGGCTCGGCGCCATCGCTGCGTGGTAGATGTCGTCCTGCCGCCAGAGTACGCCCTTCGGCATGCCGGTCGTCCCGCCGGTGTAGAGCACGTAGAGATCGTCCGGCGAGAGCCCCTCCGGCTCACGGGGCTCGGCTTCGGCGAGCGCGGCTTCGTAGTCGAGCGCGCCCGGCAGAAGCGGCTCGCCCGAGTCGTCCGCGACCTGAAGCCAGAGTCGGACGCCGGGGAGTCGCTCGCGCAACCGGTCGAGCACCGGCGCGAAGCGTGCGTGATAGAGGATGGCACGCGGGTCCGCGTCGCCGAACAGGTAGAGCAGTTCCTCGTCCACATAGCGGTAGTTCACGTTGAACGAGGCGGCGCAGGCCTTCATCGCGCCGAGCATGCCCTCGAGATACTCGTTGCCGTTGTGGAGGTAGAGCGCGACCCGGTCCTGCCCGGCTTCGTGGCCGGCCAGGCTCGCTCGCTCGCGATGGCGAGTGAGACCGTGGCGGCGGAAGAGATCCGCGAGCCGACGGGTGCGATCCGTGACCTCGTTCCAGCGGAGCCGCCGATCCCGGAAGACGAGGCACTCGCGCTCCGGGATCCGTGTCGCCAGGGCCTCGTGGATCTCGGCCAGGTTCGCCTGCAGGGGCCCCTCGCTCACGGAGCCGAGCCGGCGGGTCCGAGACGCACAAGGGCTGCCAGGCCGTCCAGAGCCGCCTCCCCCGGCTGCCCGGCGAGGGCCCGGGCGGAGAGCGCGAAGCCGCCATCCTCGGTCTGCTCGTTCACGAGCGCTTCACAGAGTTCCGCCGCCGAGAGGCTCGCCCCGGGCAAGGCCACGGCGTGGCATTCCAGGAAGACACGCGCCGTGGCCCCCGCATCGAACCGCCGCGTGCGGAAGCCCCGCTCCAACTCACGGCCACACCACTGGAGGATCGGATCCGAGAGCTCCGACTCGTTCACGGAGAAGAAGTGGGTGTAGGCCGCGATCGGCGCCCACTCGCCCGTCTTCACGCGGTCGGGGTTCCACGTCCGGCACAGGAACCCCTCCACCGCTTCGCGCACCCGCGGCCTCAGCCGCAACGTCTTCGTCAGGAACCCGGCCACGTTCGCCGACAGCGTGATGCGCTCCGCGAGCGGGGCCGCCGGGTCTCCCCAGGTGCCTTCTTCGCTGACGGCTCGCGCCAACGTCACCACCAGCGGCTCGAGTTCCGGTGCGTCGAGCTGGTCGACCTGGTCGAGGATGGCGAGAGTCGGCAGAAGGGACGCCACATCTTCTTCCGCGAGGGCGCCCGCCGCGGCGAGCGCCTGGGTCACGTGCGCCGGCGGAAGCTCGCCCACCAGAGCGCGGGCCCGGGTCTGCTCGAGTTCGCTCCCCCGCTCGAGCAACCAGGCCAGAGCGCGGTCGCGCGCCGGCTGCCAGGCCAGCCCTTGGGGTTTGGAGTTCTCGGAGTCCGCCACGGGGCGGGACCATGCGCCACCCCGGCCGACACGTCCAATCGGCCTTGGCATGCGCGGCTGCGGCACGCGCGGCTGCGGCACGCGGTATGGTTGCCGCCCGAACCCGGAGCCACCGATGAGCGACGCGAGCGATGCAGGGCCGCCCAACAGGACCAATCGCCTGGCCGACGAGACCAGTGCGTACCTACGCCAGCACATGCACAACCCCGTCGACTGGCACCCGTGGGGCCCCGCCGCGCTCGAACGCGCGAGCGAAGAAGACAAACCCCTCCTCGTCTCGATCGGCTACAGCGCGTGCCACTGGTGCCACGTGATGGAGCGCGAGTCCTTCGAGGACGCCGAGACCGCAGAGCTGATGAACCAGCTCTTCATCAACATCAAGGTCGACCGCGAAGAGCGACCCGACGTGGATCAGATCTACATGGACACCGTCGTCCGGCTGACGGGCCACGGCGGCTGGCCGTTGACGGTGTTCTGCACTCCCGACGGCCGCCCCTTCTACGGCGGCACCTACTTTCCGCCCGAGCCGCGCCAGGGGATGCCGGCCTTCCGCCAGATCCTGGCCAGCGTGGCCGACGCCTACCGCAACCAGCCCGAGGCCGTGCGCGACACCACGTTGCAGATCCTCGCGGCACTCCGCGCAGAGCCCGGCGGCGGTGGCCGGGCGCCCGGGCTAGACACCGTGAAAGAGGCCGCGACGGCGATCCTCCAGAGCGCCGACCCGACCTTCGGCGGCTTCGGCAAGGGCGCGAAGTTCCCGACCTCCACGAACCTCGACCTGCTACTGGCCGCCCAGGATGCCCTCGGCGGCGCCGCGCGCGAGAATGCCCTCGAACACGTCGTGAAGACCTGCCACGAGATGGCCCACCGCGGCCTCTACGATCACCTCGGCGGCGGCTTCCACCGCTACTGCATAGACGGACGTTGGGACATCCCGCACTTCGAGAAGATGCTCTACGACCAGGGCCAGCTGCTCCGAACCTACGCCGAGACCTGGCGCCGCACCGGCATGAGCGACGAGAACCTGGTCTGGCCGATTCTCGAGACCGCTGAGTTCTTGCGCCGCGAGATGACGGCCGAAGAAGGTGGGCTCTTCGGCAGCCAGGACGCCGACAGCGAGGGCGTCGAAGGCAAGTTCTACGTCTGGACGCCGGCGCAACTCGCAGAGACCCTCGGCGAGGAACGCGCGGACGCCTTCGCGAGCCAGTACGGCGTCAGCGACTTCGGCAACTTCGAAGACGGGACGACCCACCTGGCTGACCACCGACGGCCGGGCCGCGAACGGTTCGCCGCGGAACGCGCCGAGCTGTTGGCCGCGCGGGCGAAACGCATCGCGCCCGCCACGGACACCAAGCGCGTGGCCTCGTGGAACGGCTATGCCGCCTCGGGCCTCGCCCGCGCGGGCAGCCTGCTCGATGACGATGCCCTCATCGCCGATGCCAGCCGCGCCGCGGACTTCGTGCTCGACCACATGCGCGACCCCGAGGGTCGACTCCTGCGCGTCTTCGACTCCGGCCGCGGCCACGTACTCGCCTTTCTCGATGACGTCGCGGCGATGCTCGAGGCGTGCCTCGATCTGTATCGCGCCGGCGCCGGAGACCGTTACTTCGAAGCCGCGCTCGAACTCGCCCGCGACATCGCCACGCGCTTCTTCGACCCCCAGGAGGAGGATCTCTTCCTCTCCCCGGTGGACGGCGAGCGCTTGATCCATCGCCCGCGCTCGGACCACGACGGCGCCACACCCCAGGCCAGCGGGCTCGCGACGCTCGGCCTGCTGCGCACCGGAAGCCTGGCGGGGGACCCCGAGTTCCACCGCATCGCCGACATCGTGATCGCAGGCCACGCCCGCGTGCTCGAACGCGCCCCGCATGCCTTCCCAACCTTGGCGCGCGCGGCCTTGCTCGCGGAGCGCGGCGTCTCCGTGGCGGTCGTCGTGGGCGAAGCCGACGACCCGGCAACGGCAGCCCTCGCGCTCCAGGCTCGGCGCATCCTGAACCCGGAGGACGGCGTGCTCGTGGCCGCGCCCGGCGCGGTCTGGCACGCGGGGCTCGACCCGGCCTGGATCCAGGGCCGCGACGCTCTCGAGGGCCGCGCCACGGCCT
>JAFDDA010000070.1 GCA_019311105.1 Deltaproteobacteria bacterium
GAAGAAGAACTCGTTCGCGAAGACCGCGCCAGCCAGGTGAGCGACGTAGGGTGTGTGGATCAGGGACACGATGGCGAGGCCGAGCATCGCGTCGAGGGCGAAGCCCGCGCCGCGACGGGCGCCGGACGGGGCTGCCGCCGGGCTCACGATGAAGCCCTCCGTGCGAGAACATGGTCGATTCCGAGCAGCAACACGGCCGCCGCGCCGGGAAGCGCCAGAGCGAGCAACGCCGCACTCGCGAGCCGACCTTCGGCGCCCACCGCCCGCCCGACCTCCATGGCGAGCGCCGCGAAACCAACGAGGCTGGCGACGGCGAGGCCCGCGTGGACCCAGACACCGCGGCGAGCGGCGCTCTCGGCGGCGGCGCCCGCCCGCCCGGCGAGCCGTGCCTCGAGAAGACGCACCCAGACCCAGGCCAACATCACCGTGGCGAAACATCCGGCATAGAAGGCGGGGAGGTCGTACTCGGGCCTCATGCTCTTCCGGCCCATCAAGGTGAGCTCGTTCACCTCGAAGGGCTCGGCCAGGGGCCCGACGGCGAGGACCACCCACACCGTGAGCTGGACGCCGAGCGAGGCCGCAAAGACGAGCGCGGCGGCCGTGGCGCGGGCGTGGGATCCGGGGGAGAGGGGGGAGGCGGCGGCATCGCTGAGTCCAGCACGCGTCTCAAGGCGTTGTTTCCCTCTCGCCGCTTGAGTTCTGCGTGCGCTCTGCCGACGCGTGGCCTTGGGGGCGCCACGGGTGCCCTTGGGGGCGCCCTCGTCGCGGCGGCTGGCTCCGGGTCGCTCGCGGGCAGCCACCCCCTTCTGCCACACTCGCGGGCGACATCCTACCACCCTCCCCTCGCAACGAGCGCACTCGATGACCGTCCCCGTGACCTCGCCCCTGCCGGTACGCCCCCCCCCCCCCCCCCGCAGCGAAGCCTCGCTTCGTGTCCGTGGTCATCCCGGCGGCCGACGACCCCGCAGCGCCGCCGAAGGCGGAATCGATGGTTGCCTGACTACTCAAATCGCTGACCCGCCGTGCGAAGCGAGCCATTCGCGGAGGGGACCCGTCCCCGCCGGCCCCGCCTCCACCCAAAACGCAAAGGCCCTCGGGACGAATCCCGAGGGCCTTGCTTGATTCCGTTGCGTTGTCGGAGCCGTTGCCGACTACAGCGCGTCGTTCCCGCGTTCGCCCGTCCGGATCCGAACCGCCTCTTCGACCGGGATCACGAAGATCTTGCCGTCGCCGATCTTGTCGGTGTGCGCCGCCTCGACGATGGCTGCCACGGCCTTCTCGGCCGTGTCGTCGTCGACGGCCACTTCGAGCTTCAGCTTCGGCAGGAAGTCGACCACGTACTCGGCACCTCGGTAGAGCTCGGTGTGCCCCTTCTGTCGGCCGAACCCCTTCACTTCACTCACCGTCATTCCCTGTATGCCGATCCCCGCCAGCTTCTCCTTCACCTCATCGAGCTTGAAGGGCTTGATGATCGCTTCGATCTTCTTCATGACGTTCTCCTAGCTCCGCTCGCTGGCGAGGGCAGTGGTGGCCACGGGCACGGCGCGGCCGCCGCCCGTCACCTCATCGAACACGCTGCTGCCACCGCCGGTCGCGAAGTCGTAGCAATGCATCCCGTGCTCGGCGAGGTCGAGGCCTTCGATCTCTTCTTCTTCCGAGACGCGCAAGCCCATGGTGGCCTTGATGGCGAGGAAGATTCCGCAGGAACAACCGAACGCGAAGGCTCCGTAGGCCACGACACCGATGAACTGGGTCCACAGCTGACCGAGGCCCGCCATGGAGCCGAAGATGCCGACGGCCAACGTTCCCCAGATTCCGCAGACGAGGTGCACCGAGATGGCGCCGACCGGGTCGTCGATCTTGATGCGGTCGAAGAAGACGACTGAGAAGACCACGATCCCACCGGCGATGGCGCCGATCGCGATCGAGCTCATCATCGCCATCTGGTCCGCGCCCGCCGTGATCCCGACGAGGCCAGCCAGGATGCCATTCAACGCCATCGAGAGGTCGGGCTTGCCCGAGAGCCCCCACGAGACGAAGCATGCAACCAGGCCCCCCGCCGCAGCGGCAAGGCAGGTCGTGACCAGGGTCAACGACACCAGGGCCGCGTCGGCGTTCAGGACCGAGCCGCCGTTGAACCCGAACCAGCCGAGCCACAGCAGGAAGACGCCGATGGCGGCCATCGGCAGGTTGCTGCCCGGGATCGGGTTGATGCGGCCATCCGAGGAGTATTTGCCAAGGCGCGGCCCGAGGATCATGGCGCCCGCCAGCGCTCCCCATCCGCCGACCGAGTGCACCAGGGTCGAGCCCGCGAAGTCGTAGAAGCCCATGGTGTCGAGGAAGCCGGCGCCCCACTTCCAGGAGCCCGCGATCGGGTAGACGATCGCGACGAAGACCAGCGCGAACACCATGAAGGACGCGAGCTTGATGCGCTCGGCCACCGCCCCCGAGACGATCGTCGCGCAGGTGGCCGCGAACATCGCCTGGAACAGGAAGTCGGTCCAGTAGGTGTAGTTGCCGTCTGCGTAGGCGACCGATTGGGCCGTCGCATCGGCGGCGACGCCGAAGCCGGCGAACCCGAGCACGCCACCGACGAAGTTGAACTCGCCGGGGTACATCAGGTTGAAGCCAATGACGGCGTAGGTGAGGATGCCTGCGCAGAGGACAAAGACGTTCTTGAACAGGATGTTCGTGCCGTTCTTCGACCGCGTGAGGCCCGTCTCGAGGGTCGCGAACCCGAGGTGCATGATGAACACCAACGCGGCGGCGATCATCATCCACAGGTTGTTGACCGTGAACATTTCGGGGGACACGGCGTCCTGGGCGCTCGCAACTCCGGGCAGCATCGCCGCGCCCACCAGTGCGAGCGCGGGGGCGAGTGCCTTCCCGTAGCGCTTCTTTGACTCCATGTGCTTCTCCTTGGGGTAAGAGGTCAGCCCCTACAAAAGCAACGGGCGTGCCATGTCGCGCGGAGCCGCGAGAAGGAAGGGGCGTGCCGCGGACGAGCCCGAGTGGGCGCGGATCGGCACGTGGGTGCGCCGATTCCGGCGCGTCGCTGCACGCGAAGCGGGCAATCCGTTGTTCAAGCACTGAGCAGAGATTCGCGGCGGGTCAGCCGAGGCAGCGATGCCCGCGCAGAACCGACCACGAGTGGACCGGGTCTTCGGGAAGCTGTGGCTGGATGGCTTCGATCCGCAGAACGATTGGTGGAGCGAGAACTTTGCCCCGTTGGTGAGGATCGGCAGCATCGAGGACGGGATCGTGCCCACCTCGTGTGTAGTGCGCGGCGACACTCTTGCTGCGATCGAAGAGATCCCACAACAGGCAGGTGGCAAGGCCGATCCGGAAGAGCGCGAGCTAGCGCAGATCGGCGCCGAAGATCGGGTCGGCCCATGAACGCAGTCGGCTCGGCACTTGGGAATCTTCGGCCATGCCGCGGAGTATATGAACCGGCGCTGGCGGCTGGAAGCAGAAAGGCCCCCCTGGTGGTGCCAGGGGGGCCTTCGTAGCTTCGGATCTTGGATGGTCAGGCCATCCTCGATTTCGCCTTTGGCGACAGTGGCGACTACACGTCGTAGTAGAGCTCGAACTCGTGCGGGTGGGGCCGGATTCGGACCGGGTCCACCTCGTTCTGCCGCTTGTAGTCGACCCACGTCTCGATGGCGTCCGCCGTGAAGACATCGCCCTTCAGCAGGAAGTCCATATCGCCCTCGAGGCAATCGAGCGCCTCGCCGAGGCTCCCCGGCATGGTCGGCACCGACGCCAGCTCTTCGGAGCTCATGGCGTAGATGTTCTTGTCGAGCGGCTCACCCGGATCGATCTTGTTCTCGATCCCGTCGATGCCCGCCATCGCCATGGCCGCGAAGGCCAGATACGGGTTGCACGCCGGATCCGGGAAGCGAACCTCGACCCGCTTCGCAGCCGGGCTGTCCGAATACATCGGGATCCGGCACGACGCCGAACGGTTTCGGCTCGAGTACGCCAGGTTGACCGGCGCCTCGAACCCCGTCACGAGCCGCTTGTAGCTGTTCGTGGTCGGGTTGGTGAAGGCCGCCAGCGAGCGCGAGTGCTTCAGGATGCCGCCGATGTAGTGGAGGCCCATCTCCGAGAGACCCGCGTACTGGTCGCCGGCGAACAGCGGCTTGCCGTCCCGCCAGATCGACTGGTGGCAGTGCATGCCCGAACCGTTGTCGTCGAAGATCGGCTTGGGCATGAAGGTCGCCGACAGGCCGTTTCGCGCCGCAACGTTCTTGACGCAGTACTTGTAGAGCATCACCTGGTCGGCCATGCCGACGATGGATGAGAACTTCATGTCGATCTCGCACTGACCGCCGGTCGCCACCTCGTGGTGCTGCGCCTCGACGGTGATCCCGAGCTTTTCCATCTCGAGGACCATCTCGGTCCGCAGGTCCTGCAGGGAGTCCACCGGCGAAACCGGGAAGTAGCCCTCCTTGTGGCGCGGCTTGTGGCCGAGGTTCGGCTTACCGTAATCCTCGTGGTTGCCGCGGTTCCAGGTGCCCTCGACCGAGTCGACCTCGAAGAACCCGCTGTTGGCGGTGGTCTCGAAGCTGGCGCGGTTGAACACGAAGAACTCGGCCTCGGGGCCGAAGAAGATCGTGTCGCCGATGCCGGACATGTTGAGGTAGTTCACGACCTTGGTGGCGATCCAGCGCGGATCGCGGCTGTAGCGCTCACGCGTGATCGGGTCGACGATGTTGCATACGAGCGACAGCGTCGGATGCTCCATGAAGGGGTCGATCATCGCCGTCTCGGGGTCGGGCACGACCAGCATGTCGCTGTTGTCGATGGCCTTCCAACCGCGGATCGACGAGCCGTCGAAACCGAAACCGTCCTCGAAGGAGGACTCCTCGAGCTCGTGGAGCGGCACGGAGAAGTGCTGCCACTGGCCGGGCCAGTCGGTGAACTTCACGTCGACCATGACGACGTCGTTTTCCTTGGCGTATGCGAGAACTTCAGCTGCGTTCATGTCTTCCCTCTGATTTGGTGGGGGTTGCTTCCAGGGGTCAGAGGGCGGAATCGCCGCGCTCACCCGTCCGGATTCGGATGCTCTCCTCCAAGGGGAGAACGAAGATCTTGCCGTCGCCGATGCGGCCCGAGTTGGCCGCTTCGCTGATGGCCTGCACGACCGGCTCGACCATGGCGTCGGCGACGACGATCTCGAGCTTGATCTTGGGCAGGAAGTCGACCACGTATTCGGCGCCGCGGTAGAGCTCGGTGTGGCCCTTCTGCCGGCCGAAGCCCTTCACCTCGCTGACCGTCAGGCCCTGGATACCGAGGGCGGAGAGGGCGTCCTTCACTTCGTCGAGCTTGAAGGGCTTGATGATGGCCTCGACCTTGTGCATTTCCCGTCCTCTCCTGGCGCGACCCATGGGGTCGGGCGATGCCCTGCCCGCTTGGGCCGGGAACGGTATAACACGTCCCGCTGGGCTTCGTGGGCGCCTGTGACGCCTCAGCCGACTACAGAGCAAACACCGTGCCACGCATACTTTCGACGAGCCCGCAGAGACGGGCCATCTGGTAGCCCGTCCTGGGGTTCTCGGATCTCGGCCCGGCGGGAATGCCCGCCCGCCGAGCAGGCCCTGCCCGGTTCTCGGGCACTGCCGGGGGAAGGGGCGCCGCGCGTGCCCCGCACGGGAGGCACGCCCTTTGCAACTGCCCGGCCCATGGCGACCGCAATGCACGAGATGCAACGAGTCGAGGGGAGCCGCGAAATGCCTTCCCTCGAAAACCTGCTCGAAGAAGTCTACCGGGCGGCCCGCACGGACCGGCCCGGAAAGAGCCTCGCCTTGCGCGAGTGGCTCGAGATCGCGGAGGCGTGGCGGATCGTCGTCGCGTTGCGCGAGGCCCGGGGGAACCGGTCGGAGGCGGCCCGGGCTCTTGGGATTGGGCGGCGGACGCTTTACTCGAAGATGAAAAAGTTGGGGATCAACGCGGACTGGTCGCTGTAGTCCGGGGCCGGGGCCGGCACGGAGACGTCGAGGGAGCCTGCGGCGAATGGCTCGCCTGGGCGCCGGCCGTGGTGCTGGTTGCGTCTTTTGCGCTCGCATTCGTAGGGCTCGGTGCTCGGGCCGGCGCCGGGCTGTGCTTTATTTCGCCGCAGGCTCCCTCGACGCCTCCGTGCCTCCTCGGTTGACGCCAATCCACACTGATCTTGGAATAACGAAACCCCCGATCGGCTTTCGCCGATCGGGGGTTTGTTTTGTCTGAGCAGCTGACTTCGGGGCGATCTAGAACTCGTAGATCGCTTCGAAGCCCAGCAGAACCCGGTCCTCGTCGCGGTTCGGGCCGTTGCTGTCGTTGTAGACGGCCTTGTCGGTGAAGCCCTTGATGTCCGCGTCGTCGTAGCGAATCTCGCCGCGGATCTTCAGGTCGTCCGTGAGGGCGTAGGCCACCGTTCCGGTAAGCGAGTGGATCTGGCACTCGCGCTCGACCAGCACCGGCACCGCGGCGCAGCCGAACATGTTGCCGTCGTCGTCCACGAACTCGTACCGGATCGCCGTCGCCAGGCGCTCGCTCCAGTCGTAGTTCGCGGTCAGCGCCACGCCCCAGGCGTTCGGGTCGTCTTCGAACAGAACGCCCATATCGTTGCCGTCGTCGTCTCGGAAGATGTAGTCGGCGTTCATCACCAGCGTCAGGTTGTCGATCGGCGTGGCCGTGACGATCAGGTCGATGATGCTGACGCCCGGCTCCTCGTCCCGAGCCGTGTCCCCGCCCGTGAGGCCGTTGATCGCGACCGACCAATTCTCGGCGGTGTAGCCCAGGTGGCCGATGAACGTCTTGTCGTGGTTGCCATCGTTCTGCGGCGTCAGGCCGCCCGAGCCGATCGTTACGTAGTTCGGGTTGTTGACCACGCCGAGCGTGAGGTCGAAGCCGTTCCCGAAATCCGTCGACGCCAGCATACCCACGTGCGTGATGGGCTGGAGCATGTTGTACACGTTGCCGCGGGTGATGTTGAAGTTGTAGGGCGCCTGGGCCACTTCGTAGCCGATCAGCGTCCCGAACTTGCCACCTTTGAACGTGACGTCGAACTCCCCAAAGCTCGCCAGGTACTCGATATAGGCGCTGTTCAGGTAGAGGTTGTTCCCCCCGCCGTCGATGGCCCCGAAGGTGTCGCAGTTGCCACCGATGTTGCAGGCGTCCTGGCCCATGGCGATCTCGGTGAAGAAGCCTGCGCGGCTTTCCTTCGTCGCCGGCTTGCCGATCTCGAACCACAGCTGCTGGAACGTGAACGAGTCGTCGCTCGAGCCCGCAAAGGGGATCCCGATGTTCGACCCACCGCCGGGCAGCTCGTCGTTGTCGAGGTCGTTCGTGTTGTAGAAGTACGTGAAGGTCAGCCAGCCGTTGACCTCGATGTCCTGCAGGAACGAGGACACACCCGAAGCCGAGTCGTCGCCGAACTCGATGCCAGCGCGGTCGATGACCTCCCGCTGCTGATCGATCTCGCCGGACTGGGCGCTCACCGTGTCCTGAAGCTGCATGATCATCTGTCGCATTTCGTCCATGTCGCGGCGGAGGGTTTCGTCCTCTGCCACGGCGGCTCCCGGCATCACAACGGCGAGCGCCGCGGCCAGGAGCATGTCGGTCCATCGAATTCGCATGTTCGGGGTTCTCCTCCACCCGTAGGGGAATCGTTTCAGGATCTTGCTACGCAACCCTCGTGCCAGCGCGATCCAAGCAGATCGTTACCCAACCGTGCCGAAAACCGCCCGGAAAACAGGGGTCGAGCGGGGTGTCCTGCCTGCATCCCGAGCGGCCCTGCCCGTTGGTTGGGCAGCAGGCGGCGCACTCGCCCGACGATCCACCGACGCTGGGAGCCCGAATGCAGAAGGGGCGCGGTGCCGTCGGCACCGCGCCCCTCAGATTGCCGGCGCGCCCAGCGGCGCGCCTGGCCGGTTGGCCTAGAACTCGTAGATCACGTCCACCCCAGCGAGGAACTGATCGCTGTCGCCGCCGCAGACGTCGCAGTTGTCGTCGTCGTCGTCGAAGTCGATGCTGTCGGCCGTCCCTTCGTTGAAGATCTGGTCGCTGGCTAGCAGGCCTGCGTTCCCGCGCCGACCGAAGAGCTCGAAGTTGTCGTAGCGGAGCTCGCCGCGGATCTTGATTCGATCCGTCAGCTGGTAGCCCACGGTCCCCGTGATCGAGAAGACATCTGCGTCGGAGCCGTACTGGCACTGCCCGGCACGACCGTTCTCGCCGTTCTCGCAGCCGTCCGTGGCGTAGAAGCCCGAGGAGCCATAGGGCAGCCGGACGTTCGTGAAGCCGAGGAGCGTGCCGCCCGGGTCTTCCCACTGCATGAACTCGGTCCGCAGGGTGAAGCCGAGGCGCTCGTTGATGGTGTAATGACCTCCCACCGACATGCCCCAAGCATCCGGGTCCGCGCCGTCCGAGTTCACCCACATGCGGTTCACGTTCATCCAGAGGCTGAGGTCCGTGAATGGATCCCAGGTCATGATGACGTCGAGCAGGGTCACGTTCTCGCTCTCGCTGCCGCCGAAGCCCGTGTTCGTCTGGGCAAACTGATTGTCGCCTACGCTGCCACGCTCGTCGAAGACGTCCTCGACGAGGTTGCAGAACTCCGAGTTGTCTTCGAAGGGGTCCTCGTCGCAATCGACCCTGTTCGGCGCGCCGTCCTCTTTGCCCGTCAACCCCGCGACCTGGATCGACCAGTTCTCACCCGTCATTCGAGCGCGGGCGGTGAAGGTCTTGGCGTGGTTCAGGTCGGAGTCGTCGGCGTCGAAGCCGTTGACGAAGCCCATGTCCCAGTCGAGCCGCCCTTCGGAGCCGAGGAAGTGGAAGCGGCGGTCGATGGTGCCCGAGGCCAACAGACCCAGGTGATCGACGGGCTGGAAGAAGCCCCAGAGGATGCCCCGCGAGATGTTGTGGTTGTAGGTGGCTTGGGGCGCCTCGTAGCCAACCAGGGTCGAGAACTTGCCGACCGTGAAGTTGACGTCCCCGACCTTGGGCACGTCCGCCAGGTACTGGATGTTGGCCTGGTGGATGTAGATGTCGTTGTCCGAGCGCGAATCGCGGCTGTTGTTGCTGCTCCGCGCGTCGAGGATGTCGGCGATCTTGCCCATGGTGACATCGAAGCGGAAGCCCGAGCGGTTCTCGGGGCTGGTGGGCCGACCGAGCTCGAACCAGGCCTGGTCGAAGGAGAAGCCCTGGGAGTCGGGGTTCGTCGGGTTGAAGAACCCGCCGGGAACCAAGTTGCTGCCGAGGCCGGCCGTAGAGCCGAGGGCCGTCGCGCCGTTGCCGGTATTGGCGTTCAGGGAAGCCGGCAGAAGGTTCGCGCAGTCGAACGGGAAGTAGCTGTTGTTCTGATCGTCGTCATCGGTCTCGGCGATGGAAGCGTTGAACTGATCAGGGCACTCGCCGTTCGTCGGGCCATTGAAGTTGTGCCAGTAGCTGATGTTGATCCAGCCGCCGATCTCGAGGGACTGCAGGAACGAGTCGACGCCCGAGGCGCCGCGCTCGTCGAACTTTATGCCCGCGTTCGAGAGAACCTGCTTCTGCTCTTGGACCTCCTCGGTGGCGGCCTCGAGCTGATCGTTCGTGTTCTCGAGCTTGTCCTCGAGGAGCATCATGCGCTCCTGCATCAGGCGGAGCTGCTCTTGAACGTCGGCGTCGTCGGCGCCTGCGAGCTGCGGCGCAGCCGCGAAGACGAGTGCCGCCGTAAAGATCATCCAGCCGGAGCGCATTGGGATTCCTCCTAGAGTTCGATCGGGGTGGGGCTGTCGGGCCCGGATGCAGAGTCGGCTCCCCGCGGCCCACCTGAGCCACGCAGGCTCGTTGGTGGGGCCGCTGCCATCCTCTCACCCCTAGTAGCGATCCAACCCCGAAATACGAAATATCGAGCCTTAAAGCAACCGTTTAGTTCGGTTTCTTGCAGATTTGCTGCGGACTTCCGAGGGGCCTGAGTTCGTTTCCCTACGCCCCGGCGCCCGGCCAGGCCCGGTTCCGATCGAGCCAGGCGAGGGTGCGGCGACAGGCCTCGGGGCCCGGCCGTTCACGCTCCTCCGCAAGGCGGGACAGGTCGGCAGCGATGTCGAGATCGAACCCCGGGGCCAGGAGGTGGGTGCGAAGGCCCCGGGTTCGAGCCGCCGCGAGGGTCTGCTCGAGCACGCCCGAGTGACTCATGGCGTGATCGAAGAGCCCGGCGCTGGGGCGACGGAGGCCTAGGAGGCTGTAGCCCCCGTCCGGGTCTGGCGCGGCCACGAGGTCGGCTTCATCGAGCGCAGCCGCCGCGGCCACGAGGTCTTCGACCCGGAGCGCCGGGCTGTCGCTCCCGCGCAGGACGACCCGCTCCGACCCACCGGCGGCTGCGCAGGCGGCCGCGCGCTCCATTCGCTCGCCGAGCCCACCGCCCCGCTGGGCCACCACGCGGAAACCCAGGGGAACCTGGCGGGCGAGAAGCGAGCGGGCGTCGGGCGGATCGATGGCGAGGACGGCCTCGTAGCCCAGCCTCTTCGACGCTTCCGCCGTGGCTTCGAGCACGTCGTCGAGCATGCACGCGTAGAGCTCGGCGGCCTGCTCCGGCGAGAGCGGGGGGCAGAGTCGGGTCTTCACGCGCCCCGGCGTCGGCTCCTTCGCGAAGACCACGAACGAGCCGCGCCCGTGCGGGTTCACGCGGGGCCCGGCCCGACGAAGGGCAGCGCCACGACCCGGGCCGCGACCTCGCCCGCACCGACCTCGCTGCCCGGGGCTTCGAGTTCGCGTCGCAGGTAGCCGAGCCCGATCGCGCCGGCTTCGGGCGAACTCGCGACGCTCGTCACTTCGCCCACACGTTTGCCGTCGGGGGTTTGCAGCTCGGTGCCGGGGGCCGGCAGTGCGCCATCGAAACGCAGCCCGACGAGCAGGTAGTTCACGGCGCCGCGCGAACGGATGCGCTCGACGATCTCCTGGCCCGTGTAGCAACCCTTCGTCGTCGAGATGGCGTGGGCGAGGCGGGCCTCGGCGGGGAAGACCTCTTCGTCGAGTTCGCTGCCGAGAGCCGGCACGCCGGACTCGATGCGAAGCGTCTCGAGTGCCGCGGCATCCGCCTCGACGAGGCCCGAAGCGGAGCCCGCGGCGAGAAGGGCCTCCCGCACGGCAGAAGCTTCACCGGCCGGGATCAAGAGCTGATAGGCCGGCTCGTTGCTGAAACCGAACGCCCAGACTACGGCCTCGCAACCCGCGATCCGGGCTTCTCGCGCGCCATTCTCTGGCGGCAAGGCAGCGCCGAGCGAAGCAAGGACGCCACCCGCCTCTGCGCCCTCCAGAGCCAGCCGCTCGAAGCGATCACTCGCATCCCCGAGTTCGACGTCGTCGGCCACGATGTAGCGGTCGAGGCGCTGCCACAGTGCGTCGCGCACCGCGGCGCCCGTTTCGATCCAGAACCGGTCGTCGCGGGCGAGCACGTGCAGGTCCGCAACGATGCGGCCCTTCACCGTGAGCGCGGTGGCGTAGCAGCCCTCACCCACCGCGAGCGTTTCGACGTCGTTGCTGATCTGGCCTTGCAGCCAGCGCACGCGGTCGCCGCCGGTCACCTCGAGGAGCGCACGATCCGAGAGCGAGAAGAGCCCGGCGCCGCGGCGGATCGCCGCCACGTCCGCGACGGTCACGCACCCTCGCGATCGGGCGCACCCGGAGCAGGCAACGCCCCGTAGATCGACTCGCCGCGCGCGATCTGGGCCGCGTACCACTCGTTGAAGCGGGCGCAGGTGGCGTCGTAGTCCTCTTCGTTGTCCACGTCGACGGCGCAGCCGCCGACCTCGGTGACCTCGAAGCAGAAGTCCGTCGCCAGCAGGCGCGACATCAACGCTTCGACCTTCGAGAGGGGCAGCCGCGCGCGGATCCAGTTCGAGAGCCAGGTCCAACCCCCTCGGTTCGCGAAGCCCGCCACCTGGAGTGACATGAAGTTCGCGAGCAACCAGAAGCCGCCACCCTCATTCGTCAAGAGTCGCCAGGCGAGCCCGAAGATCGGCCACAGCTGCTTCTGATAGCGATGCTCGTACATCTCTTCGATGTAGAAGCGGTGGCCGAGCTTCGCGGGCTTCACCACGAAGAGGTTGCTCTGGCGATAGCGGTCTTCGGCGACGTTGAAGTACGCCATCTCGATGCCGGGCTCGCCCGGGTTCTTGGGCAGGAAGGGCTGCATCGAACTCTCGGGCACGAGCCCCGTCACGAAGTCGCCGCCACGCTCGAAGGCCCGCTGTATGAAGGCCGACAACTCGTGAGGCGTCGCGAAGGGGAGATCGGCCGAGAGGAAGAACCCCGCGAGGTCGGCCTCGTCGTCGCGCGGGTCGCGCCCTTCGGTCGGAGCACCCGGCAGCACGCGCCGCCAGGTCTCCCAGAGATTCTCGTAGAGATTCCGGAACTGCGGGACGACGTGGAGCGGTTTGGTCAGCTCGGCCTGCAGGCTCGCCTCACCGAGCACCGCCCCGAGCCGCTCGGCGTTGCCGACGACCCAGACCTCGGAGACCTCGGGGACCTGCTGCAGCGTGGCGACGATGCGCGCCACGAGCGGCCGCCCGTCCACCTCGAGGTAGACCTTGCTCTCGCCGTAGACGGCTCGCGAAGCCTTGCCCTCGCCCGCAGCGACGATGGCAGGAAGTCCCATCCGTCGGTTCAAAACGCCATCTCCCGCACGTTCTCGCAGAGTACCCTCGGGGCGTCGTCGAAACCAGCGGACACAAAGTCTCTTGGCCCCCTGCCGCCCGCCAAGGATAATGGGCCTCGAGGGAAGAACTTGACTGACAAACGCTCCTCACCGCTCCTGCGCCGTCTCCTCCAGCCCGTCGACATCGCGTCGCTCGTCTACTTCCGGATTATCTTCGGTGCGATCATGCTCTGGGAGGTCTATCGGTACGTCACGCTGGGCCGGGTCTCCCGCTACTTCATCGAGCCCGACTACGCCTTCACCTACCTCGGCTTCGACTGGGTGCAGGCGTGGCCCGGGATGGGGATGCACATCCACTTCTACGTGATGGGGCTTCTCTCCGTCTTCATCATGGTGGGCTTCCTCTATCGCCTGAGCGCAGCGCTCTTCTTCCTCGCCTTCACGTACATATTCCTGCTCGAGCAGGCTCGCTATCTGAATCACTTCTACTTCGTGAGTCTGATCTCGTTCTTGATGATCTGCGTCCCCGCCCACCGCGCGCTGTCGGTGGACGGCTGGCTGCGGGGCGCAGCGTGGCGGCGCGCAACCACCCCGGCGTGGACGCTCTGGATCCTTCGCGCCGAGATGGGCTTCGTCTACTTCTTCGCCGGGGTCGCCAAGCTGAACGGGGATTGGCTGCGTGGCTACCCACTCAACGAGTGGCTCGCCAAGCCAATCGCGCAAATCCCCGTTCTCGGCGCCTATGCCCACGAGCAATGGCCGACCCTCCTGTTCTCCTGGACGGGCACGGCCCTCGATCTGTTCATCGTCCCGGCGCTTCTTTGGAAGAAGACGCGACCCCTTGCCTTCGCGTGTGCGGTCGCGTTCCACATGATGAACTCGGTCTTCTTCAAGATCGGGATCTTCCCGTGGTTCTCGATCGCGGCGACGTTGCTCTTCTTCGACCCGGATTGGCCGCGTCGGCTCCTCGGCCACGGTCGAGCTCAGATCGCCGACCTCGCTGCGGATTATCGGTTCGGCACCCGCGAGAAGATTGCGGCTGGGTTCTTCATCGTCTGGATGACATCCCAGACGCTGCTTCCGCTTCGCCCCTTCCTGTATGAGGGCAATACGAGCTGGACCGAGGAGGCGCACCGTTTCTCCTGGCATCAGAAGCTGCGGGACAAGGAAGGCTATGTCCGCTTCCTGCTGACCGACCCCTCGACGGGGGAGTCCTGGGCGGTGGATCCCCGCCCCCTGCTCACGGGGCGTCAGTACTTGAAGATGACGGCTCGCCCTTACATGATCCTCCAGTTCGCCCACCACCTCTCCGACCTGGCGAGCGAGGAGGGCAAGCCCCGGATCGAGGTCCGCGCTTCCTCCATGGTCTCGCTCAACGGACGGGAGATGCAGCCGATGATCGACGCCAGGGTCGATCTTGCAGCGCAGCCAAGGCGATTCTTGACCCGGCACCCCTGGATCCTGCCGCTCGAGGTGCCCCGCGAAGCGCGGTGGGATCAGAAGTCACCGCCGAAACACCCCGTGACGCTCGCGCTGATCGAGGCGCACCGACAGCGGTTCCTCGAAGCCGTAGACGTGGCCGCCGACAAGGAGTAGGGGCGGGTTTCCGGGTGGTGGAGCCGAGCGGGATCGAACCGCCAACCTCCGCGTTGCGAACGCGGCGCTCTCCCCATTGAGCTACGGCCCCTGAGGGCAGCCCCGCGCCGCCGTCAATCGGCCAGAAACGCAGCGGCCGCCTACGGGCCCTCCGAGGCTGAGATCCCACCGGGAGTTGTCGTAGCGGGAGGTTCTCGAACCTGGAAGACCGCTAGTTCCGCCTATCCGCCACGCGCGTTCCGGCGGATCCGAACCGAGAAATCGCGGCGGCGCCGACGAGTACGAGAATGGCCTCGGCGGGCTCGGGGACCGTGGGATACGACATGCCCGAATCACCGGAGGCCGTAAAGGCCACGGGGTTGCCGACCTGATCCATCGCCTCGATGGAGTCCAGATTCAGGGAGCCCTCGAAGTTGAGCGAGATCGCTACCGGCCCCAGGAAGCCGGCCGGGACGCCAGTGAGAAGCTGGATCTGCGTCTGGAGATCAATGGGGGTTCCCCACACGATGTTCATCGGTGCGGAGGCGACCGGGCCGTCGAAGCCAATCGACGAGGGCGGCGCGAGGAAGGACTGGACGACAGTCTGGAATTGGAACGGGGCGTCGAACTGCGACAGTTGCAGCAGGATGGCGGCGCTGAAGTCGCCGCTCGGGATGTTCGTCGACATGCTGCCGGTGATCCCAAATATGAAGGTCACCGTTCCGGGTGTGCCGGTCAGGGCCGCGTTGTGGAAGGTGATGGTGTCCCGGTAGTGCGCGTTGGCCGTGCCTCCCGCTCCGCCAAGCGGGGGGCCGGTGGAGTTGCCGGTGACGCTGTTGAAGGCCTCGAGGTGGCCGAAGCCGGCCGCCGCGCGGGTCTGGATGGTGAGGCCGGAGTCGACGCACGGGCCCAAGGTGGCGCTGATAGTGCCCACGACGCCGGCACAGCCGCCGCCGCCTGTGGCCTGACTGAACAACTCCGGCAGTGCGCGGGCAGGGCCGGCTGCACACAGGGTGACCACGGCCAGAAGCAGCGCGGAGCAGCGGAGAGGAGCAGGATCTCGCATCGGGGAACTCCCAGCCATCCATTCCCTCCCGCTGTGGAGTGGTAGCCCGACGCCAACTGTGGCGAGGAATTCTTGATGGGCTGGGGCCTCCGGGTGGTGGAGCCGAGCGGGATCGAACCGCCAACCTCCGCGTTGCGAACGCGGCGCTCTCCCAATTGAGCTACGGCCCCGGGCCCGGAAGCGTGGCGCACGCAGGGGCGTGCGCTCCGGAGAGCCGGGACGGTAGAGCCGGCCCGCACGGTCGTCAACCAACCGGGAACGCAGTGGAATTGCCTCGGCGGGGAAGCGAGAAAATCGCTTGCCAGGCGCGAGTCTGGGATGCAGGCTTGCGCCATGTCCGTACGAATCCAACGCATCCTGGTCCCGCTCGACTTCTCCGAACACGCCGCCGCCATCCTCGAGTGGGCGGCGCACTTGGCGGAGGAGCACGGCAGCACGCTCATCCTCATGCACGCCTACCACCTCCCGGTGGAGTTCCAGCAGATGGAGGGCGCCTACCTGCCCGCCGAGTTCTGGACCCAGGTGAAGACCGAGGCCGAGAAGGCCCTCGAGGGCCACGCGGCCAAGCTGCGGCCCCGGGGCATCACGGTCGAGACCGAGGTGACCGAGGGCTACCCAGCCACGGCCATCGAAGAGGAGGCGATCCGCCAGAAGGCCGACCTCATCGTGATTGGCACCCACGGCCACACGGGCCTGAAGCACCTGCTGCTCGGCAGCGTCGCGCAGCGCGTCGTCCAGAAGTCGCCCTGTCCGGTGCTGACGGTGAAGACGCCCGAGGCCGAGGACGAGGCTAAGGAGTAGGCGGCCGCTATCGGGGGGCGTCGAAGTCCGGCGGCTGATCGCTGGCGAAGCTTCCCACGGTGCCGTCCGAGAGCAAGACGCTCCCCCCGTGTTCTCGTACGCGAGGGGTCGGCGCTTCGTCGAGCGTCACGACGAACTCTTCATCGCCGACCACGACCGCAGCGAACTCGCGAACCGAAGGCGCGATCCGGCCGACGGCGAGCGGGCTCACCGGGACTGCGGCAGCAGGCGCGGCGCCGAGCAGCACCGCGGCGTAGAGGATTGATCGGATTCGGCAGCCCATGGAGCCGAGAGTCCTTCTCGGAACTCGGCCATCCTCGGAGGGAGCCGAGAGTCCGTCACGAACGAACGGTCGCGAGGAGTTCAGCTCTCGCCCCGTGCGCGCCGCCCGAGCGCCCCGGCCGGGTGCCGAGCCACGTAGTCGGCCGCCGTGAAACCCCGAGCGTGTTCGAGCGCCGCGGACAGGGCCGCCACCACGAGCACTTCCGCCGCCACGCTGGCGCGCGGTGCGAGCCCGAGGCCGCCGCCCTCGCGCGCGACCCCCGCATGAAGAAACACCTGACTCGCCCTCGCGAGCCAGGAGTCTGCGTTCCCCGACACCGCGATGAGTTGTGCGCCCAGTGCCTGCACGGCTTCGACCGCGCCTCGCAGCTCATCCGTGTCCCCGCTGTTGCTGATCGCAATCACGACATCGCCCGGTGCGATCTGCCCCGCGCTGCCGTGGCTCGCCTCCGTGCCATGCAAGAACGTCGCAGGCGTGCCCGTGGAGCTGAGAAGCGACGCTGCGTAGCGGGCCACATGCTCGGGCTTGCCGATGCCCGTCACGTGGACGCGGCGGTGCTTCTCTTCTGCACCGAACACGAGCGCCACGGCGGCGTCGAAGGCCGTGGGGTCGACGCCCGCCTGGAGGGCGGTGAGTTCCTCAACCATCACCGCGAGGGTCGCGACGGCCTCGCGAGCGTGGGGGCCGGGTTCCGGCCGGGCACTGGGCGGAGGCGCCAGTTCGAAGGCCGCGCCGCCATACAGTTCGAGTGTGCGGGCCCGGGCTGCTGCCGGGTCGTCGGGGAAGGCGCCGATTTTCTCGCAGCATGCGGCGCCACAGGCATTGGCGAGTTGCGCCGCATCCTCCCAGCCGAGGCCGACGTCGAGGCCCGCAAGGAGCCCGCCGAGGAAGGCGTCCCCAGCCCCGGTCGTGTCTACGGGCTCGACGCGCGGTGCAGGCACGCAGCCCACGAACCCCTCGGTCGAAATTGCGCAACCCGCCTCGCCATCGGTCACCACGACGGCGGTGTTCCCGTAGCGCTCGCGAGCCAGGCCGGCGATGGCGAGCGCGTCGCCGGCGGCCTCGGGAAATAACTCTGCGGCAGCGGACTTCGACACCTTCAGGATCTCGGCGGCACGCAAGGCGCGGTCGAGCTCTGCCTCACTTCCGAGAGTTGCCGTCGCATCGGACGGCGGAAGATCGAGGTCGAGCACCGTGCCGGCGCCGGCTTCGCGCGCAACGGCCAGGGCTTCGAGCACGGCGGGGAGCGGCAACTGTGAGATCTCGGTGGAAAGCCTGCGCCCACGCCCGATGAAGGCTGCGTGTTCCTGCCGAACCGCTTCGGCGGTGGTTTCGCTCGTGGCACCGGGGGCCATGTAGATCGCGCGCCCGCCCTCGGCATCGACGAAAATCTCGGCGGTGGTGCTCGCCGAGCCGTCGAGCCGGATGTCGGTCGCGATGCCGAGCCGCGCCATGGCGGCGCGCAGGAAGCGGCCCGGTGCGTCGTCGGCCTGCTTGCCGAAGATGCCGACGCGCAAACCCAGGGCGGCGGCCCAACCAAGATGGTTCAACACCACGCCGCCGACCTTCGCTTCCATGGGCGAGCCATCGGGCGCGACGAGGACGCTCGCCTTCTCGTCGCTCCCGAGGATGCGCGGCACGCGCCGGATGCGGTCGAGAGCCATGCTCCCGATCCCGACGACCGCGAGGTCGGGCGTGCTCATCGGGTGGATAGCTCGTCGGGCGCGTGCGTCACGAAGGTGGGCTGCAGGCCTTCGCGCGCCGCGGCTCGCACCTCTTCGAATACGACGTCGAAGCGCTCGGCATCGGGCCGCGTGAGAGCCGGGGTGCCCGGAGCGACGGCGTCACTCGTGGTGACACCGAGCGTCACGAGGGCGCGCTTCAAGCACGCGATGGTTCGCCGCCCACTCGATGCCCGCGTGCCCACCCGGAACTGCTCGAGTACGGCGGCCACCGCATCCATCCGCTCCACGTCGCCGGCGCGACACGACTGCCAGGCGTGGGCCCACTCACGGGGCATCACGTTGGCGGGCCCGGCCACGACGCCGCACGGCAGCTCACCGCGCAGTCGGTAGCGACCCCAGCGCTCGAAGAGCCGGCCGGCGATGCCGCTGCCCGGCCGGAACAGCTCGAAGATCAACATCGCGTTGCCGACGTAGATCCCGAACTCGCCGCGCTCGCGGAAGTTGCGCGCCGCCTTCGTGTAGTTGCCGAGCACCTTGCTCGGAGCACTCACCTTGATGCCGCGGACGAAATCGAGGCGTGACATCTCCTTCACCTGACGCGTGCGGATGTGGGGCACCTTCGGGTCGATGGCGATATCGGCGTTGTCGTAGAGGTAGACCGGGATCCGCCGCGGGGCGGCGTCGAGCAGGTCGGCCACGTCACGCTGGACGAAACGCACCGGGTCGTCGAGGTCTTCGATCGAGAGCGGCGCCAGGACGGCGGCATCCGCGCCGCAGGCGATGGCGAACTCCAGGTTCTCGAGCGTCTCCGCCTTCTCGGGCGTCGTGATCCCGGCCCACGACTCGGCGCCGCGCTCGCCCTCGGCCGAGAGCTGTGCGTTGACCTTGGCCACTTCTTCCGTGCAGACCTGGATCACCTGTTGGCGGACCGTGTTCGTGAGCCGATCCCACTCGCCGGTGGTGCCGGCGGCGAAGACCACGTCGGCGCCGCGCCCATCCTGGATGACGTGGCGCACGAGCGCCCGCTGATCGGCTTCGATCAGCTG
>JAFDDA010000164.1 GCA_019311105.1 Deltaproteobacteria bacterium
AAACGAGCAACCCCCTTCGACCTCTCCGCCTCCGCATGGGCACCCGCCACGTCCACGTTTCGAAAGTGGACGTTCACCCGGAGCGCCGCAACAAGGGCATCGGCGAGGGCTTCGTTGTCGACATGGCTCAAGATGTTCCGCTCGAAGGAGCCGGGACCGAACCGGCGTGAAGCGGTCAACTTCAAGATTCGCACCGTGTAGGCGTCCAGAACCCAATCGCCACTCACCGGGTTCATGAGGGACGGAATCTCTGGCGCGAGATGCATGGCTCCATAAAGGTGGAGCACCTCATGGGCGAGGGTCCGACCCTCGAGATCCTTCTCGTTGAGCCGAACGACGAGTTCACGGCCGAAGTAGCGGGCCTCGCCCAGACGATGTGCGGTCCGGGTGCGCGGCGACTTGCGCCTCGTGAAGCCCGCGATGATTCCCGAGAGGGGTTGGCGCGGGATCGCCGAGAGCATGGCGTTGTGGACGGCACCGAGATCATCCAGGACACCGGCCGTAGTAAAGGTCTTGATCGACACCGGAACGAAGATCGTATCGAGTAGCGGCCGCAGCACGGCGGAGGCGCGACCGAAGGCGATCCGAAGCTCGAACTTCCAGCTCGGCTTCGCCTGCACGCTTTCGTCCGCGTAGACATAAACCGGAACGAACCGGATGGCACCGCCGTCGAGGTCAGCGAGCAGCCTTGCCGCCTCTACCGCCGTCCGAGGGATGACATCCGCCATGAGCAGCGCCGTCTCGAGAGCGGCGCGGGCGCCCGCTTCGTCTCCCTCCGCGATCGCGAGCTTGGCCTGGGCAATCTGGACACGCGAGTCGTAGGGGTGTGCTCGTGCCCGCTCGCGGACGGCCGCGGGACTGGTGTCGAGGCCCGTATCGGTCGGCGCCATGCCTTTTGCCAGGCCGGTCCATACCCAACCCCGTTGGTGAAGACGTGGATCGAGGGGGGAGGTCGCGAGCGCCGCGTCGAGGTGCGCCCGCGCTGCCGTGGCATCGCCGCTCTGGTGCAGCAGGTCCGCGAGACCGAGCTGGGCCCGTGACAGCCCGGGGTCGATCTCCAGAGCCACCCGATAGCGACTCTCGGCCTCGGCGTTGTCGCCTCGCCGGGCCGCCACGTCCCCGAGGCCCGCCAGGGCCGGCGCGGACTTCGGGTTCACGTCGAACACCCGCTGGTAGCGGCCGCCTGCCGTCGTATAGTCGGCTTCGCCGTACGCTCGATCCCCCAGCCGCAACAGCACGGCCTCGCCGGTCTCGGCCGAGGCGAGCGGTGCACCGGAGAGCAGCCAACCCACCGCGATCCAACCGAGGAGCCGACGCAGAGGGGACGGCACCGTGCCTAGAAGAGCCCCGCGAGCGCAGCGTCGAGCAACATGGCTTGCCGTTCGCGATGCACACGCATTGAGCCGCCCGACGGCGCCGCCGAGGCACGCCGACCTGCATAGGCGAGACGTTGGCCGGGACGCAGGATGTCTTCGAGCCTGGCCTGCACGAAGGTCCACGCCCCCATGTTCGACGGCTCCTCTTGGACCCAGAAGACATCTTCGGCGTTCTCGTAGGCCTGGGCGACCTGGGCCAACTCGACGGCGGGCCACGGGTAGAGCTGCTCGACGCGGACCACGGCCACCTCGTTGCGCGCGAGCTTGCGTTCTTCGACCCGCGCCTCGAGGCGCTCCAGGATGTCGTAGTAGACCTTGCCGTTGCAGAGCAGCACGCGGCGCGCGGTCTCGGGACGCGCGGAGACCTCGACATCGTCGAGGACGCGATGGAACCGACCGATCGCCAGGTCCGACGGCCGCGAAACGGCACGCGGCGCGCGCAGCAGGCTCTTCGGCGTCAAGACGACGAGCGGCGCGCGCCACTCCCGGCGCATCTGGCGGCGAAGCAGGTGAAAGTACTGTGCCGGTGTCGTGCAGTTCACGACCTGGATGTTGTCCTCGGCGCAGAGCTGAAGGAAGCGCTCGGGCCGAGCGCTCGAGTGCTCGGGGCCCTGCCCTTCGTAGCCATGCGGCAGCAACATCACGAGCCCGCTGATCCGCTGCCACTTCACGTGAGCGCAGGTGATGAACTGATCGATGATCACCTGCGCGCCGTTCACGAAGTCGCCGAACTGTGCTTCCCAGAGGACGAGTGTCGACGGGTCGGCGAGGCTGTAGCCGTACTCGAAGCCCAGCACGGCCACCTCCGAGAGCGGGCTGTCGAAGGCATCGAACCGGGCCTGGGTGGGCGAGACCGCCGAGAGCGGCGCGAACTCGGTGCCGCTGACTTGATCGACGAGCACGGCGTGCCGGTGACTGAAGGTGCCGCGCGTCGAATCCTGTCCCGACAGTCGGACGGGCGTGCCCTCGGCCAGCAGCGTGCCGAAGGCCAGCGCTTCGGCCAAGCCCCAGTCGACGGCCCCACCCTCGGCCACGGTCTTGCGCCGCTTCTCCATCAAGTCGCCGAGCTTCGGATGGACGTTGAAACCCGCGGGCGTCGACCCGAGCGCCTCGGCGACCTGGGAGAGGCGTTCCATCCCGACCCCCGTCTCGGGGTCTTCGCCGGTGTCGGTCCGCGAAAAGCCGACCCACGGCCCGCGCGGGTCGTAGGGCTCGTCGGGCTCGGGCGGTTTCGTCTTGATCGACTGGAGCGCGTAGGTGAGTCGATCTCGCAGTTCCTGCTCGATCCGCTTCACGTCGTCTTCTTCGAGAAAGCCCGTCTCGAGCAGATGCTGGACGTAGAGCGTCCGTACCGACTCGCGTTTCTTGATCTTGTCGTAGAGCAGGGGCTGGGTGAAGCGCGGCTCGTCGCCCTCGTTGTGGCCGTGCCGGCGGTAGCAGACGAGGTCGATCACCACGTCTTCCCCGAAGCGCTGGCGATACTCGAGCGCGATCCGGGCCACGTGCACGCAGGCCTCGGGGTCGTCGCCGTTCACGTGGAAGATCGGCACCTGGATCATCTTCGCCACGTCGGTCGGATAGAGCGTCGAGTAGCTCTCGGCGGGTGTAGCCGTGAAGCCGATCTGGTTGTTCACCACGATGTGGATGCTGCCGCCGGTCGAATAGCCTGCGAGTGAGTCGAGGTTCAGCGTCTCGGCCACGACGCCCTGGCCCGCAAAGGCACACTCGCCGTGGATCGTGAGGGGCATGACCGTGCGGCCGCGCTCGTCGCCCGCGCGGATCTGCTTGGCCCGCGCACGGCCTTCGACCACCGGATCGACGGCTTCGAGGTGCGACGGGTTCGAGGTGAGCGAGAGGTGGATGCGATTGCCCGAGCGGGTCTCGCGATCCGACGAGAAACCCTTGTGGTACTTCACGTCGCCGGAGCCGAAAGGCGTCTCCAGCAGCGGCGAATCCTCGAACTCCGAGAAGATCGATGCGTAGCTCTTCCCGAGGATGTTCGAGAGCACGTTCAGACGACCGCGGTGGGCCATGCCCAGGACGATCTCGCGCATGCCGTGGTCGCCCGCACCCTCGACGATGGCATCGAGGATCGGGATCAACGACTCCGCGCCCTCGAGACTGAACCGCTTCTGCCCGATGAACTTTGTGTGGAGGAAGTTCTCGAAGAGCTCTGCCGCCGAGACCTTCTCGAGGATCCGCAGGCGCTCGTCGCGACGGTACTCCGTCGAGTTCTCGGTCTCCTCGACCCGTTTCTGCAGCCACGCCTTGCGACCCGGGTCTTGCATGTAGGTGAACTCGACGGCCACCCGCCGGCAGTACGTGTTTCGCAGTCGTTCGAGGATCTGACCCAAGGGTTGCATGGGCCCGCCGGGCAGATCGCCCGCGATGAAGTGGCGGCCGAGATCGTCGTCGCCGAACCCGTAGTGGGCGGGGTCGAGCTCCGGAAAGTAGTCGGGCCGGCCGCCGAGCGGGTCGACGTCGGCGACGCGGTGACCCCGGGCGCGATACATGTGGATGAGACGCATGGCGCGCGCGTGCTTCTCCGCCGCCTCGGGCGAGAGTTCGTCGCCGTCGCGGGCAGGCTGCGGCGGGGCTTCGCCCGCGTGGGGCGCCGGTGCCTCCGTGCGTTCGAAGAGCGAGCTCCAACCGTCGCCCAGGGAACCCGGATCGACGCGGTGCTGGCCACGAAGCTCTTCGACGAAGCCTGCGTTCAGACCGAACGAGGCGAGCGGGTCCGCTTCGGTCGCGGCGCCCGCCGGCTGCGCAGCCGCGCCATCCGGCGCGTCGGGGTCTTGCCCGTTGCCCTTCATCAGTCGCCCTCTCCTGGGCCGTTCGCCGCCGTGTCTTCGCGGTAGCCCCGGCTGGTCCCAATCTACCCCATCGACCCGTGGCCGCAGCCGAACGAGGCTCTCCCGAAAGGCCGAGTTTCCGCTACCTCGAAGCCGTTGCAATTCGGTGTTGGTTTGGGTGTAGACTCGGACACCACGCGCGCGATGGAGGGAACCCATGGGCCCCCGACTCCTGACCTTCGCTGCTGCTGCGCTGCTGTGCCTCTCCGGCTGCGGATCCGAAGCTCCCCAGAACGCCCAGAACGAAGAAGTCGACCCTGCGGCCTTTGCCGGGACCTACCGCGTCAGCGGTCGGACGGTGGAGAAGCAGAGCGGGCAAGGCCGCGAGATCGAGGGCACGATCGTCTTCGACGTCGACGACGCCGGCTACACCGCGAGCTTCGAACTCACGACGCTCTTCCCCACCGAGGGCGGGCCGGTCGAGGCTCAGATCGTCGGGACGGGCGCGGGTGAGGTCGTGGGCGCCGAGCTCCACGGGACGGCGGAAACCCAGATCATCCTGGCCCAGGTGCCGGGGGTCGATGCGAACTTCGCCTTCCTGCCGCGGACCTACGGCCCACGGATCCGCTCGGCGTCGGTCGCACGGCTGAACGCCGACGGCTCGCTCACCATCGACATCGAGACGGAAGGCGCCGAGGGCGAGACCGGATATCGCGGCACCCGGACGTCGGTGACGGGTCACCGCGACGAGAACGCGCGCACGGCCCCTTAGGCCGGGACGGCCATCCCCCGCTGCACAGCGGGGCGCTCGTCGATTCGCTCCAACCACTCGACGACCGCCTTGCGCTCCATCAGAGGCGGCGCCTTCAGAGCCAGCATCGGCTTCATCCACGGGTAGTGCATGATGTCCGCGATGCCGAACTCGCGCGCCAGGTAGGGCCGGCCATCCGCGAGGATGCGATCGAGGACGCCGATCAACCGCGAGACCTCGCCCAGAAAAATCTCCACCATCTCCCCGTTGCGCTCGGCCTCGGGCCGACGGAGCTGCGCCGCCAAGCGCCCGAGGTTCGGGCCGATGCCCCCGGTCTGGAAGAATGCGTACTGGATGGCTTCCATGCGACCCGCCGGGTCGGACGGGACGAGCCCCCCGTACTTTTCGGACAGGTGCAGCAGGATTGCGCCGGACTCCCAGACGACGAGGCCGTCGTCTTCGAGGACCGGGATCTTGTGGTTCGGGTTCAGCGCGAGGAATTCGTCGCTCTTCTGTTCGTCGCTGCCGATGTCCCACGCTCGGGTTTCGTAGGGCAGCCCGAGCTCTTCGAGGGCAATCGATACCTTTCGGCCGTTGGGCGTGCCTGCCGTATGCAGTCGGATCACAGGATCTCCTCGATCTCTTCGTCGGTGAGCCCCGCCTCGGCGAGGACCTCTCGAGTGTGGGCTCCGAGGGGCGCGGCGGCCTCGCGTCGCTTTCGTTCGTGGCCGCGGATGTGGATCGGAGCCGACACCGTCTCGAAAACCCCGGCTTCATCGTGTTCGATCTCGTGGAAGTTGCCGTGAGCGCGGATCGTCGGGTCTTCGGCCACCTCGTGGACGCGGCGGACCGGAGCCCAGATGAGGCGCGCCTCGGTCAGGATCTTTTCCCACTCGGCGAGGGTCTTCTTCGCGAACGTCCGCTCGAGTTCGACGACCATATCGGCCGCATTGGTGGTCCGCTTCCAGGCATCGTCGAAGCGCTCGTCCGTGAGAAGGTCGGCCCGACCGATCGCCTCGCTGAAGACCCCCCAATAGCGATCGGGTTCGACCATGCAGAGCATCAGCCAACGGTCTTTTTCACCCGTTTCCCCACCCACCGGATAGGAATTCCACAACGGATTCATCGGCTTCTTGCGGTCGTGGCGATTCGGGCTCTTGCCGACCACCAGAGCGGTGGCGGCGTCGGTGCCGAGAATGTGGAGCGCGGTGTTGTGGAGCGAGACGTCGACGAAGGTGCCCCGGCCCGTCCGGTCACGCTCACGCAGGGCTGCGAGGATGCCGGCGACGAGATTGCTTGCAGCAGCGTGGTCGCCCATGCCCGGGCGCAGCATCGAGGGAGGCAAGCCCTCGTCGCGCATCATGTCCATCAACCCGCCGCGCGCCCAGTAGGCGGTGTAGTCGAAGGACGGTTCGTTTTCGCGCGGGCCGCCCAGGCCGTAGCCGCTGATGGCGCCGACCACGAGGCGCGGAAAACGTTCTAGCAGGGTCTCGTGGTCGAGGCCGTATTTCGTGCGGCGTTCGGGCAGGAGGTTCGTGAGCACTACGTCGGCGCTCTCGATCACGCGCGACAGGGCTTTGCGCACGGCCGGACGCGTCAGATCGAGGGCCATGGAGCGCTTGCCCCGGTTGTCCATCTGGAAGGCGGGCGACTCGGGGAAGTCCGACTCGAGGCCCATGTAGGCCGGCCGC
>JAFDDA010000165.1 GCA_019311105.1 Deltaproteobacteria bacterium
TCACTCCCCCCGCGTCTTGACGCGCCAGTAGCGCATGGGCGGAGAATCGGGCGTGCGGGGAGGCAGCTCGTACTTTACGGCGTAGGCCGCGCGCACGCGCTCGATCTCGTCGGACGTGGCGATCCGCGCAAGGCGGGCGTCGTAGAGGCGTCCGTCGATCCGCAGGCGGACGTCCGGGTCGCGCTCCACCCATCCCGGCCAGTGCTTCTCCTCGGGATTGCGCGCGCCCAGATAGAGCTGACCTTCGAGCGATGCGCACCAGACCGTGACGGAGTGTGCCAGCAGGTGCGGGGCGCGCACTTCGAGTGCAATCTCGCCGTGTGCGTCGGTGAAGCTCCAGTCGCTCGGTAGCTCTGACGAGGGCCCGGAAAGCCAGAGCCCTGGGCGTGAGTCGGACGGCGGTATGCACCCGCCGAGAGCGAGGGAAAAGGCCACGAGGGGAAGAAGGAGTGGCGAACGCATGAGCGACCTCCTTTTCTCAGTCTAGCGGGCCACGGCTCCCGGCTCTCTCCGGCTCCAGCCCAAGCGGCACCGAGCACGGCCCCACGGCCCTATACGGCCCCAGCCCCTTTGCCCCCCCCCGCCCATACCCGAAGGCTCTGACTGTGCCGCCCGCACAATGAGCCGAGGGAAAAAGTCGCTTGGGCACACCCCCGTGGGCACCGTCCGCATCAAGGGCCCTCGGCAGAGATCCAACAGGTGCTAGCCGACCGCCGCAATACAATGCGCCCACCGAGCCTGCTCAACGCGATCTGGTCGCCCAGCGCCGCACCACTGCGGATCGTTACGGCGTGGGGAGCCCGATGCATCCTCCGATGCAGAAGGCCTCCTGGCTGGAGCAGATCTGATAGCTCGCGGCCGTCTGCCTCCGACACGCCCGGAAGCACGCGCGGCGGCCGGACCCGGTGACGCAACTGTCCCTGCAGGCGCGCTCGAAGGACTTGGCGGCCGCCTTGCAGCTCTTCTGGTTCTTCAGGCAGCCACGCACGCAGCTTGAATCGATGGGCTCGGTACACAGTGGTTTGCACAAATCGCGGGCGGCACTGCAGAGCGACTTCGACTCGGCTCGCACGGCCTTGGCCGCGCCGCGACAGGCGGAGTGCGAAGCGTTGCAGCAGTCCGGGCACGTCGTTGGACACGCGCTGAGCGCGGTCGCGCAATCGAACTCGCACACGGCAGGGTCCAGAGCCGTTGGGCACGCCGCGAGGCAGGTGAGGTTCGCATCCTGGCAGGCGTTCTGGCAGACCGCGGGATCCGCGTCACAGGTCGTTCTACAGACGTCTCGGCCATCGCTGCAATCGGTGAACGCGACCTTGCCGACCGCCTTCGTCTCCGAGATGCAGGCTCGGCGGATCTGGCTGCAGGCACTACTGCACGTGATGGCCTCAGCCGGATCCGGCACGAACAGCGAGAGCGTCCCCAGAAGAGCTATTTGAACGACGGCGGTCCATACGAGTCTCATGATGAATCCTCCTTCACAGGTCGAGCGACGATCAATGTGCCACCGGTCCGCTGCAGTGAGAAGCCTACATTCTACGCACGGCGGACGTCGAAACCAAGAAAGCGCCCAGAAACGCTCTCTCCTCGCAAGGCTGGGCCTGCCTATCCTCATGGAGACCCGGGCTCGGACCGCCGACACCGAAGCGTGGTGCGCGTCGACCCGAAAGCCGCCAGGTCGTCATCGATCCCCAGCTCCGTGAACGTCTCCGGCCAAGAAGCGAAGTCGGCGCGGCGCGCGCAAACCCGCGCAAAGACTGGCGCCCCGGGCAGGACTCGAACCTGCGACCCGCTGCTTAGAAGATCCCGAGGGCCCCGAGGAGTAGCGCGGGGTTGCGTTGGGGACGCGGCACGGGGCGGCATAGCGCGGCACCTAGAGGCACCGAGCACGGCCCTATACGGCCCTCGATTCGAGGCCCGGAGGGGCGCCTGGATGCGGCCTGCTTTCCATCGCCGAATCCTCGTCTCTGACGGGGTCTCACCGAACGTCTGGTGATACTCGACTGATACGACCCGCATGGCGAGACCGCCCCGTCGAATCTGCGTACAATGGAGGCACCCATGAACGATTCGACGGGCACGGCCGAAGCCCCGCTGGCCCCGACCGAGCGGACTGCGTCGCCCAAGTCCCCGGAGGCGCGGCCCCCGCGAACCCTCCTCGGCGCTACGGCCTTCGGCCTCGGCATCTTTGCCTTGCTCCTTGCCGCGAATTCGCTGAATGAGTGGCTCTTCGGCCCGTTCGTCCTCCACACTACCCCCCTGGCGGGCGCCGACGCTCCCGGTAGCGTGAACCACGAGCGTGTCCACGGCGTCCTCGTCGCGCTCACCGCGTTCCTGATGGCGACCCACCGATACGAGCGCCGCCGCCTGTCTGCCGACCTCCTGCGGCTCGAGCCGCTCACGACAGCGATGCCCGGCGGATTCCGCGCGTTCGTTCTGCGCCAGACCGCGATGCCGAGGCGAGCACTATGGGTGTCGGCCGTCGGCGGAGCGGTGATCGGCATTGCGAGCTACTTGGGAAGCACCACGGATCCGGTCAACGCCCTTCGAAACGACCAGCCTGCGCACCTCATGTGGGCGCTGGGCTCGAATACCCTCCTAGTCGCAGCGATGATCTACTCCGGCCAGCGCACGTGGATGGCCCACCGCGCCATCGCGCGGATCGTCAGCTGCATCGAATCAATACCCCTGCTGGACCGCGCGGCGCTCGCTCCTTTCGCCCACGTCGGAATTCGCCACGCCTTCTACTGGGCTGCGGCCAGCTCCATCGTCTCCCTGCTTGCACTCGACTTCGTGCGCCTAGCGCCTCTCTTAGTGTCCGTCGCCGTGACGCTCGCGGTCGCAACCGCAGCGCTTTTCGGCCCGGCGCTGACCGTTCACCGAAGGATCCGTGCCGCCAAGGAGGCGGAGCTAGTGCGCCTGCGCGAGCGCATCGCGTCGGCCTGCGACGTAGCGCTGGCCTCCGACGGTGCGAACGCCGAGGCGGGTGCAGCGGTACTCCCGGGACTCCTGGCCTGGGAGGCGCGCGTGTCTGCCGTGCGCGAGTGGCCCTTCGATCCCTCGACGTGGCTGCGTTTCGGCGCGCTCGTCGTCCTCTCCATCGGCTCATGGCTCGGCGGTGCGGTGGTCGAGCGCGCTCTCGGCGCGGTCCTCGACTGAGGCGGTTAGGTCGGGCTTCCGCTGCTTAGAAGATCCCGAAGGCCCCGAGGAGTGACGCGGGGTTGCCCTCACGACGCGGAATCCCGCGGCATAGAGCGACATCACGCGGCATCCAGCACGGCCCCACGGCCCTATACGGCCCCTGCCAAGAAACGAACCCGGCGCACCGCGCGTAAGTCACCGCAAAGACTGGCGCCCCGGGCAGGACTCGAACCTGCGACCCGCTGCTTAGAAGGCAGCCGCTCTATCCAGCTGAGCTACCGGGGCGAGTGGGGAAAGCTAGCCAATCCGGCGCTTTGGCAACGAGCGCGGGAGCCGGGTGAGGGGTTTGACACGCCCTGGGGCTGCTACTAGCTTCGGCCTCTCTCCGTGCGGTGGGCGTAGCTCAGTTGGTTAGAGCGCCTGGTTGTGGTCCAGGAGGTCGGGGGTTCGACTCCCCTCGCTCACCCCAGGAGAGACCTCCTTCTCAAAGATTGCGAAGAGCCCCATCGACGCGCGCGCCACGCGAGTAGGGTTGGCCCGACCTCGCCGAGCGCACCCGGTACGCAACCGGCGCGTAGCGTGGCTGCAACGCGTTCGAATCATTCGCCCGCAGCACGTAACGGCCCGTCGTCCTGGCCGTTCCAGCTTGCTCGGTTCGGGGCGTCGAGCGATCATCCCGGGTCCGCTTCTGCCGGGTGTTCCCGGTCCACCCGGAGGAAACGTGCGCGCCGAAGCCTCGCATCACGTCGGGATCTTCCTGATCGCCGCCGCCGTCCTGATGCTCGAGGTGGCGCTCACCCGGATCTTCTCCGTGATGCTCTGGAACCACTACACGTTCCTGGTCATCAGCACGGCACTGCTCGGGTTCGGAACCGCGGGCTCCATCGCGGCCATCTCCAAGTTCGACGACTCAGCGGAGGCGACGCGGCGCTTCCTCGCGCTTCATTGCACGCTGTTCGGTGTCGCGACCATCGTGTGCGTGATGTTGGTGACGCGCCTCGACGTGGAGCCCGCCAAAATCCTGGCCGATCGCAGCAACGCCCTGAAGATGGTCGCGATGTACCTGCTTTCGGCGACGCCGTTCTTCTTTGCCGGCCTCGCGATCTGTCGGCTCTTCACGCTGCACGCCGCCCAGATCAACACCCTCTACTTCGCCGACCTCGTGGGGGCCGGGATCGGCGCGATGGCCATGCCATTCCTGCTCGAGAACATCGGTGCTCCGACGACCGTGGTGCTCGCGTGTGCGACCGGCGCGGCGGCGGCGGTGGCCTTTGCCGGGGGCGCCGGGCGCTGGCTGCACGGGGGCGCGGCCGCGGGCTTCCTCGCGCTATCGGCCTTCGTGCTCTCCGCGGACCCGTGGGTCGTCCACCCTCCGATGTCGAAGCCCCTCCGCCTGCTGGAGGACAAGATCCTCCACTCCCAGTGGTCGCTCCATGCGCGGATCGACGTGCTGGAGACGCGCAAGATCCCGCTCAACTTCGGCGGTGGCGTTTCCCCGGACCTCTATCGGCCCGTCGCCTATCGGACGATCTACATGGACGGGTCGAACCCGTCGCGTCTGATCGAGGCCGGCCAGGACCCATGGTTCCTCGAAAGGGTGGTGACCGCCGGGCCCTATCAGGTCGCGAAGCCTGAACCCAAGGTGCTCATCATCGGCTCCGGCGGCGGGATCGACACTCTGGTCGCCCGCCACCACGGCGCCTCCCATGTGACCGCGGTAGAGATCAACCCGAAGACGGTCGAGCTCGTGACCGAACGATTCGCGGACTACATCGGCGACCCGTTCTCGGAGCCCGAAGTCGAACTGATTGCCGCAGAAGGTCGCCACTTCCTCACTCTCGATGACGGGCGCTACGACGTGGTGCGGCTCACCGGCGTCGACACGGCGGCGGCAGGTGCTAGCGCAGGCAACGCCCTCGACACCGCCTACATCTACACCGTCGAGGCCATCCGAGAGTTGTGGGAGCACGTCGCACCCGGTGGCGTGCTGGGGATCCATCGCGCCAGCCATTGGCAGACCCGGCGGGTGGTCTCGATCCTGGCCGCAGGCCTCGAGACGGAAGGCATCGAAAGCCTCGCCGACCGTACGTTCATCGTGTCGAACAAGCGGTGGTCCGACGTGATCGTGGGGAAGGAACCCTTTTCACGCGCACAGATCGCAGCGCTGACCGCCTGGGCGAAAGAATCGAGGCTTCCCGTCTACTACGACCCGTTCGAGAATCGCGGAGGCGAACTCGAACGATTGGTCCGAAGCACACCCGAAGAACGCGACCTCCTGATCAGGGTGTCGCGCGCGAACATCGAACCGACGACCGATGACAGCCCCTACTTCTTCGAGGCAATCTCGCTGGGGGCTCTCTGGCGATACTGGGAAGGCCCAGCCGTCCTGCGCACGCCGAACTCGGGCTACCTGATCCTCTTCCTGACGCTCATCCAGGCGGGCATCCTGGCCGCGATCTTCATCGTGTTGCCGCTCGTCCGACTGGGGGGCCTGCGCGGACGGATCGCCGGCAACGGTTGGCTGATCCCCTACTTCTCGATGTTGGGCCTGGGCTTCATCCTGGTCGAGCTGGTGTTCATCCAGAAGTACATGATCGTGGTGGGCGGCCCCGCACGCGCGATGTCCGTGACGCTCTTCACGGTGCTCGTCTTCGGCGGGCTGGGCGCCTACTTCTCGCAGCGCATCGCGCTCGACTCGCGGGCTGCGGTCGTCGGCAGCGTGGGTGCCGTAGTGGGGATGGTGCTGCTCTCGCTCGTCTTCCTGCGCTTTGGCCTGCCCACCGTGCTCGGCCTCGGCGCGACGGCACGGATGGCCGTCGGCATCCTGGTCCTCGCACCGGTGAGCTTCACGCTCGGGCTCCCGTTCCCGCTCGGGGTCCGGTTGCTCGAACGGGGCTCGCCAGACCTCGTCCCGTGGGCCTGGGCCTGCAACGGCTTCCTCACGGTGATCGGTTCCGTGCTGTGCCTGATCCTTTCGATGGCGGCCGGCTACACCGCCGCCCTGGTCCTGGCGGCGGTCTGCTACGGCGTCGCCGCTTGGAGCGTTTCGTCGGCCTGCCGCGCGCAGGGCGCCGCTTAGCCCCATCGCGACGCGATCGGGGCGCACTCGGCGCACCGCGGGCTAGGCTCGCTGTCGTGAGCCGCCCCGTCACACACGTCACACCCTCTGCCAAGGGGCAGATTTCTGGCGACGAGCCCTTCCGCTTCGACGTCTGCTTCGCGGCGGCGCCGCCGGCCCGCTGCAACGTCACGGTCGACCTCTACGACCCGTCGACCCCGGCCCACCCCGAAGGCCACTTCGCGTATTGGAGCTTCGCGACCTCGGGCGAGCGGCGTTTCTCCATCGAAGTCGACCCGACTCGGGACCCGCCGGTCCGTGTCCTCGGGCATCCCCTGAGAATCACGTGGGAGAACCCGGATCTCGACCTCGTTGCCGCCACGCGGGTCGCGTTGAACGTCGTCCTCGGAATCGCAGCCACGAGGCGCTCGACGGCACGGAAGCCCTGCTCGAAGCGCCCGGCTACGTGCGCGCTCTCGCACCGCCGGCGCTCGATCTCGAACCGGATGCTCGGGTTCACATCGTGGCGACCAACATCCGTGTCGGCGACGCCATCGGGAACCTTGCACTCGATGCCTTGCGAGCGCTCCGCCTTCACGGGTTCGATACCCGGCTCTACGCCCGAGAGATGGGCCCCGAGCTCTGGGGCGTGGCCGAGCCGGTGGAATCGCTCTCGAAGCACGCGCGGGCGGGCGACCTCGTCTTCTACCAATACTCGGTGGCCGACCCCGACCTCGGAGTGGTGCTCGACAGCCCGGCGGCCAAGGTCTGCTTCTACCATGGCGTCACACCGGCGCGCTTCTTCAAAGCCCAGGACTCCGACATGGCCGCTGCGTGCCGGGCCGGCGAGGCGGGGCTGCCTCGGCTCGAGGGGTTCGACGGGTTGATTGCGGCGACGTCCTTCACCGCTGCGGAGCTGCGCGCGGCGGTGGGGGAGTCGAGGCGTGTCCACCTCGTACCGCCGACCCTGAACCTCGCCCGCTTCGCCGAGGTCGATGCCGCGTACCGCCGACCCTGAACCTCGCCCGCTTCGCCGAGGTCGATGCCGCGCCGCCGCCCCCGGAGTTCGAGCGCTTCCTACTCTATGTGGGCCGGTTCGCTCCGCACAAGGGGCTCAACCTGCTCCTGGACGCCTTTGCCGCCTATTCCGCCGCCGACCCGACGTGCCACCTCGCCCTGGCCGGCGTGCCGGGGCCTTTCGACGTCGCGGCCCATCGGGCCCGGCTGAAGCCTGAGGCCGCAGCGCGCGTCCACGTGATCGAGAAGCCTTCGGACGCACAGCTGAAGGGGCTCTACCAAGGTTGCACGGCCTACGTCAGCGCGAGCCAACACGAGGGGTTCTGCGTCCCGTTGGCCGAGGCACTCGGTTTCGAAAAACCGGTGTTCGCCTTCGACACGCCGGCCGTGCGTGAAACCCTCGGTGAAGCGGGCTGGCTCTTCACGGAACGCGATCCCGCTGCGCTCGCGGCGCTGTGGCGAAGCGTGCTGCTCGAGCGCGAGGGGCTCGAAGAACGTGCCGTGGGCATTCGGGCTCGCGGGGCGGCGCTGCGCAGCGCGGCCGATGGCCGCCTCCTCTGGCGGGCCCTGGCCGACGCCGCCCGCCGTACCGCCTGATGGTGTTCGCCGTAGGGGCCGCCAATGCCCGCCGCGCCCGTCTTCGGTGTCGTCGGATGCTAGGCTAGGCGCCGCTCGCCCCCGGACCGGGCCAGCCCGCAACACGCCAACCGCAACCGAGCAGGAGCCGCGCCCGCATGCCCCACTGGATGGACCTGCTGCGCGTGCTCGTCGGCAAGGAACTCCTGGTCCGATACAAGGGCTCCTTTCTCGGGTACTTCTGGTCCGTCCTCCATCCGCTCGCCTTCGCCGCGGTCTTCTACGTGGTCTTCAAGCAGATCGTGCGGCTCGAGGTCGACCACTACGCCCTGGTCCTGGTCACGGCGCTCTTCCCGTGGCAGTGGCTCCAGAACTCCATCAACGCTTCGCCGTCCTGGTTCCTCGAGAACGCACCGCTGATCAAGAAGGTCCGCTTCCCGCGCTGGACGTTGGTCCTGGCGGGCGCGCTCACCGACATGACGCACTTCCTCTTTGCCGTGCCGGTGATCCTGGCGTTCCTGCTCTTCGAGGGCTTCCCGCCGAAGATCGAATGGCTGCTGTGGCTGCCGGTCCTGACCGCGGCCCAGCTGATCGTGGCCTTCGGCATCTCGTTGGTGATCGCGTCCTTCAACCTGTTCCTGCGTGACCTCGAGCGACTGACGACGCTGGTGATGCTGATCTGGTTCTATGCCACGCCGGTCCTCTACCCGGCCGACCGCGTGCCCGAGGCGTACCGCGCGCTGATCTCGTTCAACCCGGCCGGGGCGCTGATCATCTGCTGGCGGAGCCTCTTCCTCGAAGCACGAGTGCCGCTCGATTCACTCTTTGCGGCCTACGTGGGCGGCCTGCTGCTGGTCGGTTTTGGCGCGTACGTCTACCGCTCGTTGCAGTGGAGGTTCGCTGAAGTTGTCTAGCGAACTCCAGAGCACCGGTGCGTCCGCGCGCTACGCCATCGAGATCGATGACGTGACGAAGACCTACGCCACGGGCAGCCTCGCAGGGATCGGGCTCAAGAACCTGCTCGTCCACCCGGCCCGCACCGTGAGAACGTGGCGAAACCTGCGCCGCCACACGGCACTCGAAGGCGTGTCCTTCTCGGTCGAGCGGGGCCAGTGCCTGGGCGTGATCGGGCAGAACGGCTCGGGCAAGAGCACGCTGCTCGGCCTGGTGGCGGGCGTGCTTTGGCCGGATTCGGGAGAGGTTCGCGTCCACGGGCGTGTGTGCCCTCTGCTCGAGCTCGGCGCGGGCTTCCACCCCGAACTCACCGGTGTCGAGAACGCCATCATGAACGGCGTGCTGCTCGGCCTGCCGCGGCGCGAAGTGCTCGCGCGCCTCGATCAGATCCTCGACTTCGCCGAACTGGGCGACTTCGTCGACCGACCCCTGCGCATGTTCTCTTCGGGGATGGTGGCGCGGCTCGGCTTCTCGGTCGCCGTCCACGTCGACCCGGACGTCCTGCTGATGGACGAAGTGCTCTCGGTCGGCGACGAACGCTTCCGCAAGAAGTGCACCGAGAAGCTGCAGGAGTTTCGCGACCGCGGCGTCACGATGTTGTTCGTGAGCCACGCCATGGAGACGGTCCTCGAAGTCTCGAACCAGGTGGCCTGGTTGCGCAACGGCAAGATCGAAACCCTCGGTACCCCCAGCGAGGTGGTGGACCGCTACCGCACGGCCAGCCGAGCGTGAGCCTCGGTCGAGTCGCCGCGCACCTGATCTTCCCCCTGGCCGAGCGTGTGGAGGGCCGCAGCATCCGGCCGAAACTCGCGCGCCTGCGCGCCGAGGCGACGGACGCCGCCGAGGTGAGGCGACAGCGGCAGGCTCGACGACTGGCGGCCATCGTTCAGCTTGCCGGCCAGCACGTTCCCTTCTATCGCGAACGATTCGCCGAGCATCGTTTCGACCCCCGCGCCCTCGACTCGAACGCCGAGGCGATCGAGTCGCTCCCGCCGCTCGACCGCGACGCGCTC
>JAFDDA010000166.1 GCA_019311105.1 Deltaproteobacteria bacterium
CCATGTTGCAGGGCATGACGGCCCACTATCTGACCCACGGCGTGCGCGAGACGAAGTCCGGCGACACGGCGCTGGTTCACGCTGCGGCCGGGGGGGTCGGCCTCCTGTTGGTCCAACTCTTGAAAGCCGCGGGGGCGAGAGTCATCGGCACGTGTTCGACGGATGAGAAGGAAGCGTTGGCTCGCGGCGCCGGCGCGGACGAGGTCATCCGCTATACGGAGCAGGACTTCGTCCCGGCCACCCGCGAGTTCAGCGGCGGCGGAGGTGTGGACGTGGTCTACGACTCGGTCGGTCTCACCACCTTCGAGGGCAGCCTGGCGTCGCTCCGGCCCCGCGGGCTCCTCGCCCTCTACGGCCAGTCGAGCGGCCGCGTCCCGCCCTTCGAACTCCAGAAGCTGAACGACGGGGGCTCGCTCTTCGTGACCCGCCCGTCGCTCCTCCACTACACGGCGACCCGCGAGGAGCTCGAGTTACGCGCCGGTGCCGTCCTGGGCGCCGTCGCCCGGGGCGAACTCGACGTCCGCATCGGCGCGCGCTTCGCGTTGGCGGAGGCAGCCGATGCGCATCGGGCGCTCGAGGGCCGCAAGACCACGGGCAAGGTCCTGCTGATTCCCTAGGTCGGCCGACGGGCGCCTCGAATGGCGCCGAACGGGGCTACTCCCGACGGCGCCCTGCCCTACTCTCCCGCGATGCTGCTTCGGCTCGATGGTGTGGCCCGCTCGCTCGGTGTGCGGACGCTCTTCCGCGACGTGTCGCTCCTGGTGAACCGGGGCGACCGGATCGGACTCGTGGGCGCGAACGGCGCGGGCAAGACGACACTGCTCAAGATCGCCGCCGGCGAAGACCCTCCCGATTCAGGCCGGGTCATTCAGCCGCGGAGCGTCCGCATCGGCATGCTGCGCCAGGAGATCGACCCGGGCCGCGACATCAGCGTCCACGAAGAGGCCGCCACCGCCCTCGCCGAACTCGACCGACTCGAGGCCGAGATGCGCAAGCACGAAGCCTCCATGGAGCGCGCCGGGCACGAGGGCCGCGAAGTCCCCGCCGAGGTGGCCGAGGCCTGGGACCGTGCACGCATCGCCTTCGAATTCGGAGGCGGCTTCGAGCGCGAGGCACGGGTCGACCGCGTGCTCGAGGGCCTCGGCTTCGACGGCGAGCGCCGCGAGCGGCCGCTGTCGTCGTTCAGCGGCGGTTGGCTCATGCGCGTGGAGCTGGCGAAGCTGTTGCTCGCGTCGCCGGACCTGCTGCTCCTCGACGAACCGACGAACCACCTCGATCTGCCTTCGATCCAGTGGTTCGAGGAGACCCTCGACGAGTTCGGTGGCGCGGTGGTGATGATCTCCCACGATCGGACGTTCCTGCGGCGCAAGGCGACACGCATTGCCGAGCTGGAGAACGCGCGCCTCACGATCTACGAAGGCGGATACGACCGCTACCTCAGCCTGAAGGCCGAGCGACGTGAACTGTTGCTCGCCCAGCAGAGCAACCAGCAGCGCGAGATCGCCGAGACCGAACGCTTCATCGAACGCTTTCGTTACAAGAGCTCGAAGGCACGCCAGGTCCAGAGCCGTGTAAAAAAGCTCGAGAAGATGGAGCGCATCGAGGTCGCCGACGAACAGAAGCGCGCCATGCGGCTGCGCATCCCGGCACCCGAGCGCTCGGGCGAGGCCGTGCTGCGGCTCGATGCCATCCGCAAGAGCTTCGGCGAGACCGAGGTCTACGACGGCGTCGACTTCCTGGTCCGACGGGGCGAGCGCATCGCCCTGGTGGGCCCGAACGGTGCGGGCAAGTCGACGCTGCTGCGGATCGCAGCCGGCGTGCTGCCCTTCGACTCGGGCACCCGCGAGCTCGGCCACCGGGTGAAGGCTGCCTTCTATGCCCAGCATCAGCTCGAAGAGCTCGATGCGTCGCGCAGCGTCTTCGAGGAGCTCGAGAGCGTCGCGCGCTACGACGACCACTCCCGTTTGCGTGGGCATCTCGGAGCGTTCCTGTTCTCGGGGGACGACATCCAGAAGAAGGTCTCGGTGCTCTCGGGCGGCGAGAAGGCGCGCCTCGCACTCGCGAAGATGCTGCTGCGGCCCTCGAACTTCCTGGTCCTCGACGAGCCGACCAACCACCTCGACGTGGTCGCGTGCGAGGTGCTCGAAGGAGCGCTGCGCGACTACGAGGGGACGTTGATCTTCATCTCCCATGACCGCACCTTGATCGACGGGGTCGCGACGAAGGTCGTGGAGGTGAAGGCCGGGAAGCTCGACGAATTCCTCGGCACCTATACGGAGTGGGCCGATCGCTCCCTCGACGACGGGCTCGCGGATGGGACGCCCGAGGCAGCAGCGAAGTCGGCGGCCAAAGCCAAGATGGAGGCCACCCCGAGCGCCGCGGCGCCGCTGGCCGAGGCGAAACCCAAGCTGTCGAAGGCCGAACGCGTCGCTGCCCGCGAACGCGAGAAGGAGATCGCCCGCCGGCTCTCGCGCGCTCGCAAGAAGCTCACCGCCCTCGAGAGCCAGATCGCCGAGGGCGAAGGCCGCCTCGAAGAGATCGGCCACCGCCTCGGCGACCCCGCCGTCTATCGCGACGGCGACGCCGTCCGTACCCTCGAAGCCGAACGCAGCGAGCAGAGCGACACCGTCGCCGAGCTCTATCGCGATTGGGAGCGCGTTGCCGCCGAGATCGAAGCGCTAGAGCAGGCATCCGCCTGACCCATGCGGCGCCCCCTCGAAGACTGGATCCTGCTGGGCATCCTGGTCGCCGTGTGGGGAACGGGTTTCCTCTTCATCGCCACGGCCGTCGAAACGTTGCCCCCTCTGACCGTGGCGGCCTCGCGCATCGTCCTCGCCGCCGTGGTGCTCGTCGCGGCGGTCTACGCGAGCGGGCGTCGCTTGCCGCGGGGGCGCATCTGGCTCTGGTTCCTCGCCCTCGGGATCGTCGGCAACTGCCTGCCCTTCTTCGCGATCGGCTGGGGGCAGCAGCGAATCCCGAGCGGCCTCGCCGGCATCCTGATGGGTGTCATGCCGCTTGCGACGCTCGTGCTCGCGCACTTCTTCGTCCCCGGCGAGGACATGACGCGCGGCAAGACGCTGGGGTTCCTCTTCGGCTTTGCGGGCGTGGCCGTGCTGACCGGGCCCGAGGCACTGCTGGAGATCGGCGGCGCACCCAGTGACCTCCTGCGGCAACTCGCCATCCTGTTCGGCGCGCTCTGCTACGCCACCAACGCGATCCTGACGCGGCATCTTCCGCCGACCCACGCCCTCGTCGCGTCCGCCGCGACACTCGGCGTGGCGGCACTGGTGATCGGGCCCGTCGCCGCCTTCGTCGAGCGTCCTTGGTCGATCGAAGCCTCGCGGGAAAGCTGGTTGGCCGTGGTCTGGCTCGGGCTGGTCACCACCGCCGGCGCCACGATCGTCTACTTCCGGCTCGTCGCATCGGCCGGCCCCACGTTCTTCTCCTACATCAACTTCGTGATTCCGATCGTGGCGTTGCTGGCGGGGGCCGCCCTGCTCGGCGAGCAAGTGAGGGGGTCGGCGGTCGCCGCTCTCGTGCTCGTCCTAGGCGGCCTAGCCCTCTCCCGCCGCCACTCCTGACGAAGGAGTGACGAAGGGGACGGTTCTCTTTGATGACGAAACCACCAAGACCCTGGCGTCCTGACTGGTCCCTGGTTTCGTCATCAAAGAGAACCGTCCCCTTCGTCACCCCTTTTCAGATTCCGCCTTTGGCGGCCCAGTTCTCCACGACCCGCTCGAAGACCGCGAGTGGCAAGGCGCCCTGGCCGAGCACGAGGTCGTGGAAGGCGCGCAGGTCGAACTGCGCGCCGAGTCGCTCGCGCGCGCGGTCCCGTGCAGCGAGGATGCGGAGCTGGCCGATCTTGTAGGCGCAGGCCTGGCCGGGCATCACGATGTAGCGGTCGATCTCGGCCTGGACCTCGATGGGCGGCTGGCCCGTCTGACGCAGCATGTAGTTGAAGGCACGGTCGCGGCTCCAGCGTTTCGCATGCAGCCCGGTGTCGACCACGAGCCGCACGGCGCGGAACATCTCGGCCTGCAGCGCGCCGAGCCGGTCGTAGGGCGTCGGGTGCCAGCCTTCCTCGAGCGCAAGCCGTTCGGCGTAGAGCGCCCACCCCTCGGTGAACGCCGTGAAGGGGATGACGCGCCGGAAGAACGGCTGCCCTTCCATCTCCCAGGAGAGGGCAATCTGGAGGTGATGGCCGGGGATCGCCTCGTGGTAGGTGAGCGTCCGCATGCCGAACTTCTGCACCTCGCGCGGGTCGCGCAGGTTGGCGTAGAACGTGCCGGGGCGCGTCCCGTCGAAGGACGGCGGGTTGTAGTACGCCCCGGCGGAGCCCGCCTCCTTGAAGGGAGGGACGCGCTCCACCGAGACGGGCGCCTTCGGGAGCCGACCGAAGAGCGGCGGCAGGCGCCGCTCGGCGTCCTCCACCATGGACCGGAAGTCGGTGAGGATCGCTTCACGAGCCGCGTCGTCGCCGCCGTAGAGGAAGCGCTCGTCTTCGGCCAGGGCGCCGAGGGCGACGATGGGGTCACCCACCTCGAGGCCCGTCTCAGCGAAGGCTTCCCGCATGGCTTCGCGGATGCGCGCCACCTCGGCACGACCGAGCGCGTGGACTTCGTCCGGCGTGAGGTCGCTCGTGGTGTGCCAACGGAGCGCCCAGCGGTAGTACGCATCCCCGTCCGGGAGCTTCCAGACACCGGCGTCATCGCTCGCCCGGGTTTCCTGCTCGCGGAGCACGGCGGCCAGGCGTTCGTACCCCGGGAAGACGACGTTGCTGAGGGCTGCACGGGCCTCGTCGAGAACGGACTCGATCTCGTCTTCGTCGAGGTCGAGCTTCGCGAGGTCGTCGGCCAGGTCGATGTAGACCGGGTTCTCTTCCGCAGGCGAACCCACGAAGCCTTCGATCTCTTCGATCACGGCCGAGATGACGAAGCGCGGCGGCAGGACGCCCAGCGATTCGCGGTACTCGATCTGCTCGATCATCTGGTCGAGAGCCACACCGAACTTTTCGAGCCGCGCCACGTGGTTGCGCGCATCGCCCAGGTCGTGAATGGCGTGGATGTTGATCATGAAGTCGGGCAGCGTGCTCTGCAGGCCCTGGAACTGGTTCACGGGGTACGCGTGAAAGAGGTAGGGCTCGCCTGCGCGACGCGCCTCGAGGAACCAGGCGAGTACGTCGGTGGAGACGCGCTGAGCCTCGGTCTGATCGTCGTAGTCGTAGGCGCGCAGGCCCTCCAGGAACTCGCCGGCTTGCGCCGCCATGCGCCTCGTGCCGTCGACCGAGAGGTCCTCCAGGTCATCGGAGTGGAAGTCGAGGCCGTAGGGTTCGAGGATGCGTGCATAGGAGAGCAGCATCGGGTGCTCGATCACGAACTCGGCGAGCACACGCAGGTAGTAGTGCTCGATCTTCCACGGCTTGCCCCAGATCGTCGGGATGAGGAAGACCGCCGCCGCCAACAGAGCGACCGCCACGACCGCGACGAGGCTGCGCCACACGGCCCGCATCTAACCCCTCGGCCCCAGGCCCGACTTCTCGTAGATGGCATCGACGAGCCGCATGTTGGCGACCGCATCGTCGACGCCGGTCGGGAACGGCGCGCCGTCGCGCACCGCGGCTTCGAAGGCGCGGAGCTGGAAGAGGTAGGTCGGGTCGCGCGTCAGACGCTCGACCTCGGTGCCGGCCGCCGTGTGAAGCTTCAGCCGGTGGTAGACCTGGGGCGCCACCGGGTTGAAGACGTCGAGCTGCCCGGCGTCGCCGACGACCCGCGCGCTCATCTTCAAGATCTTTGCGGAAAAGAGTGAGCAGGCGATCCGGCCCACCCGGCCATCGGCAAAGCGGACTTCCGCGTCCATGGCGCGATCGACCCGTGGCGACGAAAGCAACGCCTTGGCCGACGTCACCTCCACCGGCTCCTCCTCCGCCAGGTGGCGAAGGATGTGGATCGCGTAGCAGCCGGTGTCCATCGTCGCGCCACCGGCGAGGTCGAGGCGGTAGCGGATGTCGCCCGGTAGCGGCAGCGGGACGCACATGTTCGTCTCGATGCGGCGGATCCTTCCGAGCCGGCCACTCGAGACGATCTCGATCATGCGCTCCGCCAACGGGTGGTAGCGCCAGTGGAACGCCTCCATCACCACGCGGTCGCTGGCCCGCGCCGCCTTGGCCACGCGCTCGGCCTCACCCGCGTTGGCCGTGAAGGGCTTCTCGCACAGGACGTGCTTGCCGGCCTCGATGGCGCGGATCGTCCAATCGGCGTGGAGCCCATTCGGCAACGGCACATAGACGGCGTCGACGTCGGGGTCGGCCAGCAAGGCGTCGTAGCTTTCGAAGACGCGCGGGATGCCGTGCTTGCGGGCGAAGCGTCGCGCCTTGTCGACGTCGCGCGCGGCCACGGCCGAGACTTCGACCCCCGGCACCTGCCGCGCCGGACGCAGCAGCGCCATGGGCGCGATCCGTGCGGCCCCGAGCACACCGACCCTCAGCGCCTCGCCGCTCATCGGATCGTCCACCAGACCTTGTTGGCCTCGAGGCGGACCGGGTGGC
>JAFDDA010000246.1 GCA_019311105.1 Deltaproteobacteria bacterium
GGCTCCGCCAGAGCGGCCGCACCGCGCTCGAGGCTTTCGAAGACGCCGGCGGCGACCCCAGCGCAGATCGCCGCGCCGAGGCTCGTGGCCTCGGGCTGCGGGCCGACGCGGACCGGTCGTTCGAGCACGTCCGCCGCGAGCTGGTTCCAGATGTCGCTGCGGGACATCCCGCCGGTCATGTGAAGTGCAGGGTGGGTTGCCGCTCCGCCGATTTCGAGCAGCGGCTCGACGTTTCCGCGCAGGGCGAACGCCATGCCTTCGACCACCGCACGGGCGAAGGCCGGGCGGCCCGCCTCCCCTTCCGTGGCCATGTGGCAGATCGTGAGGTCGCCCACCGGCAGCGAGAGCGCCCGAGCGTTGCCGACCTGGGCACCCAGGGTCGAACGCAGACCGCGAGCACCCGGCGGCTCGGTCGCGGCCTCGGCCAGCACTCGCGCGGCCGGGTTGGGTGCATCCGGTGCGAGAAACCGCCCGACCCAATCCAACACTTCGCCGGTCGGCCCGGCGTTGCTCTCGGCAACCCAGAGACCCGGGACCACGTGATGCCCGACCCACAGCCGGAACTCCGGGTCGTTCGGACGTTGCGCGCAGACGAGCTGGACGGGCGTGGTCGTGCCGGCCACGGCGCCGATCCCTCCAGCCGCGGTCACGCCCGAGCCAAGCAGCCCGCACTGGGTGTCGCCCCCGCCGATCCCGACCGGGGTGCCCGCCGCGAGCCCCAACACCTCGGCCGCATCCGTCGACAACTCGCCGGCGCGACCCCCGGCGTCGCGAACCTCGGGGAAGAGTTCGCGTGGAAGGCCCAGGCGATCGATCCACTCCCACGCCCAGCCGCGCTCATCGGCGCGGTAGAGGCCGGTGCTTCCAGCCATGCTGGCGTCGGTGGCGATGGCTCCGCAGAGGCGAAAGATCAGCCAGTCGTTGAGTGCGAGGAGGCTCGCCGCGCGCTCGAAGCCGGCGGGGTCGTTCTTCTTCAGATGGAGCAAGCGTGCCGCGGGCATGATCGGCGCCGGCCAGTGCCCGGTCGCGGCTGCGAGGCCTTCGCCGTGTTCGACGGCGAGGGCGATCGCCTCGCCGGCACCGCGGGCGTCGCGGTTCGGCCCCGACTGGATCGCCTCGCCGGCCCCATCGACGACCACGCTGCCAAACCGCATGGCGCTGGCGGACACTCCGGCGACCTGTCCCGGCTTCGCGCCAGCGCGTGCCATGACTTCGCGCGAGGCTTCGCCGAGCTTGCGCCACAGGCCTGGGAGATCGACGCTCGAACCCGTCCCCCCCGTGCCCTCGACCACCGGGTGTTCCCAGCGACGCGACGCCGCAAGGCTCGCGCCGCTCTCGGCATCGACCAGGAGGCAGCGGCCTCCGCCACCGCCCACGTCCAATCCCAGCAGATAGGTCGCGCTCAAGGGTCTCCTCTTCTCTCGTCGTAGGTGGAGTTCGGTTCGGGCGGGCTAGGCCGGGTCGAAGATCACGGGCAAGGCTAGGTAGGGGTCGCGCACCGCCCCCATGCCGGTGGCACGATTGAAGGCGTCGAAGGAAGCCTGCCCCTCGGCGCGGTCCTGCGCCGCGAGCAAGCCCGAGACGAGGTCCGCCGTCACGCGCCGCCCTCGGAACCCGAGTGCGCGGGGCCGTCGCCGTTCACGCCGAGCAGGCGGTGCGTGATGCGCAGGACCTCGGCGCGGTGCGCGTCGAGCTGCTCCTTGGCAAGGGGGTCGAAGCCGAGCGCGGGGAAGAGCGTCGGCATGGCCGACACGAAGAAGACCGTCGCCCCTGCGATCGTGCTGGCCAGATGGGCGGGGTCGACGGGCGAATGGAACGGGCGGGGCTCGTTGCGCGCGTCGCTGATCACGTCCTTGACGAGCTGCACGAAGGGGAGTGTGTGCTTCAGCATTGCGGGGCCCGACGGGTCCGACGCACCCGCAATTTCGCGGAGGAGCAGGCGCGCAAAGGTCGGACGGTTGCCGACGTAGTCGATCCAGGCCGACACGGCGAGATCGATGCGCTCGACGAGAGGCGCCCGCGCCGTCAGCGCGGGCTGGATCCCCTCGAAGAGACCGGCCAGGACGTT
>JAFDDA010000167.1 GCA_019311105.1 Deltaproteobacteria bacterium
GGGTCGCGGGCCAGGGTGACGAGCGTGTCGAACAGCGGGTGGTCGCCCTGGTAGTCGCCGAAGTTCGTTTCGAGGCCCCAGAGCGCCACGACGTAACGTGCCGGCACGCCGTAGGCCGCGGTGATGCCGGCGAGCAGGGCTTCGTTCTCTTCGAGCACGCGCTTGCCGCGCGCGATGCGGGTGGACGTGAGGCGCTTCGACAGATATTGGCAGAAGCCGGCCGGGGCGCCGGGCTGGCTGCGATCCGCTTCGATCACCTGAGGCCGATCGACGATGTCGACGAGGCTCGAGTCGAGGGTCGCCACCGAGATCCCACGGGTTCGCGCCTCGCTTCGGATCTCCGCGAGGAAGCTCTCGAGCCCATCGGCGGGCGTCGGAACCGGCGGGCGTGCCGAGACGGCCGGGACGGCGACCGCAGGAGCGGACTCGATCGAGTCGGCATGGGCCCCCGACACCAGGAGGCACGCCCCTCCCAGAGCTGCCGCCCGCAAGCACGCTCGAACCTGGAAACCCATGGAAGGTAGGTACCCGGATCGGGGGGCTGGGTGTCGAGCCATCGGCAGAAGTCGCCGGAACACCCTGATTTCGGGTGGCCCGGGGCCGACGCCTGGCCCCGCTTCCGGCGGGCGGCTAGCCGCGCTTGCGGCGATCCCGGAGCAGGCACTCCTGAGCAATGGTCGCGACGTGGGTGCCGTCAGGCATGAACGCGGGCCCGGTGGCGAGCCCGCGCGTGCGGATCAAGCCGTGGCCCTGGAGATCCATCAACACCCAGTCGTCGGCCCGCACCGGCCGCTGGAACCACATCGCGTGGTCGAGACTCACGCCCATCAGCCATTCCCAGTCTTTCTCGGTGAGCTCTTGAGGGTGGCACGCCCCGACCGCGCTCATCGGGTTCAGGTCCGACAGGTAGGCGAGCGCGCAGGCATGAAGCCGAGGGTCATCGCCCAGCGGGTCGGGGTAGCGCGCCCAGGTCCACGAGCGCGGCGGGCTCTTCGGCAGCTTCGCGTCGCGCCGGTCGACCCCGCCGTCCCACTGCTGCTCGAGAGATTCCGGCGCCGGGACGTCGGCGGGGAAGTCGAAGCTCTGGGTCTCGGGCCCATCTTCTGCCGCTTGGAACGAGCAGCCAAGGGTGAGGATCGCGCCCGCACTCTGGCGCGCGATCACCCGGCGCGTGGTGAACGACCGCCCGTTGCGCACGCGGTCGACCTCGTAGCGGACCGGCTCGGCCAGGTCGCCGCCGAGAATGAAGTAGGCATGGAGCGAATGGACCGAGTGTTCAGGCTGCACCGTCTGGGTCGCCGCCCAGAGCGCCTGGGCGATCACGAGCCCGCCGTAGATCCGGCCCCAGGAGTAGGCCGGGCTTTCACCGAGGAATGTGTCGGGGCCGTGGGCCTCGAGTTCGAAGACGCCGGACAGGTCGAGGGGGCTCTGGGACATGGGCGGAGCCTACCTCAGCGAATTCGCCGATCGACGAACGCGGCGAGCCCACCGTAGCGACCTCAGCGATAGGCGCCGAGCGGATCCAACGTGTTTGCGCTCGCCTCGAGAGCGGTTGAGTGAGGATTCGTTCGACGAGATGATTCGAGGTGTAAGCGACCGGTTCTGCGGAACGACGGCCGAGGATCCGTGTGCAGGCCGCAGCGGTCGCAGAGTGCGGTGTCGTTCGGCAGCACCCGTGCACCTCGAGCGCAGTGGCGCGGGAGGGCAGCGGAGACACCCGTCCCGGGCCTCTTCCAGTGGACACCGACGCGTCCGAGATGGTCCCATCAAGAAGGGGGCCTCGACGGTCGAAGAGAAGGTGCATGGGTCCGCCGAAGGTACAGGCCACCTACATGAAGCAGTTCGCCGCACGGGTGGAGCTGCTCGGCGCCCCCAGTGAGAAGGTGCTGGCGGCCGACCCCGAGCTCTTCACCGAGATCGATGCCGCGGGCCGACTGAGCTGGCTCTCCGCCGCGCTCAACGTCCGCATGATCGACGCCCTGGAGAAGGGCCTCGGCCCGAAACGCGCCCACGAGTTCCAGGCCGACCAGATCACGAGCCAGTTCTCGACACCCCTGTGGCGCGGATTCGTCGAAGGCGGCATCCGGACCCTGGGTCTCGACCCGGCGGTGCTCGTGCGTTGGATCCCGAGCGCGCTGCGGCTGATCTTCAAGGACTGCGGCGAGTGGAGTGTCGAGCGCCTGAGCGACACGAGCGCCGCGCTCCACGCCCGCTGGCTCCCGACGGAGTTGACTCAGGGTCGGCGCTGGCTCGAGTCGATCGCGAGCGGCATCCACGCCCTGTTCATCCTGTGCCGCACCTCGGGCGAGACCCGCCTGACCGGGTTCGACCCCGAAACCGGATCCGCCCGCATCGAGCTCCACTGGAAGGCCATCGCGCAGTAGGCTCGGCTCCGCTGGCTCTCGCACGGGCCTCGCTTCTTGCATCCCAGGTATTGGCATGGATAATGTCACTATCTGGCAAGGAGGGAGCATGGCGCCGCTTTGGATCTGGCTCGGAGCCCTCGGGCTCTACGCGCTCTTCTCGTTCTGGTATGTGAATTGGTCGGGGCCTCTCACCACCGAAGAGGTCGACGGCTTCATGGCCCGGCTCGAAGCCAGGGCCGAAGAGACGACACCCGAACGCCTCGCAGTGGTCCGGAGGTTCCTGGAGAACGACGACGGCAAGGAGTTCTTCATGGCGAACCTCGCTCGCCTGCCGAAGGAGCCCGTGGCCGACCCGAACACGGGCGAGCTGCGCCCCGCTCCGGAGGTGCTCCGGGAGTACACCGGCCCCTTCATGCGCAAGCTCTTCGGTCGCGCCGGCCACCCGGCCTTCTTTGCGCGCGCGGCCGGCGGCTACGTCGAGCACTGGGGGGTCGAAGCCGACCCGGGCTGGAGCTTCGTGGGCATGATCCGCTACCGCAGCCGGCGCGACATGGCCGAGCTCGCGGCGCACCCCTCCTTCGGGCCGATCCATGCCTACAAACTCGTTGCGATGACCCACACGCTGGCCTTCCCGGCGACGCCGGGGATGGCGTTCTTCGGCCCGCGAGTCTGGCTCGCCCTGCTACTCGGACTGGCGGCGGCGATCATCCACATCCTGTTCGGCGCGCGGGGCTGACCCGTGGCGAGCCGAGCCGCGAAAGGGACGGACGGCCGTGTCCTACGCGCCGAGCGAAGCCGCGAAGCCATCGTGGATGCGCTGGTCGCGTTGGTCGGGGAAGGAACGCCGATCCCCACGGCTCAGCAGGTGGCTGATCGCGCCGGCGTGGGGATCCGGACCGTGTTCCGACACTTCTCGGACATGGAAAGCCTGTTCGCCGAGGTCTCGGCCCGGTTGCGGGCAGAGATCCAACCGCTCCTGCGGGGCCGCCCGATCGCGGGGTCGCCCGCCACGCGCGCACGGGAGCTGGCGCGGCGGCGTGCACGCCTGTTCGAACGCATCCTGCCCTACCGGCGCTCGACCCAGATCCAACGCTGGAACTCCCCGTTCCTCGAGGCCCAGCTGCGCTCGGACCATCGCGAGCTCCGCGCCGAGCTGCGCCGCTGGCTGCCGGAGCTCGGAGCGGCCGGCACCGACGCGGGCGAAGCCCTCGATGCCGCACTCTCGCCGGAGTTGTGGATGCGGCTTCGCATCGAGCAGCGGCTCGGGGTCAAGCGCGCCGAAGCCAGCTACAAACGAGTCGCCCTCGCCCTGGTCGAGAGCCTCGACCTCTGAACCCAGGAGACCCCATGGCCGACGAAACGCTTTGCATGGTGGGCGCGCCCGGTTCGCCCTACAGCCGAAAGCTCCGGGCGATCCTTCGCTACCGCCGCATCGCCTACACCTGGGTCACTCGCGGCACGCCGGAAGCCAAAGCGCTCCCGAAGCCCAAGGTCCAGCTGCTACCGCAACTCATCCTGCCGGGGCCCGACGGCGCACCCGAGGCGCGCACCGACACGACGCCCCTGATCCGCGAACTCGAGAAGATGTACTCCGGTCGCTCGGTCGTGCCGAGCGACCCGGTGATCGCTTTCCTCGATGCGCTCGTCGAAGACTATGGAGACGAGTGGCTGACGAAGTGCATGTTCCACTATCGCTGGGCCTACGCGGCGGACATCGACAAGGCCGCGCGCATCCTCCCGCGCTGGTTCGCGAGTGAGATGCCCGAAGAAACCGCAGTCGCCATGGGCCAGCAGTTCGCCGAGCGTCAGATCGAGCGGCTCTGGGTCGTCGGCTCGAACGAGACGACCGGGCCCGTCATCGAAGCGAGCTATCACCGCCTGCTCGGATGCCTCGACGCACGGCTCACCGGCTCGCGCTTCGTGATGGGCGCGCGGCCCGGCAGCGCAGACTTCGCCCTCTACGGCCAGCTCACGCAACTCGCCACCTTCGACCCGACGCCGGCCGCCGTAGCACTCGCCGAGGCACCTCGGGTCGCTGCATGGGTCGACCTCGTCGAGGAACTCTCCGGACTCGAACCCGAGGACGGACACTGGCTCGCGCGAAGCGACGCGCGCGAGTGTCTGGGGGGCCTACTCGAAGAGATCGGCCGTGTCTACGTGCCGTTCCTGTTGGCGAACGCCGACGCCCTCGCCAGCGGCGCCGATCAGGTGGATTGCACGATCGATGGCAAGGCCTGGGTGCAACGACCCTTCCCCTATCAAGGAAAGTGTTTGGGATGGCTTCGCGAAGGGCGAGCCGCCCTTTCGGCCGCCGACCGATCCGACCTCGACGCGGCACTCGCCGGCACAGGTTGCGAGGCTTTGTTCGGCTAGCGAACCTCGACCTCGTCGGAGCCGACGGGCAACTCGACGAGCAGACCATCGTCGCCCAACAGCCAACCGTCATTGCGAACACCGTCGACATCGCGTGCGTAGATCTGCTCGACGAGACGGACCGGCGGTGGGGGCGTCAGGTGGTAGAAGACGACGAGCTTCACCCCGGCCGCGTTCGCAATCTCCGCCGCTTCGCTCGGGCTCGTGTGGTAGTCGGGGATGTCGCTCATGATCTTCGCCAGACGTGGACGGTCCGCAGCCGCTGCGGCGACCCCGATGCGCTCGACGATGTGGTTCGCCTGGGCTTCGTGAAAGAGGACGTCTGCGCCGCGGGCAGCCTCGATGACGCGCGGGTCGAGCGCGGTGTCGCCGCTCACCACGACGGACCGCCCTTGGTAGTCGAACCGATAGCCGTAGGCCGGTTTCACCGGGTTGTGATCCACGGCGAAGGCCGTGATGCGTAGCCCGCCCTCGTCGAGGACGACCTCGCTTGCGCCGGTCGCTTCCGGCCCTGCAACGATGTGGGCCTCGAGAGCCCCGACGGCCGGAGGCAACAGGTCCGCACCGTGGTGCGCCGTCCGATAGCCCGTGTCGAGCTCGTACGCCTGCGCGAACCCAGCGACCACTCCTTCGACTCCGGGCGGGCCGAACACACGCAGCGGGGCCGCACGGCCGGCCACCCAGGTCTGGAGGTTCCATTCGCCGAGATCCTGGATGTGGTCCGAATGGAAGTGGGTCAGGAGGACGCCGCCGACCGAAGCGAAGTCGAGGCCGAGCAGCGCGGCCCGGTTCGCCGTCGCGCGGCCGACGTCCACGACGAAGGTGCGGCCGCCGGCCGAGACGGCGACGCAGGGGCCCGCGCGGGTCGCGTGGGGCAGGGGGCCCGAACTTCCACACAGGAGCGCCGAGAGTGCATCGCCGCGGAAGGGCACCTGGTTTCGGGCGAGGGCGGTCCCGATGACGCGACCCATCACCCGATCCTGGACAGCCGGCTGACGGAGTGCGATTGCGGCGACGACGACGAGGCCGAGTGCAATCAAGACGACTCTGAAGAGGATGCGGGCCATGGGAGCTCCCGAGGACGTGGCGCGTCGCCCCTCGTGGTATTATTGGCATATACTATGCCATAATATTGAGACGGCGCCCTCTCGCCTTCGTTGGGGCTCCGTGCCAGAATGCCGTCTGAAGGAGCTCCCGCTTGCCCGCCCCCTACCGAATCTTTGGAGCCGAACTCTCCCCCTACTCGGTGAAGGTCCGCTCCTACTTCCGCTACAAGGACATCCCGCACCAATGGGTGCTCCGCAACGCCGAGGCGGAGCCCGAATACAAGAAGCACGCGCGCATCCCGATCATCCCCCTGGTTGTGACGCCCGACGAGCAGGGGCTCCAGGACTCGACGCCCATCCTCGACCGCGTCGAAGCCGAGCACCCCGAGCCGAGCGTCCACCCGGGCGACCCGGTCGCCGGCTTCGTCTCGACCCTACTCGAAGAGTTCGGTGACGAGTGGGGCAACAAGTGGATGTTCCACTACCGGTGGGCCCGCGAGGTCGACCAGATCGCGTCGGCCGGTCGCATCGCCCGCAACATGCTGCCCGCGGACGCCGGCGAAGATCAGCACGCGGGCGTCGTCCAGATGGTCTGCAAGCGGATGGTGGACCGCGTCTGGTTCGTCGGTTCGAACGAAGCGACGGCGCCGCAGATCGAAGCGTCGTTCCGCGACGCCGTGGCGTTGCTGGAGGTGCACCTCGCCGAG
>JAFDDA010000071.1 GCA_019311105.1 Deltaproteobacteria bacterium
ATGTGGCCGACCCATTCGGGAACAGCCTTTGCTTCGTCCACAGCGACTCCATCTTCACAGGTTGAAACCCATGATCCACTGCTCGAAGGCCCGGGTTCTCATCGTCTTGATCCTCGCTGGGTGCGGTGCCTCCACACCGGATGGCATGATCGTCGTAGAACGCGACTCTCCTGCGATCCAGAACGGCGCACTGGCCCAGTCGATCGGGATCGAGACACACGACGGCGTCTTTGCCCCGCTTCTCGAACCCGGTTGCGCGATGCCGTGCGAGACGACCTTCAACTTCAGTACCGCCGTGGACGATCAGGTCGAGATCTCGGTCTCGTTCTTCCGCGGGGCCGCGAGTCGCGCTTCCGAGAACCATGCGCTCGGAATCTTCGTGGTGACCGGCATCCCGGCCAAACCCCGCGGGCAGCCGCAGATCGCCTTCACGTTGCTGGCCTCGGACGGCGGTGTCTTCCTCTCTGCCGAGGACTTGTCGGGCGCCGAGATCCGATTGGCTCGACAGCCATGAAGCACGCCGGACCGCAGACTCTCGAACGCATCGCTCCGCTGCTCACCGAACTCCGTGCACGCGCTGGGCTTCGTGAAACGCGCCCGGGCGTCTTCTCGCTCAAGTCGCGTTCCTTCCTGCACTTCCACGACGACCCCGCTGGCGTCTTCGCCGACGTCCGATTCTCAGACGAGTTCGTTCGGATGTGCGTGACGTCCGCCTCCGAGCAGGCGGACCTGATCGAACGGATCGACGATTGCCTTTCGACGGTGGAAACCCGCTCCTCGGGAAAGCAGCGCGGCAAGAAGCGCTGCGGAGAGTGAGGGCCACCCAATGGGTGAAGCGCTTCGGCCCGAGCTTCGTGAGATCGAGCGAGATGAGATCGAGCGCCTCTGGTCGATCGACCGCGCGGAGGTGATCGACGCGATCTATTCCTGTGAGAAGGGCGAGCTCACGCTCCGGCCGGAGCGCCACGACGTAACGGGCTGGCCTGCGGGCGAGCCCGAAGAGTACGGCCCGCTGCTTCTCGATTGCGTGGATCAGGGGGGCACGGCTTACGGGGCCTTCGTCGGGGCCACACTGATCGGTGCGGCGGTCCTCGAGAGTCGGTTCATCGGGCCCGCTCGCGACCAACTCCAGCTCAAGTTCCTTCATGTGAGCCAGCGGCACCGCGGGGCGGGCCTCGGCGTCGTGCTCTTCGACCGTGCTGTGGCAAGAGCGTGCGAACTGGGCGCTCGCCAGCTCTACATCTCGGCCACGCCTTCCGAAAACACCGTGGGCTTCTATCTCCACCGCGGGTGTCGGGTCGCGGGCAGCCTCGACCCCGCGTTGTTCGAACTCGAGCCGAAAGACATCCACCTCGAGTTCGATCTTCCGGCGCCGACTCTCGAATAATGCCCCTGAGATCAGCCCGCTAGCGAGCCATGTCCTCGCGCTCCTCTTCGATCGATTCGAGGCCCTGCCCGCCGGCGTTGCCGACCTCCTCGTCCAGGTTCGCCTGGGTGCGCGCAGCCTTGGTGCTCTCGACTTCCTTGGCGGCAAGGTCTGCGTCGGTGTAGGTGGTCTGGACGCAACCGACCCAGATCAGGCCGAAGGCTCCCATCGCGATACCGGCTCGAGTCGTGGCTCTATTCATGGCTCCCTCCCGGGATGGCGGGCCGCAGGTCGCGGCGGCGCAGGCCTGCTGATCGTAGCGCGCGGCGGCCAGCTGGTATGATGTGAGATGGCCATGGGCCCTGGCGACACTCCGATCGAACCCGAGGGCATGCTCGATGGCATCCAATGGGGAAACGTCGCACGCGGGGCCGTGATGGACCTCGCGGCGTCGTGGCTGGCCCTGATCCCCGTCCTTCTCCATCTCGCGGACATCGGATCGCTCGAAGACGAGGAAGCGATCCAAAGCGCCATCGAACAAGCGTCGCTCTCCACCGACTTCTTGTGGCTCAGCGCCGCAATCGGGTTGGGGATCAGCGTGGCGGTGGCGTTCTGGGTCGCGCGGCGCGCCGGCGATCGCCACGTGTTGCACGGCGGCTGGACCGCGGTCGCCAGCGTCTTGCTCGGCTTCGCGTTGACCGTACTCGCGGGCAGCACGGAGGCCCGCCCCCCGTTCTGGTTCGAAGCGCTCGGCTATTCCTTGATGATCCCGGCCGGGATGTTCGGCGGCTGGTTGGCGAGCCGCGCCGAAGCCGACGCAGCCTGAACCCTTAGGGGAACGCCATGGTCGATCGAATCTATTGATTGTCCAGCGGGATGTGGGGCGCCGGCGTTGCTCGCCGCGTGCCTCGCCCACATGAACCGGCCGGCGTCTCTGAAGTGTGTCACTCGCAACATCGCGGCCCACGAGTTCTACCTCGCGAGGGGCTGGCGAGTCATCTCCGAAGGCGACAGGCCAGAAGGCCCCTACCTGCTGATGCACTTCGACGAGGCACACTCTCTGACCTAGCGTGTCGATGCGCCTGGGAGGAAGCCATGCTTCAGGGAAGTTGTCTCTGTGGGTCGGTCCGCTACGAGGTCCAGGGCGAGATCGGGCCGAGCGTCCACTGCCACTGCGTGCAGTGCCGAAAGGCGTCGGGCGCCTCGGTCACGACGAATGCCAGCGTCGCTGCGAGTGACTTCCGGTTCGTCGAAGGGGAGGCGGACGTCGGCGAGTTCGAGTCGTCGCCGGGGAACATTCGTTGCTTCTGCACGAAGTGCGGATCGCCTCTGATCAAGCGGACGGCGGACCCGAGCAAGCTTCGGTTGCGGCTCGGAACCCTCGACAGCGACCCGAAGACCGAGCCGGCGGCCCACATCTTCCTACGCTCCAAGGCGCCGTGGACCGTCATCACGGACGACCTTCCCCAGCACGACTAGGCGCCGACGAAGGCGGAATCGGGTCTGGCCTTGCGTATCCAGTTGTTTCGTCAGTGAATGGAACCGTCACCTTCGTCAGGGCCACGGCGAGATTTCTCGCCTCAGCGATCGTCGGCGGTCGCGGGGCGTATTGCATCGAAGCTCCAGAACGCCCGCATGTTCGTGACCTTGCCGGCCTCGTCGAAGGTCATGACGCTGATGATGTCGAGGGCCTTCTGGCCGGGGCCATCCGGGCCCATCAGCACGATCAGGGGTGTCGCGGCTTCGTGGCCGGCGACCCGGACCGGGCCCGTCTGCTTCATCGTCACGGTGCCCGCCGACTCGGCGTAGAACGCGCGGACCGCATCGAGCCCGCGATGCAGGTCGGAACCGATCGGGTCTTCGATGGTGGCGTCTTCGGCGTAGAGCTCGACGATCCCATCGACATCGCCCTTCGAGACCATCTCCGGATAGCGTGTGTAGACCTGGCGGATGTGTGCGGCGTCGGCCATGACGGGCTCCTTCTCTGCGTTCGACGCATGATAGACGGGTTGGCCTCGGGAGTGCAGGCATTCCGATGGTATCCTGGGTCGCCCACCCCCGGAGGCCCCTGAGATGACCGACCGACCCGACGACGCACCGCTGCTCGTTCATCGAAAGGGTGCGGTCGAGACCCTCGTCATCAACGACGCCCCCCGCAATCGCATGAGCCTCGAGTTCATGGATGCGTTGGAAGCCGAAATCGAACGCATCGCGCAGGACGCGGATGTCCGGGCGATCGTGATCCGCGGCTCAGGCGATGAGCACTTTTCGGTCGGCATGGATCTGAAGCAACTGCCGGCAGGCATCCAGCGAATGGGCAGCGCCGAAGCGGTCTTCGATCAGCGTCTGCGCGTGCTCGCTGCGATCGAGAACCTGCCGAAACCCGCCGTGGCGGTGCTCTATGGCTATTGCCTCGGCGGCGGGCTCGAACTCCCGTTGGCGTGCCACTTCCGGTTGGCGGCCGAGGAGGGCGCTCGGATCGGGCTGCCCGAGCTCGACCTCGGGACCGTGCCGGCCTGGGGCGGCAGTGCGCGACTCACGCGCTGCGTCGGCCGCGATCACGCCCTCGACATGATGCTACGTGCCAAGAAGGTCTCGGGCCCGGAGGCGCTCCGGATCGGACTCGTGAACGAGGTCTGGCCGCTCGCCGAACTCTTCGACCGAGCCGACGCGCTGGCGACCGAGCTCGCTGCGATGCCGGCGGAGGCGGTCGCCGGAGTCCTACGCTGCGTCGTCGAAGCGGGCGCGAAGACTCTGGAGGAAGGCATCGCGGAAGAGCGGCGCGCGGTGCTCGCCACCATGGGAACCAAGGATCAACGGGAAGGCATCCAGGCGTTCCTCGAGAAGCGCAAGCCGCAGTTCAATCAATAGGGATCACGGTGAGAAAATCTCTCGGAATCGCGATCGGAACACTTGCGCTGCTGGCGGCCCTTGCAGTGACAGCCTGGCCCGAGCGACGGATGCTCCTCTTACGCGTCTACGCTCTCGTGAAGAGCCCGGCTCCGCTCACCGAGCCGACCCCGGAGCCCGAACCCGTCGATTGGTTCGACGACTACTTCACGGTCGAGCCCATCGACGCCGACACGATCGCCATCGGCGAGCCGCGCTACGAGCAACAGAACTACAACTATCTGATCCTCGGCTCCGAGCGCGCGATCCTGTTCGACTCGGGGCCCGGCGTGCGTGACATCCACCCGGTTGTGGAGGCACTCACTCCGCTCCCGATCACCGCCGTCCCGTCACACTTCCACTACGATCACATCGGGAACCACGCCCGCTTCGATCGCATCGCGGTCGTCGATCTACCCTATCTGCGCGAGCGGGCAGGCGGGGGTGCGCTCCGACCGACCGAGGCCGAGCATCTCGGGTTCGCCGAAGGCATCGCGGTGCCCGACCTCGCGGTGTCGGAATGGTGGGCGCCCGGACGGGAGATCGATCTCGGCGGGCGGACGCTGACGGTCCTTCACACTCCGGGCCACACCCCGGAGTCGATCTCGCTTCTCGACCGCGAACGCGGGATGCTCTTCACCGGCGACTACCTCTATCCCGGGCCGTTGTTCGCGTTCATCCCCGGGGCCGACTTGAACGACTACCTCGAAACCGCGGACCACCTGCTCGAGGTCGTGCCGCCGGGGACGCTCCTCCTCGGGGCGCACCGTGAGCACCCGCCCGGCGCGCCCCGGCTCGGCGTCGAGGACCTCCAGGCGCTGCAGGAAGCACTCGAACTGTTGCGTGAAGGTCAGCTCGAAGGCGAAGGGTTCTACTTGAAGTCCTACCCCATCAACTCGAAGCTTCGACTGCTCGCCGAGGAAGGCTGGCCCGAATGACTCGAGTGGTATGAAAACCGATCATGAGCCAGGAGCTCACGATTCCGGAACCCACGCGTACTCGACGTCGGGCTCACTCTCGGGTGGAGGGCTCACGCCGAGCCGCGTGACACGGAAACCCCGGCTCTCGTAGAACCGGCGCGCCTTTTCATTCCGCTGGTGGGTGAAGAGTGCGAGACCCTCGGGATGAAGACGCTTCGCATGGTCGATCAGCACGCTCCCCACGCCGCGGCCCTGATGCGGCGGGTCGACATGGAGCTGATCGACGCGCCCACCCCCGACCGCAAGCAACCCGATGACTTCGCCCGCCTCGATCGCCAGCCAGACCGTGAACTCGCGAGCCACCACGTCACGGAAATGAGCGAGGTTTGAATCGTGCCCCCAGGCCATGCGCTCCTCGAGCAAATGCTGTGCGTCCCAGCGCGCACGCTCCCACAGCGCGACGGCCAGCTCGAGCTCTTCAGGTCGCATCGGGCGAATCTCGGGCTCGCGCCGGGCCGAGTCATCGACGGGTTTCATTTGCGCGAAGCGCGGCCCGTGGCGGCGCGAAACGTGCGGACGTCGCGCAGCAGGCGGCGCAAGGCGACGCGATCGACCTGGGCCGGCTTCTTGAAGCGCAGGCAACTCTTGCCGGCGCTCACGTCGGGGAAGTTGTCGCGGTGTCGATCGAGAACCGCCGGCGAAACGTAGAGCGCGACATATCCCTTCTGGGCCGCGAGGCTCGCCAGACCCGGGTAGTCGAGCATCCCGTAGCGAATGCCCTCCTCCAGATCGGGCGCCTCGTCGAGGATCGTGCGGCGGATCGTTTCGAGGAGGCCCTTCTCGGGCTCGTCCAGATCGGCGAGATAGGCCTCGGGTGAACTCGAGTCGCGCTTCATGTTGGGGAGGGTAGCAACCGCGGTGATACGCTCGCTCGTGTCGGGAGGTGCAACGTGAGCGACGTGCCCAACGATCCCCGTGAATGTATTGCCGTGTTTGCGGTGACGGACCTCGAGGCCAGCCTCGGCTACTTCGAGAATCAGCTCGGCTTCGGGGTGGCCTTCCGATTCGGCGAGCCTACCTACTATGTTGAGGTCTGCCGCGGCGCAGTAACGATCCACCTGACCGATGCGGACGATCGGAAGGCTTCGATCGGGCGCGCGACGATCAGCCTGATGGTCGACGACGTGAACGCGACCCACCGCGAGCTCGTGACGCGGGGCGCGAACATCACGGTCGAAATCGACGACCGCCCCTACGGCCTGCGCGATTTCATGGTCGAAGACCCCGACGGCAACCACATTGCGTTCGGCGGCCCGCTCGGAGGCGAGGCCTAGCCCTCGGTGGTCGGACGACGCTTGGGGCGGCGCTTCACCTGATCCAGATAGGCTGCGATGGTGGCCCGCACGTCGATCTCATCCACTTCGAGGTCGAAGGCCATCGGCCGCGCCGGAAAACCGACCCGGTAGGCCTGGCCGTCGGCCGTTCGTTCGAGAAGCCCGTAGTCGATGAGGTGCCGGCGCACCGTGACGTGGTCGGTCTCGATGGCGGGCACGACCTCGCGATTCCAGCGCTGAATCGCTTCGTTGATCTCGCTCTCGCCATAGGACGTCGCGCTGTCCAGCCCCATCAGGAAACTCTTCATCAGGATCTCCCGATCGCGCCGTTTGCGCGGGAAGCCTCGCGGCCCCCGGTCTGCGCCGAGCAGGCAGAGTCGCTCGACGAACTCTTCAGGGGAGACCATCCGTGCAGGTTATCATCTCACTTGTGAGGCTCTCGAACGCGAGTTCGCGAGTGTCTAGGGCGCCCGAGGAGAATGAGATGAACGAAGCCGTCGAGTGTCGCGGCGAGCCGGGCAAGGTCGCGCCCGTCGTCGACCGAAACCGCTGCGAGGGCAAAGAGGATTGCGTGCGGGTTTGCCCTTACGACGTCTTCAAGATGGGCACGCTGACCTCGGTCGAGCGCAAGGGGCTCCGCTTCATCGGACGCATCAAGGCATGGGCCCACGGAAACCGGCAGGCCTACGTGGTGAAGCCCGAGGCATGTCGCGCGTGCCAGCTGTGCGCGGAAGCGTGCCCCGAGGATGCACTTTCGCTCGCACCGAACCTCGCGTGAGGCCGCCCGGACGCCCACGACCAGGCCGTGTTAGGCTCGGCTCGACCGCGCCTCGGAGGCTCCCTTGCCCAAAGGTCAATCCCTCTACCACAAGTATCCGGACTATCGGGTCGACCTCGATCCGAATGCGGACCGCATCCGTGTGACGTTCGCCGGCGAGGTCATCGCCGACAGCACACGGACCCTCACCGTGCGCGAGACCCAGCACGACGCCGTCGTCTACTTCCCCGAAGCCGACCTCGACGCGCGCTTCTTCGAAGCAACCGATCACGAGTCGTTCTGCCCCTTCAAGGGGGAGGCTTCGTATTGGACGATTCGCGTCGGAAGCGACTGCTCGGCGAATTCGGTCTGGGGCTACGACGACCCGTTCGACGAGGTTTCGGGCCTCGTCGGCTACCGCGCCTTCTACGCAGACCGCGTGGAGTGGGAGCCCGACCAGGGCTAGCGCCGCTCAGCGGTGCGGCGTTCGCAGGTCTGCGAAGTAGGCCTTGGCCACTTCGTTCAGCACGTCGACGCGCTCCCACTGCAGGAAGTGGCCGCACTCGGGGACGATGAGCGGGTTCATCGAGAGGCCGTGCTCGGCGTACCAGTCGGCCCGTTCGGGCAGCATGGGGGCCGGCGTCCAGCGGCGCGGACGGTGTAGGCTCGGGTAGCGGATCGCGGAGGCCCCGGTGTCGCAAGAGCGTTGGACCGAAGTCGACGACTATTTCGAAGCTGCCCTCGTCGGTTCGGACGACGTGCTCGAGGCCGTGCTGCGCACGAGCGTCGAAGCGGGCCTGCCCGAACACCAGGTCTCCCCTTCCCAGGGAAAACTGCTCGCCTTGCTGGCGAGGCTCGTCGGCGCGCGGCGGATCCTCGAGATCGGCACGCTCGGTGGCTACAGCACGATCTGGCTGGCGCGGGCGCTCCCCGAAGACGGCCAGGTGGTGACGCTCGAGGCCGACGCGAGCCACGCCCGCGTGGCGCGGGCGAACTTCGCCAGGGCTGGGCTCGCGGACCGCATCGAGCTGCTTGAGGGCCCGGCACTCGGAACACTCGACCGTTTGCAGGAAGAAGGCGCCGCCCCCTTCGACCTCGTCTTCGTGGATGCCGACAAGCCGAACAACCCGGCCTACCTCGACCATGCACTGCGACTCACCCAGGTGGGCAGCGTGCTGGTCTTCGACAACGTGGTGCGTGACGGTGCGGTGGTGGGCGGCGATGGCAGCGACGCGAAGGTCGAGGGCATCCGTCGCATGACCGAACAGATCGCCGCAGAGCCACGACTCTCCGCGACCGCGCTCCAGACGGTCGGCCGCAAGGGCTGGGACGGGTTCGCTCTCGCCCTCGTCATCGAACCCACGGACTAGCCAGCGCCCCATACGAGACGATTCCGTGGCACTGCTTCCGGCGAGCTCGCCCAAACGATAGGCTCGGGCTGCGCCCGAGAAGAGGTCGATGCCATGGTCCTGACCGTATTCCGTTCCCGCGTTCGGCCCGAAGAGGCCGAGGCGTTCCATGCCCTGGCCGACGAAATGATGGCGCTCGCGCAGTCGATGCCGGGCTTCCGATCCTACGAAGTGTTCGTCTCGGAAAGCGGCGAGCGCGCCAGCCTCATCGAGTTCGACACCGCCGAGGAGCTGCGAGCCTGGCGCGAGCACCCGCGCCACGTCGCCGCACAACGAGAGGGCCGCGATCGCTTCTACGAGAACTACCGACTTCAGGTCTGCCAACCCATCCGTCAATCCGACTTCCAGCGCCAGGACTGACGGCGGGGGTCATTGAATCTGGACGCGGTCTCCCGGCTCGACCCGATCGAACAGGTCGAGGACGTCGGTGTTACTCATTCGGATACAGCCGTGGGAGGCCGGGCTTCCGAGCGCGGCGTGGTGGGGCGTGCCATGGATGTAGACGTGACGTGCCTGGGTGTCGACTGCGCCGCCCAGGTTGCGGCCCGGCTCGAGCCCCCCGAGCCACAGGATGCGGGTCAGGATCCAATCCCGGTCGGGCTCGGCGCGGAGGCACTCGGGTGTGCAGAGCTCCCCGGTCGCTCGGCGGGCCTTGAAGACGGCGCCTTCCGGTTCGCCCGCGCCGACCTTCTCGCGGATCTCATGGAGACCGCGCGGCGTCTGGAGGCTCCCCTCGCGCTCGCCGGCGCCCGCAGCCGCCGTCGAAATCCGATAGCTCGCCACGTCGTGGCTGCCCTCCAGCAACGTCAACGTCTGACGAGAGAGATCCACTCGGATCGTTCGGCCCGACATGCCCGGAATCTAACGCTTTCCCGTGTTAGCGTGCCGGGATCGGTGGATGGCGCATGACACACACTTCCGAAGCGATCGAGGCGCGGGGTGCCGAAACCCTCCTGGAGTTCATCGAGCTGCTGGAGGAGGCGGGCGAGTGGCTCTTCGCACGCGGCATCGCCCAGTGGCCACCGGGCTCGAACCGTGCGCAGGAACCCTCGTTCCGCGTCCAGCTCGAACGCGGTGCCCTGCTCGTGGTCGATGCGGACGACGGGCTCGCGGGCGGGTGTCTCGTCACGACCGATCGGTACGAAGCCTTCGCCGAACGAGGAGGCGAGGCGGCCTATCTCCACAAGCTCGCGGTCGCGCGGGCGGCGGCGGGCGGCGGCCTCGGTGCCCGGATCGTCGCCGGAGCCGAGGCCTGGGCCCGCGGCCAGGGCCTCCCCTGCGTTCGCCTCGACTGTTGGGATGGCAGCACCACGCTGCGCGCCTTCTACCGCGGGCTCGGCTACCAGGAGCTGGGGGCGGTGCCCGAACACGGCTACGAGGTGCAACTCTTCGAAAAGGCCCTGACACTGTGAGCGATCTTGCGCCCTGGGTCATCGGCACCGCGGCCGGGGCCTACTCGCTCCACCGATTGGCCCTCTGGCTCGAGGCGCGCGGCTGGCTCTTCTACCTCAACAAGCGACCCTCCACGTCGGGAAGCATCGGCGACCTCTTTCTCGACGCGAACTCGCGAATCGACGCGTCCGCGCGCTACAAGCAGGAGGCCAAGCACCTCGACGAAGCCCGCGAGGCCGAACGCGAACGCGACGACCTCGACAAGGAGAAGCGATGAGTGAAGCCGTCCTCGAGGTGGCGCACCTCGACGTGCGCCCCGGCCAGACCGAGGCCTTCGAGGCCGCCTTTGCCGAAGCCGAGCCCTTGATCAGCGCGGCGCCGGGCTACCAGCGCCACGAGCTCCGACGCTGCCTGGAACACGAGAATCGCTACCTGCTGCTCGCCTGGTGGGACACACTCGAGAGTCACACCGAAGGGTTTCGCGGCTCTGCGGACTACCAGAAGTGGAAGGCCCTGCTTCACCACTTCTACGACCCGTTCCCCGAGGTCGAGCACTACGCACCGCGCTAGCCAGGGAGGCCCGAGTGAGGATCTACGTAGACGAGAGCGGCGAGGCGCCGAGCCCGCGACGCGTGCGGATCTTCCTTGCCGAGAAGGGGCTGGCCGTACCGTACGAACGCCTGGCCCTCCATGAGGAGAACCGGACCGACGCGTTCCGCAAGAAGAACCCGTATCGAACGCTGCCGGTCCTCGAACTCGACGACGGCACCTGCATCGCCGAATCGATGGCGATCTGCCGCTACTTCGAGGCCCTCCACCCCGAGCCGCACCTGTTCGGAAGCACGCCCCTCGAACAGGCCGAGATCGAGATGTGGACGCGACGGATCGAACTCTCGGTGTATCTGCCCATCGACTTCGCGGGCGCCACCAATTTTCTGAGCGAGGCCAGCGCCGCCCGCTTCCGCGAGGGTGCAGGCCGCTCGCTGCGCTTCTACGACCGCCAGCTCTCCGAGCGCGAGTTCATGGCCGGTGTGGGTTACAGCGTGGCCGACGTCTTCGCGCTCTCGGCCATCGACTTCGGGCTTCGCCACGTGGGGTTCGCGCTCGACCCTGCATGGAAGAACCTGCACCGCTGGCACACCACGGTGTCGGCCCGCCCAAGCGCCGCGGCCTGACCGAAGCCAAGGCGATGCGGCTATGATCAGGCCATGGGCTTCCTACTTCGCATGGCCATCACGGCGGCGGGGCTCTGGCTCGCAGCACGCTTCGTCACGGGCATCTCGATCGCGGACAACGAGACCTTGGTCTTCGCCGCGTTACTGCTCGGCCTGGTGAACGCCTTCGTTCGCCCCATCGCCATCTTCCTCACCTTCCCGATCACGCTGCTGACCCTCGGCCTCTTCCTCTGGGTGGTGAACGCCGGAATGCTCGGCCTCGTGGCCTCGCTGCTCGAGGGCTTCCGCGTCGCCGGGCTCGGGCCCGCGATGCTGGGCTCGCTGATCGTGGGCTTCACGGGCTGGCTCGGCTCGTGGTACGTCGGCCCGAAGGGGCGCGTCGAGGTGATGGTCGTCCGCCGATGAGTGGCCCGCCGGCCGATCTGCGTTTCGAGGTCACCGACGACGACGCTCGCGACGGGCGGAGCGCTGCTGCTCCTGTTCGCACACCGCCGGCTCAGCTGACACCCAGCGGACTCACACGCCGATCTCGGCCGACACCCAAGCGGTTTGGGCCGAGGCCGGCACGTCCGCAAGCGTCGTATGCACGGGAACTGATTGGTGAATCGGTTTTCGGCCCGCCGCGGCGCGCCGGCCGTGTGGCAGGCCCCAGACTCCTGACCTAGCCTGTCCCCGCCTCAGGAAACCGTCCTACCCGATCCGGTCAAGTGTCAATTCTCCATTCCAGTCGAGTCAGAGTCGTTTTCAGAGTGCACCACGCAAGCGAGGTGCTCGCGTGGGTCAGTCCGTCGGTGTCCACTCGGGTTCCAGCGTCTTCGGGCGTTAACCGCGATGGAGTTGCACCGACTCGAAGCCTGGGTTCGCCCGGGCGCGGAGTTCGTTCGTGAAGAAGCTTTACATTGGCAATCTGCCTTGGGCCACCACCGATGCAGACTTGAAGGAATTGTTCGGCACCTACGGTGAGGTCGGCTCGGCGAGCGTGATCACCGACCGAGAGACGGGCCGGTCCCGTGGATTCGGCTTCGTCGAGATCGCCGACGACGGTCTCGCGAAGGCGATCCAAGAACTCGACGGCCGTGACTACGGCGGTCGCCCGCTGCGCGTCAACGAAGCGCTCGAGAAGCGCGGCGGTGGCGGTGGTGGCGGCGGCGGCGGCTACGGTGGCGGCGGCGGCGGTGGCGGCGGCTACGGTGGCGGCGGCGGCGACCGCGACCGCTACTAGGCCAGCCATTTGATCGACCCCGGGAGCCTCGCCTTGGCGGGGCTCCCGGATCGATCGATCGCTCGAACCTGCCGCTAGCGCACCGCGCCAGCCCGGGGCTCGAGTTCTCCGACTTGGATCATGACGGCGGTCATTCCGTGATCGCTGCCCTTGGTGTGCTGTTCCCCGCGCGCGAATGAGGCCCCTTGGCCCGCCGTGAGCTCACGGCGCTCGCCGTCCTCTCCCTCGACCCAACCCTTGCCCTCGGTGACCAGGAAGAGCTGGCCGAAGCCTGCCGGATGGCGGCCGATGCTCCCACCCGCCTCGAAGCGGATGCAATACACGTGGGCCTCACCGGCACCGTCGCCGATCGCGACCGTGGAGGCCCCGACGCTCCCGAAGTTCGTGATGGCCTCGGCGCGCTCGGGGGTGAACTCGACGATTTTCACGCGACCTCCTCTTTCTCGGGCTCGGGCGGCGCGGGCCGGGGAAGCCGACCCTCGAACTCCTCGATCGACATGTAGTAGACACCGGCGCTGTCCCCCGCAGGCGGAAGCGGGTCGCCCTCGACCTCGGGGCTCTGCGGCTCGTCGTCGCGTGCGCGGCCCATGGGGAGAGCTTAGTGATACGGTGGCGGGGCGCACACGGAGGATGAGCCTTGGCCTACGACGAAGGGCTGGCCCAGAGGATCCGAGAGGAACTCGAAGACCGCGAATAGGTCGTCGAGAGGAAGATGTTCGGCGGCCTGGCCTTCCTGCTCGGTGGAAACATGTCCATCGGGGTCATGAAGGGCGAGCTGATGGTGCGGGTCGGGCCCGAGGCCCATGAAGCGGCCCTCGGCCAACCCCACGCGCGCAAGATGGACTTCACCGGGCGGGCCATGAAGGGCTTCGTCTACGTGGGGCTCGCGGGCTTCGAATCCGACGACGACCTGCGCGCCTGGATCGAGCGCGGCGTCGCGTTCGCAGGGTCGCTTCCGCCGAAGTGAGGGTCAGGCCCGGTGCCCTCCCGGCGGCTCCGGAACGGAAACGATCAGTCGGGCAGCGGCGGGAGCCCGTCTTCGAGCGCTACGCCGGTGGCGTTCGCGACCATGCTTAGCATCGTGTATTGGCCGACGACGAAGGGGACCTCGAGGAGCTGGGCCTCGTCGTAGCGCCCGCGCAGGGCCGCCCAGGTCGGGTCGCTGAGGTCCTGGTGGGCGTGCAGCTCATCGGCGGCAGCGAGCAGGCATCGCTCGGTGTCGCCCCACCCCGGCGCGTCGGCGCCCGCGGCGACCCGCTCGATCTCGGCGTCGTCGAGGCCTGCCGCGCTCGCGTAGATGGCATGGTGCCCCCACTCGAAGGGTGAGCGGCAGTTCCACGCGGCGCGGAGCGCAAGGATCTCGTGGTCGCGTCGCGGCAGGACGCCCCGGGCCGAGAGTGTCGCGGCGAAACCAAGGAAGGGCTCGAGCAGGTGCGGATGGTGGGCGATGGTTCGCAGGATGTTGAGAGGCCCGCCCTTGCCGTCACCCCCCTCGGGTTCACGCACCGGCGCGACGGTGCCCGTGAGGGTGAGACGGGTCGCGTCGCTCCAGGCCTCGGGATGCAGCGGGGGAAGACGATCGTCGTGCGTACGACTCATCGAAGCGGCTCGAGCTCGTCGTAGAGATCGCCGACCATCAGGCGCACGATCCGCTCGCTGCCATAGATCCGTTCGCCCCCCAGCAGATCCGTCCTGGGTTGGTGGAAGAGGATGCCAATCACGCGGTGGGTTTCCCGTGGCCCGTCGTCCACCTGGACCTGGATGTCGTACTCCTGGGCCACGCTGTGCTCGCCCACCCATTCGTCGAGCAGCTCGTAGCCACGCACCCACGTCATGAACCGGCCGATCAGCTGTTCGTAGTAGCGACGCACCAACGCGCTGCCGCGCATGCTGAGCCCCATGGGATGGAACTCGTAAACCGCGTCGGGGACGAGGGTCTCCATCAAGGGCTCGAGCTTCCGCTCGGCTTCGAGCTGGGCGTGGCGGTGGCCGAGTTCCGCCATCCGGTCGAGGTTCCAATCCGTCACGCCGCCCCCTCGCGCCACATCGTCGCGCTGCGCTCCAGGGTATGACCAAAGCCACCGAGAGCCAAGGTGTTAGGATCCGCTGCGTGACGATCGAGACGGTGATCTTCGACTGCGACGGGACGCTGGTGGACAGCGAGACCCTCACGAACGAGGTCCTGGTGGGCCTCGCTCGCGAGCATGGCGTCGAGCTGAGCCTCGCGGAGGCGCTGACCGAGTTCGCCGGCGGCAAGATGGCCGACGTGGTCGCAGCCCTGGAGGGCCGGCGCGGTGCGCCGCTGCCCGATGCCTTCGTCCCCAACTTCCGAGAGCGAATGACCGCGGCCTTCCGCGAGAGGCTTCGCCCGATCGACGGCGCCACCGAGTTGCTCGAGGCGCTCCGGCTCCCGTGCTCGGTGGCCTCCAGCGGGCCGCGCGAGAAGATCGAACTCTCGCTCTCCCTGACGGGGCTGCGGCGCTTTTTCGACGATCGAATCTTCAGTGCCTATGAAGTCGGCTCGTGGAAACCAGAGCCTGGGCTCTTCCTCCACGCGGCCAAGGCTCAGGGCGTCCCGCCGCCGTGTTGTGCGGTCGTGGAGGACAGCCTCCCAGGCGTCCACGCCGGCGTGGCCGCGGGCATGCAGGTCTTCGCCTTCGTGCCCGAGGGCCCCCACGGGATGTCGCGCGCGGAGTTGCCGCCGGAGGTCGTGCCGGTCGCGCACCTCTCGGAGCTCGTGCCGCTCTTCGCAGGCTGACGTGCCGCGGGCGATCTTCATCTCCGGTCCCATCAACGCGGGCAAGACGACCGTGAGCCGGTTGCTCGCGAGCCGGCTTCCCGGAACGGCCCACGTAGAGGGCGATGCGCTGCGGCACTTCGTGGGCTGGATGTCACTCGAAGAGAGTATTCCGCTCACGCTCGCGAACGTGACGGACGTGAGTCGGAACTTCCTGCGTGCGGGGCGAAACGTCGTGGTCGACTATCTGCTCTCCGCCCAGAACCACGCGGAACTCATTGCGGCTCTTCAACCCGAAACCGATTCGTTGCATAGCTTCGTGCTCGCTCCGCCCCTTCACGTGGCGCTGCGCGAACGCGGCCGCCCCCTCAATGATTGGGAACGCGCGCGCATCCGAGAACTCTACCAACTTCGCATCCACGAACCGGGCTTCGGTGTCCAGCTCGACACGGGCGAGATGACGGCCGATCAGACCGTCGACGAGATCTTCGAACACTTGAATCTGCACGAACGGGGCTAGAGAGCGGGCGTGATAGGATCGCCCGCATGCGAAGGATGCTTCGATCTCTCGCCCTCGGGCTCCTCCTCGTGAGCCTCGCCGTGCCGGCCACCGCCGGCCTTCGCGCCAAGTTCGAACTCTTCGTGGACAACGTCGCGGCTTCGACGCGGTTCTATGAAACCCTCGCGCGGTTCTATGAAACCCTCGCGCGGTTCTATGAAACCCTCGGCTTCACGATCGCCCACTTCAAGGAGTCGGACGCCTACACCACGATGGAGCACGACGGCGTGGTCGTGGCCCTCTCGCCACTGCCGCGCTGGTTGCCCATGCGATTCCTCGGCTTCCTTCGGTTGCCACCGATCGGCACCGAACTCGTCTTCTACCCGGAGAGTCTCGAGGATGCGCACCAGGCCTTCGAGGCCGCCGGCTACGAACCCGGCGAGATCAAGCTGCAACCCTGGGGGCACCGAGATTTTCGTCTGCGGGACCCGAGTGGCTACTACGTGCGAGTCAGCGGGGGCGGGCCAATCCCCGAGGCTGCATCCGCACCCTGAGCCCATTCACCGGGAGACATCATGGAGCCTCGCATCAGTCTCATCACCCTCGGCGTCGACGACCTCGACCGATCGATCCGGTTCTACCGCGACGGGCTCGGTCTGCCGATGCGCGACGGCCCGGAAGGCATCGCATTCTTCGAAACGAATGGCACCTGGCTCTCGCTCTACACGCGCGAGAAGCTGGCAGAGGATGCGCTCGTCGACCCGACAGGCTCGGGCTTCCGCGGCTTCACCCTGGCCCACAACGTTCGCACGGAAGCCGAGGTCGACCCAGTCCTCGAGCAAGCCGTTGCTGCGGGCGCGACGCTCGTGAAAGAAGCTCAGAAGGTGTTCTGGGGTGGCTACTCGGGCTACTTCCGCGACCCAGACGATTTCCTCTGGGAGGTCGCCTTCAACCCCCACATGTGGATCGGCTGAGGCCACGTGTTCGAGGTTCGTACCGAACGGCCGGGGGACGAGGCCGCCGTCTTCACGGTCCAGAACGCAGCCTTCGGCCAGACCGATGAGGCTCGCCTGGTCGATGCGATGCGAGGCTCGGTCGAACCCGCCGTCTCGCTCGTCGCGACCCGAGGGGATGCCATCGTCGGACACGTGTTCGTGTCGCCCGTGACCCTCGACACCGAGCCCGGAGCGACGGACCTCGGCGGCCTTGCCCCGCTCGGGGTCGTGCCCGACCTGCAGGGGCGGGGCGCTGGCGGCGAACTCGTGCGGGCGGCCCTCGAAGCCTCGCAGGGCGTCGGATTCCGGGCCGTCTTCCTGCTGGGCAGCCCCGTCTACTACGGCCGCTTCGGTTTCGAACCGGCCGCGCCCCTTGGGTTCCACTACCAAAGCGAGGCCTTCGACGAGCACTTCCAACAGCTCGAACTCGAGCCGGGTGCGCTGTCGGGCCGAGCGGGTTTCGTTCGCTACTGCGCAGCCTTCGGCGGCGGCGGCTAGCCGTCTCAAGAGGGCGCACGTTCCCTCCGAAAAGGGGCTCATGCCGAGCTTCATCGCGTTGGTCGTGGCGACGCTTTCCGCCTGGATCGTGCGTGACGCACTGCCGGCGGGCGGTGGACCCCTGCCGATGCTGCTCGCCGGACTCTTCTGGATCTTCACGTTCTATTTCGTGCGCCGCTGGTTCGAAGAGCTGCGGCCCGACCTCTAGGCCGGCCACATCAGATTCTCTTCCACGTGATCCAGTACCTGTCGGGCAACTCTTCCCGGACGAGTGCTTCGCGCAGGCGGGCTTTGCACCCCGAGCAACGTTTGCGGATGAGGCGCAGGGCGAGCCGCGCTTGCGGAGGGAATGGCCCCGCGGTGCGAGCGCCAGGGCGGTGGAGGCCCGCTACGCGTGGCGCCGTGTACCGGCGACCTCCAAGTCGAGTTGTCGCACCGCGACGTCGCGACCTGCGGTCGAGCCTTGCACCGGGCGCCTTTGCGTGGCGAGGCCCTCTCGGCTCTCGCCTCCGCCCAAGCGACCCAGCGCCCGGCACCGGGGGGCAACGGCATTATGAACCCGTCGGCGACGTTTGTGCAACGAGAAATACGGGGCCCCGCGCGGCTCGCTCGCAAGTGAGGCGCAACCTCTCACCGAAGGGAGGCGGGCGCGATGCGTTTTGGAAACGCGAGTGCACCTACGTTACGACGCGTGAAGTTCCAGATCCGCCCCAAAAATGAGACCGGAGACGAACGTGGTGCACGTTCGTCTCCGGTCGTTTCGCGGGATGGCTGGAGCCCATGCGGGCTCCTCGTCTTTCCGGTCTGATGCCCCTGGGAACGGGGCGGCGTCGATTGCGCAGCTCGGCTCGGTCATCCCCCTCCGGACTCCCTCACCGTCCCTCGCTACTACGTCGCCGACGCCACCCCTCCCCAGAATGTTCGAACTGCGCGCACGCGCGCTGCGCGTGTGCCTCGGCTGCGGCGCTCGGCGCGAGGCCGGGCTCCGGGCATGACTTCGG
>JAFDDA010000072.1 GCA_019311105.1 Deltaproteobacteria bacterium
TAGGTGGCGTTGCGCAGGCAGCCCCGGTTGCGACGGGCGTTACGCTCGGCGTTGCCATTCAGGGGTTGGCGCCCCTGACCATCGGTGGTTTCGGTAATGTTGACGTTACGGGCAGCACCGTGACGGTTCCCGCCGGCCTCGCGTTCCTCGTGGGCACAATCGTTGTTCCGGTTACCGGTTCGACGTCCATCAATACTCTGTCGATCATGACCCTCAGCAACCTATCGGGCACGTTCTCGCTGGGCGGCGTCACGGCTCAGCTCCCGGCTGAGGTCTGCCCCAGCTTGACTCCCCCGGCGAACGGTTCGAGCGGTGTTGCCTGCAACGTGGGCGGTGGCTTTGGTGGTGCGATGGCGCTCACGGGTACGATCTTCGTGAACATCATCCCGAACATCGTTGTGATCCCGGTGAACCTCAACACGGCCCTCATCGGCCAGGGTGGTTCCACCAACATCCCGTTCCTCATCGACGCCGCTGCCTGGTCGACGGGCACGGGCCTGGTGAACACGGGCGTCAACGTGATCCCCGCGCTGACCGGCACGGGTAGCCCCTTCACGCTGGTCTCGCCGACCTTCGTGAGCGCTCTGGGCAACCTGCTCCCGATCTTCGCAACCCTGAGCCTCTCTGCGGTCAGCCTGCCGGTTCCCGAGCCGGGCTCGCTGCTCCTGATCGGTACGGGCATCGCGGGTCTCGCGCTTCTCGGCAGCCGCCGGAAGTAAGCGGAGTCCCACCGCCGGCTTCGGCCGTCGGAGAGATCCAAGGGGCGGCCACTCCTTCACCGGGGTGGCCGCCTTCTTCTTTTCAAGCGCCTTCCAGCCTAAAGCCCTCTTCCAGCTGCGCCGAATCGGAAGGGAAGTTGCTACCCTGCTCGGCTGCTCGCGCCCCACCCGGTGGGCAACCGAGTCGGCCATGCCGGAGGACCCCCTCGAGATGGAGCTCCCGCGCCCCCTGCTGGGCCTGCTGTTCCTGGCCCTGATCGGGGTCGGCCTCTACCAGACCATCGAGTTTCGCGGGCCCGACCGGCCCATGGGCAGCTACGAACAATTGGCAGAGATCAAAGACCGCGACGTGAACCTGGTCGTGATCATGGTCGACACCTTGCGCGCCGACCGGCTCTCGAGCTGGGGCTACGAGCGGGAGACCAGCCCGGTCATGGACGCCCTGGCCGCCTCGGGCATCCGCTTCGCGAACAACATGTCGCAGTCCACGTGGACCAAGACTTCGATGGCTTCCATCTTCACGGCCACCTACCCCGCGAAGAACAAAGTCACCCGGTTCAACCACGTCATTCCACGCGGCGCCACCCTGGCACCCGAGATCCTCCAGGACGCGGGCTTCCGGACCGTCGGCATCTGGCGCAATGGCTGGATCGCCGCGAGTTTCGGCTTCGACCAGGGCTGGGACTTCTACGTGAAGCCGAACCGCGATCTGCACGACCAGATCGAGAACCCCTCGAGCATCAAGCTCGGCGGCACGGATCAGGCGGTCACCAACCCGGCGCTCCAGTTCCTTCGCAGCGTGGGCGACGAGCGCTTCTTCCTCTACCTGCACTACATGGACGCCCACCAGTACGTGTATGACGGCGCCGTCGACTTCGGCCGCGGCTACTCCGACATCTACGACCAGTCGGTCCATTGGGTCGACGCCAACATCGGCAGCGTGGTGGCCGTGCTCCAGCAGCAGGGGCTGATGAAGAACACGGTCCTGGCAATCATCTCGGACCACGGCGAGGGGTTCCTCGAGCACGGCCACGAGGGGCACGCAGCCAACTTGTACCGGGAGACGACCCACGTCCCCTTCATTCTCACCCTGCCTTTCCGACTCAACGAACCGATCGTGGTGGAGAGCCCGGTCGAGAACGTCGACATCATGCCGACGCTCTTCGACCTGCTGGGTCTCCCCGATCTCCCCGAGGCCGATGGGGAGTCGTTGATGCCGCTGGTCGAGGCGGCCGCGCGGGGCGAGGCGGAACCGTCGGACCCGACGGAGCCGCGCTTCGCCTTCCTCGACAAGGCCTGGGGCCGGCCGAACGAGGACCCACGCGCCTTCCTGCTGGTCGAGAAGGACGGATACCGCCTGCATGACTACGCGGGCGCGGGGGTTCACCTCTACGACGCCAACGAGGACTATGCCGAGGGTGCCGACCTCGCCGAGAGCGACCCCGAGCGGGTCAAAGCCCTGCGCACACTCGCTCGGGAGCATCTCCAGACGCCGGCACCGTCCTGGGGCGGGCCAGGCTGGGTCGCCATCGACGACATGGAGGCCGCTCAGCTGCGCGCCTTGGGCTATGCCTTCGACCCCCATGCTCCACCGGCCAAGCGCAAGCTCGAGCCCTAGCCCGGAGGCACGGCGCGCAGCCCGGCACCGGGCGTCCAGTCGGAAGGGAGCCGCGTGTTGAGACGCAAACAGGCGGCCATCGCAGCGCTCGCGGGCATCGCCGCGCTTCGCGTCCTGCTTCTGGCGGCGGCCTTCCCCTTCTTCCATCAGGTCGACGAACACCAACACGTGGACACGATCCACCGATGGTCGCGTGGGCAACTGCCTGGCGCTGAAGCGGCCTATCTCAGCGAGCCCGTGATCGATTGGGCGCTCGAGTTCGGAAGTTTCGAGTACCTCGAAGCGAATCCACCGCCCCCATACCTGGCCCGGCCCGGCGCCCGCCCCGACTCGCCCTGGGTCCCCGAGGTCCGAGCTGCCTTCGCGAGCGTCGTGAACCAGGAAGCGGAGAGCCCGCCGACCTACTACGCCGCAGCAGCACTCTGGTACAAGGCGGGTGAGCTCGCCTTCGAGGGGGTCGACCTCCTCCTGTGGGTCCGAGCCTTGAACGCGCTCGTCCTGGCCGCCCTCATCGTGCTCGCCCATGCCTGGCTGCGACGACGCGCCCCCGACGACCCGCTGCTCTACTGGGGGGTGCCCGCCCTCCTCGCGTTCTTTCCCCAGGATGCGTTTTACGGGATCGGGCCCGATGGTTTCTGTGCCCTGATGGGCGGCTTGGCCTTCGTGGGCGCCGTGGAAGCAGCCAGCCCGGGGCCGCGAACAGTCGGGCGAGATGTCACCGCCGGCGTGGCGGTGGCCCTGGCGTTCCTCGCGAAATACACGAACGCCATCTACGGGGGCGTGCTCGTCGTGGCGCTCGCGCTTCGCATGGGGAGCGCGAGCGGGCGAGGCGAGGCGGGCACCCGCGTGGCTGCGCGCATCGCTCTGGCCGGCGGAGTGGCCGCGGCCCTGTCGGGTGCATGGCTGCTGCGCAACCAGCTCGTGGTGGGCGATGCCCTCGCCACGGCCCGCAAGGTGGCCCACCTGGAATGGACGCCCTTGCCGTGGTCCGACTTTCTCTCGCACCCGATCTTCGGGCCCGCCGGCTTCTCCGAGTGGGCGCCCACGACTCTCGCCCTCTTCTGGCGCGGCGAGTTCCGCTGGCTTGCCGAGCCGATGACTCTCCCGGGCCTCGATGGCGCCCTGGCCCTGGTTTCCGCCGTGTGTCTCGCGTTCGGCGCGGCATCGGCGTGGCGCGCGGCTCGGCGCGGCGCATGGCTGGAGCCCCTGGCGCTGCTCACCACCCTGGCCGGCTTCGCGACCCTCGCCATGCTTTCGGCGCGCTTCGCCTTCACGGACTGGGGCAACCCCACGCGTGCCCATCCCTACTTCACCGAAGGGCGGCTCGTGCTGGGCGTGTTGTTGCCGTTTTCCGTGGTCTTCGTGCGCGGCATCGGTCAGGCTTTTTCACGCCTGCACCCGGCCGTGCCCTGGGCCGCACTCGGCCTTTGGATCGCGTTGGTCACCGCAACCGACTTCGCGGTTGCGGCGCCCGCCTTCGCGAGCCCGTGGAACTGGTTCCACCTGCCCTAGTGCCGACCCGGTGTCTGGGCCGCTAGGGGTTCAGCAGCTTCTGCTGCCGGACGTGGTTGATCCAATCCACCATCACCGGCACCGCCTCGTTGTCCGCCGCCGAGAGCGGGTCCAGGTGGGCGTAGCCCTCGAGGATCGCGACCTGCTTGTCCGCGCTGGCGGTCGAGTCCATGTAGCCGGCGAAGGACGCCTCCGTCGTGTCCAGGCCGTTGGAGCCACCGATCCCGAGGATGGGGACGTCGACGTTGGCATGCTGGGTCACGTTCAAGAGTTCCGGCGCGCCGAGGGCGCTCGCGTCGCGCCCGAAGCTCAGGTCGAGATTCACGCGGCCGGTCCCGAAGTACCACTCCGAAGCATTGCCCGTTTCGTAGAGCGTGCGAATCAAGGTGCCCACATCGGTGACCTCGCGTTCGACGCCCCATTGGCCGGTCATCCCGGCGGGAGGCTTCGGCCCGTTGTCGATGATCGCGCACCCGGAGTGGTGTTCGGAACGGGAGGTCGCAGTGGCGCATCGGAAGCCCTCGAGCAGCCCTTCCCGTCCGCAGTTTGTACTCCGTTTCGACCCGGGGGGTAAACAGTTTTATCAGCCTTTTCAGATAGTTAGCTGGTAGGTGCGGACCCAGGGCCCGCGGCCCGGCCCGACCTCCGCGATACTCCCCGCGGTTCGGGCCCGTGCCCGTGGGAAGGGGCCGTGTTCGAGTGAGGGCGGAGGCAGTGGAGACCGGGCCGCCCGGGCAGCGCCTCCGCCAGGTCGTGCTCGGCGCGACCTTCGCAACGGGCCTCACCGGTCTGGTGAACGAGGTGGCCTGGCAGCGCGCCCTGGCCGCCCTGCTCGGTTCCGACGGCGAAGCGGCGGCAGCGGTCCTCGCCACCTTCCTGGGCGGCCTGGCGGCCGGCTACGCGTTCTTCGGACGCGTCAGCCGCCGCGGCCACGGCGGGCCCACCTTGTTGCGGCTCTACGCCCTGGCCGAGGCCGGCATCGGCTTCTGGGCCCTCGCCTTCCCGTCCCTCTTTCGCGGCCTGCAGTCGCTTTCGATCTCCCGGGGCGCCGGAGGGGAAGCCGCCGGCGCCGCCTTCGACGTAGCGCTCGCGGCTCTGCTGCTTGCGCCCCCCACGTTCTTGATGGGCGCCACGCTTCCGCTGCTCACCCAGGCCCTTGCACGCGACTTGCCCGACGCGACCCGACTCCACGCCCGGGTCTATGGCACGAACGCCGCGGGTGGCTTCGTCGGTGCCTTGCTCGCCGGGCTCTGGTGGCTGCCGGCCCTCGGGATCCCGGGGACGCTTCGCGCCACCGGAGTCGTGAATCTGGTGGCCGGGGTCGTCTTCTATGCGGTGTCGCACCGGGCCCCGGATTCGGCGGCTACCGAGCCGGGGGCGGACGGGCCGGCGCTGCCCCCGACACCGTTGCGTGTCTACGCGGCCGCGGCGCTGCTGCTCGGCTTCGCCATGATCGCGCTTCAAACCGTATGGATCCGCGTCGGCGCCCTCGCCTTCGGCGCGTCGGACCTGACCTTCGCGGTCGTTGTGGCGACCTTCGTGCTGTGTCTCGCACTCGGGAGCCTCGCCGTCGGTGCGGCGCGGAACATCCCGCGTGCGGCGGCCGTCGCCTGCCCGGCAGCCGTCGCGCTGCTGCTCGCGGGTTTGTACCCAGCCCTGCAGTACGCGCCCTACGCGGCGCACCGCCTGCGCATCGCCGTGGGAAACGGGGATGGTGCCTACCTTCGGTTCGAACTCGGCGCAGCGGGTCTGGTGCTGGCGGCCGGTCTGCTTCCCCTGGGCTTGGCGGGTGCGAGCCTGCCCTTGATCTTTCATGCCTTGCGGCGGCGGATGGACGACCTGGGCGCAGTCGTCGGACGGCTCTACGCCTGGAATACGCTCGGGAGCGTCCTCGGCGCCCTCGTCGGCGGCCACGCCCTTCTGTTGTGGTTCGACCTGCACCACGTCTACCGGATCTCTGTAGCGGCCATCGTCGTGGCCACGGGGTTGCTCGCGTTGCGCGAGACGCGTTGGCCCTGGCCCGCCGCCGCCGCGACCACCCTCGCCCTCGTCGGGCTCATCGCCCTGCCCGCCTGGGATCCGACCGAGCTCTCGACGGGCCATCTGCGCATGCGAACCGCGACCGCCGCGAGCTACCTCGGGCCCGAAGCCATGGCGGCCACGCGCGATGGCGTGTTCGTGTTCGCCGCCGACGACCCGGTCACGACGCTCCTCGTCACCGACCACACCCTCGACGATCGCCGCGTCTCCCGTGCCCTCCACACCCAGGGCAAGAGCGACGGGTCGCTGATCCCCGACTACCCGACCATGGCCCTCACGGGTCTGGTGCCCTGCCTGCTCGCGCGTTCGTGCGAGCAGGCCTTCGTGATCGGCCTCGGGACCGGGGTGACCGGCGGCGAACTGGCCGAACTCGAGAGCGTCCGGCGCGTCGTGGTGGCGGAGATCTCGCCGGCCGTGGTGCAGGCCTTGCCGCTTTTCGACCACGGCAACCGCGCATTGTCCAAGAGCCCGAAGCTCGAACTCATCGCGGACGACGCCTACCACGGCTTGCTCGCCCGGGACGAGACCTGGGACATCATCGTCTCGGAACCGAGCCATCCGTGGGCCAGCGGTGTGGAGCGTCTCTACTCCCTCGAGTTCCTCGTCGCGGCTCGCGAGCGGCTCGCCCCCGGCGGCGTCTATGCCCAATGGATGCATTCGTACGAAATGGACGACGCCACCCTGGCGTTGGTGTTGCGCACCTTCGCTGCCGCCTTCCAGGACGTGGCGGTCTGGTATTCGAACGGACCCGATCTCCTTCTGCTCGGTCTCACACCGGAAGTCGCGCGGCCCGACCTCGCGAGGGTCGCACGACGTGCCCGACAGCCCGACTTCCGAGCCGGCCTCAAGCGAGCGGACGTCGAGTCGTGGTGGGCCCTGCTTGCCCATGAGCTCATCCCGGCGGGCGTGATCGACCGCAACGCCTTGCCCGGGCCCCTCCACACGTTGTTGCACCCACGCCTCGCCCACCGCGCTGGGCGCGCGTTCTTTCACGACGACCAGGCGCGCCTGCCGCGCTTCGTCTCGCGCAAGGTCTCGGCCCGAGGTCGAAAAGCGAGCCTCGGCAACCGACGCGAGCCGAAGCACGACAAGCAGTGGCGCGCGATCATCGACGAGACCTGTGAAAGCCGGGCCTTCGAGTGCGCGACGCGGATCGCCGCCTGGCACCACGCCGAGCCGGACTCCGTGGCCCCGCCCCAGGCGCGCGATCACTGGGTCGAGGAGCATCCCGACCACCTGATGCCCGAACGGATGGAGGTGCTGGCCGCCTTGTTCGGGGACGGATTGGAAGGTCTCGACGCCGAAAGTGCGCAGCGGGTGACGGATCACTACCTGGCCTACTACGATCAGACCCGCCCCTTCCGCAGGGGGGCCCTCGTGACGACCTGGAAGGCTTGCGTCGGAGCCGGGTGTCGAGCCGGCCTGCACGACACGCGGGCGCGCCTCGATGCCAGCGAGGCATGGATCGAGCAAGACCTGTCGTCCGGGGTCACCCGCTGACCCCACCGCCCGCTTTCGGAGAGGCCCGCTGACCGCACCCAACCCGCCCGACGACCCGAGCCCGCCGGAGCCCGACTCGCGCTGGCCCGAGGCGCTGGCGCCGCTCCGGAACCGTCCGTATCGCTGGCTCTTCTTCAGCAACCTGGCTTTCTTCTACGGGATCCAGGGCCAGATGCTCGTGCGCATGCTGCTCGCCTGGGAGCTCACCGACAGCAAGCTGGCCCTCGGCTACACGAGTCTGCTGGCGGCCATCCCCATGGTGTTGATCTCGCCCTTCGGCGGCGCCATCGCCGACCGCGTGGATCGCCGCACGCTCATCCTCGTCGGCCAGGCCGGTATCGCCGTGAGCGAGGGCGTGATCTTCCTGTTGCTGCTCACCGGCCATCTGGCCTTCTGGCACCTGCTCGTCGGCTCCTTCGTGCTCGGCTGCCTGATTCCGCTGATCATGCCGGCGCGCATGGCCATGGTGGTCGGGCTCATCGGCAAGGGCGGCCTGGCCCGCGCCATGGCGCTCTCGGGCGGCGGCATGCAGATGATGCGCATCGTCGCGCCCGCCATCGCGGGTTTCCTGGTGGCACCGATCGGGCTCGAGGGCGCGTATTCCTTCGGCGTCGCCGCCTACATCGTCGCGTTCCTGTGCATGCTCAACGTACGCGCCCAGCCGATGCCCGCGCGGCCCCGAGGCACGATGCTGGCCGACGTCTCCTATGGCATGCGCTACGTGCTCGAGCATCGGACCGTGGCCGTGATGCTGGCCTTCGGAATCCTGCCCATGTTCCTCGCCTGGCCGTTCCAATCGCTTCTGGTGGTCTTCGCCGACGAGGTCTGGAACGTCGGCGAGCGTGGCTTCGGCGCGATGCAAGCGGCCGCGGGGATCGGCGGCGTGGTCGGTGCGATGATCCTGGCGGCCCGCGGCGAGGCGACCGAGCGACTGCGCTTGATGGTGATCTCCGCCTGCGCCTTTGCCCTGTTCCTGGTCCTGTTCGCCCGCTCGCCCTCGTTCTTGCTGGCGCTCGGCTTCGTGCTCGTCGCAGACATCTTCGCCAGCATGTTCGGCACCCTCAACAACACGGCGATCCAGATCCTGATCCCGGAATCCGTGCGCGGCCGCATCTCGGGCTTCCTGATGATGTCCTTCGGCCTCGCGCCCCTCGGGACGCTGCCAATGACCGCCGTGGCGGATCGCTTCGGCGCCCCCGATGCGGTCACGGGAGCCGCGGCGCTTCTGCTGGTCGGCGTCGCGGTCGCGCTGCTGTCCAGTCGGAGCCTGCGCAGCGTCGACGAGACCACTCGCCTCGCCCTCGAGGCCCCGGACGAAGACTGAAGCCCGCGCGCGAGCTGCCTTGCCCCGACCCCAACGAGCGTCCATCCTGCGGTCGATGCGGGGAGGGTGGGTGGCTCGAGCAAGACTTCGGAGATGAGGTTGCATCGCGGCGCCGCGCCGTGGCTCCTCGCATGCCTCGGCCTGGCCTCGGCGTGCTCGGAGCCGGTAGCGCCCGCCGAGCGCATCGTCCTCGTCACCGTGGATACGCTTCGCGCCGACCGCCTCGGTTGCTACGGCGACGAGCAAGCGCATACCCCGGTTCTCGATGCCCTTGCCCGGGACGGCGTCCGCTTTCGCCACGCCAGTTCGCCCACGCCCCTGACCCTGCCCTCGCACGCGTCGATCTTCACGGGCCTCGACCCTCACCAACACGGGGTGCGCGCCAACGGCCGCTTCCGACTGGCTCCCGGCGTCCCCACCGTCGCCGAGCGAATGCGCGAGGCCGGCTTCGCCACCGCGGCCTTCGTCGCGAGCTTCGTGCTCGATGCCCAGTTCGGGTTGGCGCGCGGCTTCGACACCTACGACGATCGGGTCGGCGAAGGCGTCGCTTCCCGTGCCGCGCGCTCGGTCTCCGAACGGAAGGCCGGCGCCGTCATCGACGCCGCGAACGCGTGGCTCGCGACCGCGCCCGATCGCTTCTTCCTCTGGGTCCACCTCTACGACCCCCATGCGGACTATCTCCCCCCCGCCGACTTCCTCGCCCGCGCGGGCGGTGACGCCTACGCCGGCGAGATCGCCTACACCGATGCGCAGATCGGGCGCTTGATCGGTGCCCTGCGGCGGCGTTTCGGGCCGGAGGGTCTGCTGTTCGTGGTGACCAGCGACCACGGCGAGAGCCTCGGTCAACACGGGGAGCCGACGCACGGCCACGGCCTCTACGACACGACCCAGCACGTCCCGCTCCTGATGGTCGGGCCCGGCTTGTCGCGCGGGCAGGTGATCGAACCCGTGGTACGCCTCATCGACCTCGGGCCCACCCTGCTTGCGCGGGCCGGTGCCCGAGCGCTCGGCGACGTGGCAGGCCGTGACCTCGAGCCCGTGCTGGACGGTCGCGAGAGGGAGGCTCGCGTCGCCTACCTCGAAACGCTCGAGACTCAGCTGTCCTACGGCTGGAGCCCGCTGCTCGGTCTTCGTACTGCTGATCACAAGTACGTGCGTGCGCCGCGGCCCGAGCTCTACGACCTCATCGCCGACCCCGACGAGACCCTCGACATTGCACGGGCCGAACCCGAGCTCGTCGCCGAGCTCGACCGCGAGCTCGACCGGATCCTCGGCGCCACGCGTTTCGACGCGGGCCACGCCGAGGTCGACGCCGAAGAGCAGCGACGCCTGGCGGCACTCGGCTACCTCGGGGCCGGGAACGAAACGCCAGAGCCCCCGGAGCTCGGAGTCGTCGGGGGGCCGAACCCGCGCGATCGGGTCCACGAGATCACGTTGCTGATGCGCGCCGCACTTCAGGTCGGCGATGGCCAGGGCCGCGACGCCATGGCGACCCTCGATGGGATCCAGACGCGTGAGAACGCCCACTACCAGCAGCTGCGCGGGCAAGCGGCCTTGATGACCCGGGATGCAAACGCCGCGCGCGCCGCAGCCGACGCGCTTGCTGCACGGGGGGCCGATCAAGACGCCTTGTGGCTTCGCGCCATGGCGGCGCTGTTCGACGGCGATGCGGTCGCGGCGCGCCGCGACCTCGAGGCCCTCCTCGGGCTGGCCCCCGAACGAAGCAGCGCCGCCATCAACCTGGGTCGCCTCGACGAGGCGGAGGGCGACCCCGACAGCGCGGCCGCGCGCTACCAGGCCGTGTTGGCTCGCGACCCCGATGAAGCCCTGGCCCTGGCCCATCTCGGCGCCCTCGAGCTTCGACGCGGCCAGGTCGAACGAGCCGAGCAGCTCCTCGCCGACCGCAACGGCATCGTCGCACGGAGCCCGGTCGCAACCCTGCATCTGGCTGCCGCCGAACGAGCCACCGGTCGCGCCGACGCCGCCCACGGCCGCCTGAAAGCCGCGCTGCGCTTCCGGCCCGACCATCGGGGGTTGTTGGCAGCCCTCGGCCGGCCGCCGGCCGCAGCTCCCCTGGATTGACCCGCGGCCGGTCCGGTCAGCGACTCCGGCGCAGAGCTCCGAGGGCCGCGTCCCGACCTTCCGGCAACGGCCGCAGCGGTTTTCGCGGATGCCGACGCAGAGGAGGCTGCCCTACGGCCTCGATCCAGCGGATCATCCAACCGCGGTGTCCGCGGTGAGGCTCGAGCAGTTCGAGCATGCGAGCGTCGTCGGCGCGGGGCTCCCCGGCCAGTGTGTGGGCGACGAGGCTCGGGAGGTGAAGATCGCCGACGGGAACCCGATCCTCGGCACCCGCCGCGAGCAGAAGCAACGAGCTCGCCGTCCACGGCCCGACGCCCGGGATCGTCAACAAGCGCTTCGCGGCTTCCACCTCTGGAAGCGCGCGCAGACCTTCGATGCGACCCGCCTGAAAGCCGATGCGCCGCAGCACCTCGCCCTGGCGCGGCGGGATCCCGAGAGGTGCGCAGGCCCACTCCGGCAATCGGCGCAGGGCCTCGGCGCTCGGCGGAAGCCACAGCGAAGCCGCCTCGGCCTCGGGGCCCGGTGCGGGCTCCGAGATCGCCCGGATGAGCGCGCGCCGCCTCCTTGCCACTCACCTTCTGTTGAAGCACGAGCAAGGTGAGCGGCGCGAGCCAACCCGGAAGCCGTTGCAGCCGCAGCCCGCGTGCCGCCCGCGCGAGGCGCCGCGCCCCGTGCGAAAGGGTCTCGGGCGCGGGCGCGGGTCGATCGAGCCCCAACGCGGCTGGCGCCGCCTCGAGAACGGCTTCCGCGCCGGGGCCGACGCCATGCAACCGGAGCCGGTCGGGGCCCGCGCGTTCGACCCTAAGCGTCGCGGGGCCGGATTCCGTGCGAACGCCCCACAACCAACCCGAGGAGGTCTGGCGCTGGGTCGGGTCGCCGAAGCCCGAAGCGAGGGGACGAACCGTCGCCGCGAGGTCGAAGGGCTCGCGGAGAACCCAGTCGCGTTCGAGCCCCGCGGTCACGGCGCAGCCTCCAGCAGTTCGGGCCCCGCGGTCACTGCGTGGCCTCCAGCAGTTCGGGCCCTGCTACGACGCGACCTTCCTGCACCGCGACCTCGTCGACGACGAGGCTCGCTTCGCGACCTGAAGCGCGGACACGGTAGGCCGCAGCCGGCCGCACCCCATCGGGAGCACCCCGCGTTGCGTAGGGCAAACGCGCGGCGTAGCGACCCGTCGTGTCCGCCTCGGCGATGCTGCGCCAGGTGAAATGGCGACCGCGCGGAGTGGCCAGATCGAGTTCGAAGACGACGTCCGCACCGGCCGGCGCGCGGCCCTCGACCCGCGCACCGGCCACGTGCTCATACACCTTGAAGAACGGCTGCTCCGGCATCCACGGCTTCGGAGAGGCCTCCTGAACCAGCCGATGCCGCTCGAACGCAGCCTGGTCGCCAGCCACTGTGCGACGGTCACGCCCGGTTCCGAGCGTCGAAGTCTCACCGGCTTCCCCGTCCGCGAAGAAGCCGCGGGCGATCATCGAGCCCGGCCCGAACTCGTCGAGTGGCGGCTGGGGGCGCCATTCCAGCAGCACGTAGCGGACCCTCGAGGCATCGAGCAGCCGAGACGCCTCACGCTCGCCCGCCGCGAAGTAGCGCGCGGCGAGCAGCCAGTTCTCCTCACCGAGATCGTCCCCAAAGTTGGTCACCACGGTGGGTCGCCGCGCGACGTACTCGAGGATGTGTCCGTTGCTCCAGTGGGCGAGCACGCCGTACTCGGGCGCCACCCCCGGGTCGAAGAAGCCACCTGTCGGCGGCGTCGCCTCGCGGATCCAATCTGCCAGGACGTGGAGTTCGTGGCGGCGCCGGACGTCCGCTGCAAGGCGCAGGGGCTTGCCGTTGGCTGCGGCCACCCGTCGCTCGAGGGCCGGCCCGTAGATCGCGGTGATCGGCGTCAACGCGAGCAACACGACCGCCGAGATCACCGCCACCGCGACGGCGCGCGGCGCGGTGCGGAGACCCCGGGCCCGCACCCAGGCCGGGATGGCAGCGCCCAGAGCCCAACCGAAGAGCAACGCCTCCGGGACCGAGAAGGCATTCACAAAACGCCGCTGTGCCACGGCCGCCGCGCCGAGACCGAGGGCCATGACCGCGAGCAGGATGCCTTCGGCCGAGCCCTGCCTCGCTTCGCCGCGCAAACTTCGCGCGTAGAACACCCAGACGAGCGGCGAGGCGAAACACAGAAACGAGAGCAGTCGGCTGGCCACGCCGAGCCGACCTTGGGGCCCGGCGGCGAACAAGGGCAGCGACTCCGAGACCTGGGCCTGGAAGGCGTCGGCGCGGCCGAGCCAGCCCCACGCGCGCTCGGGCACCTCGAGAAGCGCCGGGAAGGCGAGCGCGCTCCCCACGAGCAGCACCATCCCCAGGCCGACACCCGAAAGCATGCGCGGCGCCGGCGCCGCGTGGCTGCGCAGGCCCGCCGTTGCGAACACGAGTGCGGCGCAGGCCAGCAGCCAAGGCTGGAACGCCCCGAGCACCACCGGTGCGAAGCTTCCCCAATAGCTCCACTCGCGATCGGCCCATGGCAAGAGCGCGAGCGCGGCCATGCCGTGAGCGCCCGCTGCGCCCCAAGCGAGGCGGCGGCGCCAGGTCGCGGCCGCTCCCAGGAAGACCGCCGCGACCAAGACCCCGTCCACCAACGCCAGTTGCAGCACCAAGCCGGGCCAGAACAGGAACGCGAGGGCCGCGGTCGCAGCAAGAACCGAAGTCGCCCACGCGAGCCCGCGGCCCGCCTCGCTGGCCCGCCACAACCCACCGGCTGCGGACAGGAAGGCCAACGTGAAGATCGACTCGAGCGCGTGGTGATCCAACATTCCGAGACGCGTGTAAAGGGCGTGCCCCGGCAACACCGCCAACAACCCCGCGGCGACGAACCCGGCGCCGAGTCCGAAACGTCGCGCAGCAAAGACCCCGGCCCACAGGACGGCGAGGACTCCGAGCACGGGCGGAATCGTGAGGGCGAAGCGCTCGAAGGCCGCGCGCTCGGGCGCATCACCGAGTGCCACACGCACCAACCCGGCGGTCGACCAGGCCAGACCCGGCGGCCAGATCACGTCGCCGCCCTGGGGATGGTTCAGGTACGCGTCCCGTTCGAGGACGGCGGGGAAGTGGGCGACCGAAAACGCCGCGCGACGCAGGTGGTAGTACGCGTCGGGCCCCGCCGCGCGCACGCCCGCCTCGGTGAAGATCGTGGGGGCATCCACGACCCGGAGGCTCCAGGCCAACCCGATCAGGAGCAGGAGGCCGAGGCCCGCCGCGAGTCGCCGTCCTGCCGTGCTCACGGGGCGATCCTACCGCTTCCGCCACTCCCGGAGTGACGATCCTACCGTTTCCGCCACTCCCGGAGTGAGGGAACCCAAAGCCGGAGAACGGGTCGCGAAGTCTGCCCAGGGCGAACCTCCTGACGAACAATCCCTGAGCCGGGCGAAACGGAAAATCGGAGAACGCTCACGAAGCCCGCCAGGCGCAGACGCCTCTTCGCGTCTCACTAGACGAAACAGTGGGTATAGTCCCAACCCAATGAGCACCCTCGCAGCGCCTACACCGTCCAATCCGCGCTGGCTCTTCGGACCGGTCTCCGACCTGCTGTTCGGATGTGGGATCGCCTACATGGGCATCTTCGCGCTCATGACGGTGGCGGCCGAGCAGGTCGAGGCGACCGTCCCGATCACGAGCTTCCTGCTCATCACGCTGGTCATCGCGGCGCCGCACTACGGCGCAACCCTGCTGCGAGTGTACGAGAGTCGCGAGGATCGACGGGCCTATACGCTCTTCACGATCTGGATCACCGCCGGCTTGATCGGCATCTTCGTGACGAGTCTCTACAGCCCGGTGCTGGGCTCGCTCTGGTTCACGCTCTACATGACCTGGAGCCCGTGGCACTACAGCGGTCAGAACTACGGCCTGGTCGTGCTGTTCCTGCGTCGGCGCGGCGTGACGATCGAGCCGCGTGCGAAGCAGCTCCTCTACGCGAGCTTCATCCTCTCTTACGCGATCGTGTTCGTGGCCTTCCATACGGGCGTGAGTTCCACGGGCTACGGCCCGGCCCTGCCCCAGGGCGACAGCTACGTCTTCGTCCCGATCGGGATCCCGCTCTATATGGCGAACGCGCTCTACGCGGGCCTCGGCGGGCTCTACCTCCTGACCACCGCCGGCACGCTCTTCCTGCTGGCGCGTGGCTCGAACCTTCGCGACCTCGGGCCGGCGCTCGTCCTCATCGCCAGCCAGGCCCTGTGGTTCGCGATCCCCGGCCTGGCGCGCGCGAGCGGGACCCTCCAGGGCATCGCGCCGCTCAGCAACCTGACGGCGCCCTACATCGGCCTGTGGATCGCCATCGCGCACTGCGTCCAATACCTCTGGGTGACGACCTACTACGCCGCACGGGACGAGAACCACGTGGGCCGAACGCGCTACCTGACCAAGGCGTTGCTGGCGGGCTCGGCCGCCTGGGGCGTGCCGGCCCTGCTCTTCTCGCCCGGCCTCCTGGGGAACGTGCCCTACAACATGGGCCTGTTCATGATGGTGGCGGCGACCGTGAACCTGCACCACTTCATCCTGGACGGTGCGATCTGGAAGCTTCGCGACCCGCGGCTCGCGAAGATCCTGCTGCGAAGCGACGACTCCGTCGGGCCCCGGCTCGACCGCGGCGGCTCCTCCTTCGTCCGGCCACTCTTCTGGGCAACCGGGTTCGTGTGTCTGGTGATCTTCGTCGTGGGCGATCTCGAAGCCCAGTACGGGGTCACCCGCGCGGGCGAGCGCGGCGATGCCGCTCGCATCGAGAAGGCCACGCGGCGCCTGGCGCGGATCGGGCGCGACAGCCCGAAGCTCCATCACCAGCTCGCCCTGCTGGCCCAGCGGGACGGTGACCTCGTTCGCGCCGAGACCGAGTTCAAGGCCGCCCTCGAGGTCTACGAGACCAAGAACGTGTGGCACAACCTCGGCACGATGTACCTTTCCCAGCAGCGCTTCGACGAGGCCCTCCACGCCTTCGACGAAGCACTCGCCCTCGACCCGAGTCTGGCGCAGACCCGGGTGCACGCTTCCACCGCAGCGCTCAGCCTGGGCCAACGCGAACTCGCCCTCGACCACTTGAAGGCCGCTGCCCGGCTCGCACCCAACGACCGCGGCCTGCGTCGGCGGATCGTCGAGCTCGGCGGCGAGCCCAATCCTCCCGGCCAAGCGCTGCCGTGAACTCCGAAATAGACGTTTCCACCCTGGGCGCGGCCGCGCCTTCGGCGTCGGAAGCCCTGCGCAAGGATGCCGCGCCGACACCTCTCGAATGGGCCTGTCTCGTGGCCGGTGTCGTATTGCTTCTTCGCTACGCGTGGTTGATGGACGACGCCTTCGTCTACTTCCGCTACGTGGACAACTGGGTCCTGCTCGGAAACGGCCTCGTCTACAACCGGGGCGAGTTCGTCGAGGGCTTCAGCAGCCCCCTCTGGGCCCTGCTCCTGTCGGTGTTGCGCAGCCTGGAACTCCCCTATTGGATCCTGATCCGGGCTCTCGGCGTGGTGAGTTTCGCGCTCTGCGGCTGGCTGTTGATCCGGGTGAATCGGCAGCTCTCCCCCGTCGGCGCCCCGACGGTCAACGTGCCACTCCTCTTCGTCAGCCTCGGGTATGGACCCCTCTGCTACTTCACCTCCGGCCTCGAGACCCCTCTGGTCCAGGTCGCGGCGGCGGCCTATGCGTTGCACCTCGTGTCGCCGCGCTCGCGCGGCCTCGACTTCGCCCTCGCCCTCTCGCCGCTGTTGCGACACGAGCTGGCCCTGCCGCTCGGCCTCTACGGCCTCTTCCTCTGGGCGCGAGACCGGCGCTTCCCGTGGCGACTGTTCGGACTCTCAGCGGCCTTCACCGGCGCGTGGCTCGCCTTTCGCGTCTACTACTACGCGGACTTCTTCCAGAACACCTTCTACCTGAAGAACCTGGTCGATGTGCCGCAGGGCCTGCTCTACCTGCGCAACACCGTGGCCACGTATGCGTTGCATGCGTGGCTCACTCTGCACGTCGGGCTGCTCCTCTGGCTCGGTCGGCGACATCGCCCGGTCGGTCGGCTCGCCGAGCGCGGCGTGATGATCGGCGTGTCGCTGGCGGTCACCGCCTACGTGATCAAGATCGGGGGCGACCCGCGGCACTACCGGTTCCTCGCCTTCCCGACGCTGCTGACTCTGTGTGCCTTCTCGGGCGTCGCCGAACAGGCGCTGTTGCAGCTCGCCGCACCGCGTCGCCGCCTCGCCGGGGCCGCAGCGGCGCTCGCCTTCGGCGCCTTCAGCCTCGCCGCCTACCCCGAGCAGCTCCGCGAACACCCGATCTTCCTGCGGGACGACGCGCGCATGGTGGACAAGATCAAGGACGCCGCCGAACACCGGCGGATGCCTCAGCTCACCCCTCCGGCGCTCTCGCTGGGCGGAGAGATCGAACAGCTCGAGACCTACCGGCGGCGCCAGGGGAAAGGTGCGGACTACTCCGGGCTCTTCGCCCAGAGCGGTTGCGTCTATCTCTACCAAGCGTGGGACCGCTACGCCCTGCACGTCCTCGGCCTGACCGACGCCGTCCTCGGCCGAACCGAGATGGCGTCGGATCGTCCCGCCCACAAGCTCGGGCTGATCCCGCTCTCCGAGGACATGGCCGACATCCTGCGCGGCGTCCACGGCCGGCCCGACCGCGGGGTCTACCGCGCGGCGGTAGAGCGGGGCGACGCAGCGCCTTGGATCGCGGCCAACCTCGAGTCGATCGAGGTGATCGAGCGCAAGATCTACAACCGCCACGACTGGGGTGAGAACCTGCGGCTGGCCTTCACCTTCCCGGAGCCGATCCGGGTCGAGGCGGACTAGAACCCATCTCACAAACCCCGACCGAGCCAGACGCTCGAGTTCGGCCCGAGATCAAGGCGCCGCCGAAGGCGGAATCGGATCTGGCCTTGCCTATCCAATCGCTTTGTCATCGATTAGAACCGTCCCCTTCGTCAGGGCCCTGGCCAGCCACGGCGAGGTTTCGCAACGCCGAGATCGGGTCGAAGGCGAGTGTCTGGCGACCGAGGGGTTTGTGAGATGGGTTCTAGCCCGCGCGCGGCGCGTCGAGCCGCGCGACGACCGAAGCCGGCAGCCAGCGCACGGCCAACATCACGAAGCGCCAGGGCCAGGGCGTGTACACCACGGCGCGCCGGCGGCGCACACCGCGCAAGATGTCGCGCGCCACCCGTTCCGGTGCCGCGATCCCCGGGAGCGTCATGCCGAAGGTGAGCCGGGTGTCGGTGGGGCCCGGGCGGACGTCCACGACGGGGATCGAAAGCGGCGCGAGCCGAACGCGCAGCCCTTCCAAGGCAGTGGAGAGCGCCGCCTTGCTGGCGCCGTAGAGATAGTTCCGCCGGCGCCCGCGATCCCCGGCTACGGACGACACCCGACCCGGCGGCCTCGAGCCGGCGCGCTACACCCTCCAGCAACGAGATCGTCCCGGTGACGTTGACGTCGAGCATCCGCAGGGCGGGCGCCACATCGCGTTCGGCCTGGGGTTGTTCGACCATCTCGCCGTGACAGAGCACGACGCCATCGAGCCCGCCGGCCTGCGCGAAGCAGACATCGAGGAAGGCATCGTGGGAGGCTCGGTCCGCGGCGTCGAAGACCTCGACCGCCACCGGGCTGCCCGAGCGGACGCCCGCGTCGCGCGCAATGCGATCGAGGGCGGCGGCATCGCGCCCGGCCAGCACGAGCGTCGCCCCCTCGGCTGCCAGCACCCGCACCAGCGCCCGCCCGATCCCGGACGTCGCCCCCAGCACCAGGACGCGCTCGCTCAATCGGACTCCACGAGGCCGAGCCGCCGCGCCTGGCTCGATGCAAAGCGACCCTC
>JAFDDA010000168.1 GCA_019311105.1 Deltaproteobacteria bacterium
CGTCTTTCCTCGCGACCTCGAGAAGTTCTGTTCGCAGGTCTACGACGAAGGGGTGATGCCGGACGAGCTGTTGCTCGGTGTCTATCGCGCCAGCTTCTTCGACGACAGCTTCTCTTCGGAAGGCACGGATCATTTCGGTGTCTACCTCTCGGTGCCGAATCTGCAATCCGACATCCGCTGGGAAGAAGCGGGGGCGCCGCTGGTCGAAGCGATCGTTGCGAGACTCGAGGCGTACCTGTTGCCGAACCTGTCGGGGAACATCGTCGACGGGTTCCATCGCACCCCGCTCGACATGCAGTCGGCGTGCTCTGTTCCCCATGGAGCCGGGTTCGGCCGCCAGGTGACGAACGTGGAGCTCGGGAAGGAGTTCTGCCCCAACGAGGACCCCGATCTGGGCAATCTGTACCTGGTGGGGCAAGCCACGATGCCGGGCCCGGGCTTGAATGCGGTCCTGATGTCCGCACAGTTCGCAGCCGCCAAGATCCCTGCACCGGCTCGCGCCAGCTAGCTGGCGTTCGCGGGCGGGGTTTCCCGGTCGTCCGTGCCGGCGGGGAAACGGAAGAAGATCAGAGCCGCGAGCAGCGCCGAAACGGCACCGATGGGCCCGATCAACAGCACACCGAGCGGCTCGGCGGGTGATTTCCCGAAGCGCGCGAAGAGAAACGCGATCACGGCCGCCGCGAGCCCGTAGGCCCATTTGTCGAAGGCACGGACGAGCCCGACGAAGACTGCCGAGCGGTTGCTGCCCGTCCGAGTTCTGTCGTCGTCGATGATCCTTCCGAGCAGGACGCTGGGCAGGATCGATGCACCGGCCAGTGGGATCCCCATGCTCCCGAGAGCGAGAAAGGCGATCGCCAGGTTTCTGGAATCTTGCGCTCCCCCAGGCTGATCGGGCCGGATCAAGCCCAGAGCTGCCGACGCCACGCCGAACATCGCGAAGCACGCGACCATCAGGCTCTTGGAATCGAAGAATCGGAGCAAGCGCGGAACGACTGCGTAGCCCACGGCCATCATCCCCCCCAACGACGCTCCGAGCTCGAACGCGAAGCCCTCGGACCGCCCGAGCAGCACGGTCGCCATGTAGGGAAGGGCCGGGAAGATCAGGGCCGTCGCCAGCGCGAACAAGAGGTGGGCGACGAGGAAGACGACGAAGGGATGATTCCGGATCGCCGAACGCAGGGTCTCACGCATTGGCAGCTCCGAAGGAGTGGAATGGGTGAAACGACGCTCGTCGATCGCGAACAAGGGGACGGCGCAGAACACCAGGGTCAGCGCGCAGAGGATCACCACGATCCAGCGGATCGATTCGGTGGGGTCCAGGCCCATCGCCCGCCCCCAGTCGATTCCCTTCGGCCAGGCCATCAACAACCCCGCCACGGGGAATGCCGCCAGGGAGACGGTGCGTGAGAGCCGCGCGCGGTCCTCGGCGTCCCGCGCGATCTCGGGAATCAGCGCTTCGTGGGGCCCCGAGTACATCGTGGAGAAGACGTAGTAGCCGGAGAGCAAGACCGTCAGCCACAGCACGTTGACGGTGCTTCCCGCGGCGCCCGGCGGCCAGTATGCGAAGAGCGGCAGCACCGCCATCGGCACGAGGCCGTAGATCATGAAGGAACGACGGCGACCCAGGGCCGAGCGGGAGCGATCGGACGCATGCCCGATCAGCGGGGAGGCCAGGCTGTCGACGGCTCGAGCGATCAGCATGGCGAGCCCGAACGCGGTGAGAGCACCGAAGAACGTCTCCTCGGACACCTGCGATTCGAGCCCCCGATCCGGCGGCGGCAGATAGAAATAGAGCAGGATGCCGGTGACGACTTTGTCGACGAGGGTGTGGCCGGGTGTGCCCAGGGCGAAGGCGAGCCGCCGTGCGGCCGACATGGCTTCGGGTCCGTTGCGATCCGAATCGCGTACCGTCACTCGGAACGAATCAGGCACTCGTCGAAGCCGTCGGCAGAGTGCGGGTCTTCCGCCGTTTCGGATGAGGCTCTGGTTCCGCTCAACTTCCCACCCCGTGAGCTCTCCGCGCCAGCCACCCGTCCATGACCATCCGAACCGCGCTTCCAAGGGTCACGCCGCCCGGTCGACTCCTGACCACTGCCGCCTATGTGGCCACTCTACTCCGGATCGTCGCCCGCGGTTCCATCGTCCCACCCGCGGCGCCACGACTCGCCGCATGCCCAGTCGCTTCATCTAGCTGGATACCCACGCATTGACGGTGATCCGATTCTCAGTCGGTCGACGCGCAACACACGCCCACGTGTGATCCGTCAGCCGAGTCTGGACAGATCCGGATCGTGATCGAGGGCCTTCCGGGGCGAGGAGAGCATTGCCTCGCTGTGCCGCAAGGAAGGCATCGCTTACTTCCAGACGGCGGTCGAATACGCCCGTCGGCGGACTCGATCGTCACGCGATCTGGCGCTTCGTCTTCGAAGCCATGCCGGGTAGGAGGCGCGAAGACGATGCCATCTACCGCGTCCGCTTCGACGGCAGCATCGGCGACGAGGCAGGCTTCTGTGCAATCGCTGGCACCGCCGAGACCGAGAGCGTGCTGCTGATGACCTAGGGTGGGGTCGGCTCCAGCTCTCGGAGCTGGGAATCCGCCTCGCGCTGCACGGCGTCGCGGTGACCGACGAGCAGCTCGATCACCTGACGCTGGCGTCGCCTCGCCTGCGAGTCGCGGCCGGCTCCGTCGAGCAGCCTCGCGTGACGCGCTGCGAGGTCCTCGGGGACGAACGGTTCCGCCGATCCCGGGGCATAGTGGACCGTCCGCCGCGCGACGTGGCGGGCGCCCTCGACCGTGATGAGCGCTTCGAGCCGGTTCTTGCCGGGCGCCAGCCCGATCAGCGCATCCCATGTCCCATCGGTGCCCACGCGAAGCCGATCGGCCCCGAGGCCGGTGGTCCGGTTCTTCAGAGTCAGGGCCTCGAAGGCGTTCAGCTGGAGCGATCCCATTGCAGCCTCGAGAAGGGCGGGATTGTGCACCGGCATGAAGAGACCGCCCGTTCGGCGCGCCATCTCCACGGCGGCCACCGGATGCTTGAGGGCTCGAGGGCTGATGGCGAACGAGTAGACGCGCACACCGGCCTTCGCGGCACGGTCCGCTGCGCGGAGGACCTCGATCTCGTTGCGCTTCCGACTGGAGATATGTGGCAGGGTCGGCGTCCCGTCGGTGAGGAAGATGACGATGCGGTGGGCCTCGGGGTCGGGTGTCGACTCCGCACGGCGGCCACCGGTCAGCTCTTCGACGGCACGATCGAGGGCGCCGGCGATGTCCGTGAGCCCCCAGGCGCCCCGCGCGGCGATCGCATCGAGGGTCGCGCGACACCGGTCGAAGTCGCGCGTCAGTGGCACCTCGGTTTGGGAGGCGTCGGGCTGCTTGCCGCGGGGCTCGCGTGGATCCCCGCGCCGGTCCCCGTACGGAGAGCCCGAGAAGCTGATGACCCCGGCGCGCTGAGCGCGCGGGTCCATCCCTCCGAGCAGCGCTCGCAACGCGGCGATCTCTGCGGCGAGGATCGAATCGTCGGTGTCGGCCTGGCCTCCTCTCCCCGCGCTGGCACGAATCCCGTCACCGTCGACGTCGGCTCCCGAGGGCGCCTTGGTGGAGAGCGACGTATCGACCACCAGCATCAGATCGATCTTCTGGGGAGGGGCCGAAGTCAGGACGCGGCCGGCCACGAAGGCGTCCGCCCCAGCGACGTAGATCTCGCCGTCATTGGGATACTCGATCTCGAGGTCGGAGACGCCGATCTCCGTCACCACGGGCGTCAAGGCGGCCAAGACGACCTCGTAGGCCACTCGTTGCTCCACGGGCTCGACCGTGGGCGCCGGGCCTGCGCAGGCCAGGAGGAAGACGGCGACCGAGAGGGGAAGGCCGTAGGTTGCCCCGGGGTGGACCGAACAGCGCATGGCAGAGCAGGCTATCACGAGTCGGTCGACGGTGATGTCCGCGGCCTCCCGCACGCCGGAGGTAGCCGGCACCTTGGATGCGGCCGAGGGATCAGCGAAGGAAGCTCGGCGATCGTGGGCCGGAGCGGCATTGCCTTGAAGCCCCGAGCCGGTCGGACTTCGAACGGAGGTCGGCGTCGCCGCGATCCACGATGGCAAGACCCTCGCGTTCCGACTCGAGTGGGAGGACGGGACGGAGAACGCGGGTCTGGAGGACAACACGAGCTTCCCGGACGCCGCCGCCATCGCGCTACCCGCCAGCGAGTACGCCCAGATCATGGTCATGGGTCAGCCGGGGGCCGCGGTGAATGCGTGGTACTGGCGCGCCGACGAGCCGACCGCCGCCCGGGAGATCAGCGCGGAGGGGCTCGGGACCAGCGAGCCCCTGCCCGGCTCGACGCTGCGCGCCAACGGACGCTGGAGGAGCGGGCGCTGGAGCGTGGTGCTCGCCCGATCCCTCCAGGGCGGCGACGCCGCCCGGGCCGCCCAGCTTCAGCCGGGCCTCGACACCGGCTTCGGCGTCGCGATCTGGGACGGCAGCAACCAGGAACGCGGGGGCATCAAGGCCTTCTCGGGCGAGTGGCAACCCCTCTCGCTCGAAGGCACCGGGAGGTCGTAGTGGCAATTGCCGACGAGAGACAGCTCGCGATGGTGATGGACCTGAACAAGTGCATCGGCTGCCAGACTTGCACGATCGCCTGCAAGCGCCTCTGGACGAAGAACGAAGGCATGGAGTCCATGTGGTGGAACACGGTCAACACCCAGCCCGGCGCCGGCACGCCGCGCGACTGGGAGGACCTTGGCGGGGGCTTCCGCGACGGCGTGCCGAAACCCGGCCGGATCCCCACACGCGCCGAGTTCGGCCAGGCCGGCGACTACAACCACGACGAGGTCTTCTTCGGAGGCAAGAGCCAGACGCACCTCCAGACCAAGGGCGAGCAGCGGGAGTGGGGACCCAACTGGGACGAGGACCAGGGAAGCGGGGAGTTCCCGAACTCCTACTACTTCTACCTGCCCCGCATCTGCAACCACTGCACCCACCCCGCGTGCCTCGAGGCGTGTCCGCGCAAAGCCATCGAGAAGAGCCGCGAGAACGGCATCGTGACGGTGAACGAGGATCGCTGCCGCGGGTATCGCTTCTGCATGGAGGCGTGCCCCTACAAGAAGATCTACTTCAACGAGCTGAAGAAGGTCGCCCAGAAGTGCATCTTCTGTTTCCCGCGCATCGAGCAGGGCGTCGCCACCGCCTGCGCGAGGCAGTGCCCCGGCCGCGTCCGCTTCGTCGGCTATCGCGACGACGAGAACGGGCCGATCCACAAGCTCGTCGACCAGTGGAAGGTCGCGATCCCGCTCCATCCCGAATACGGAACCGAACCCAACGTCTTCTACGTCCCGCCAATCGGGCCTGCGCGCCTCGGCGAGGACCCGCGAGGGCGGCCGATCCGAGCTGATGGACCTCCTCATCGCCTACAAGTGGACCGACATGTTCGGCGGGTTCGATCGGGATCCAGCGACGATCGGCGGCCCGTCCGAAGAGCCCCGCTAGCCCGCTCCCCGTACCTCTCGAGCAACTGCGCGAGGATCTCGGAGTAGGCCCCGCTCCGGAGTACGAGGCGGTTCGCTCGGCCGGGGCTCCGGTGCTCGCGAATTAGGGGCCAGCGCCAGCTAACATCTCTTCCTCTCGAGTCTTGTTCCCGGCGGGCCGCAATAGCGATCGCCCGTCGCATCGAATCGGAGGTGCGCTGACGTGACGTTCCTGGATATCGAGGTCGACCTGTCGGATGAGGCTCAGACCATCCGAGATACCGTCCACAAGTTCGCCGAAGAGGTCATGCGCCCGGCTGGCGAAGCTCTCGACAAGCTGCAGGATCCCGCCGATGTGAGCGCCGAAGGTTCGATCCTGTGGGACGTCTACGAGAAATACCACCAGATCGGCATCGACGACATGGAGGCCGATGGAGGCGGGCTCGAACCGACGGAAGCCGCAAAGCTGCGCGCCATCATCAACGAGGAACTCGGCTGGGGAGACTCGGGCATCGCCGTGAGTTTCGGGGCCGCCGGCATGCATCGCATCTTCGCGAACATGTCGGGCCAACCCGCCCTGATCGAACGCTTCTGCAACGAAGGGGCGAAGGAGATCGGCTGCTGGGCGATCACCGAGCCGGATCACGGAAGCGACTCGCTCGGATTCAACCAGCCCCACTTCAGCGACCCCGGTGTCCGGGCGAACTGCATCGCGCATCGGGACGGCAACGAGTTCGTGATTCGCGGTCAAAAGGCCGCCTGGGTCTCGAACGGCTCGATCGCCGATGTCGCGACGCTCTTCTGCACCATCGACGGCGACCAGGGCTTCAAGGGGGGCGGAGTCGCCCTCGTGCCGCTCGACCTGCCCGGCGTATCCCGAGGCAAGCCCCTCGACAAGCTCGGTCAACGCTCTCTCAACCAGGGCGAACTCTTCTTTGACGACGTGCGAATTCCGGCCGAGTACATGGTG
>JAFDDA010000247.1 GCA_019311105.1 Deltaproteobacteria bacterium
CTCCGTCTCGGAAAGAACGACACGATCGACAACAACTTCACGACCGGGTCGTACCCCGGCGCGGGCAGCCGCAACATCGCCGACGATGGCCACTTCGTGGACGTGTTCCTGAGCGTGGCACCGACGCCGTAGGCACGGGGCGACGCCCTAGCTGGCATCGTCTTCGGGCGGGCTGGCAGCGACGGGGAAGAGGCGCGGCAACCAGCGCGGGACCTCACGCTTGTAGCGGAGGTACGCCTCGCCGAAACGCGCTTCGAGCCCCGGCTCCTCGGCGAACGGCATGTAGATCGCGTTGCCGAGGAAGAAGAACCCCCACCAGGCGAAGAGCCCCGGCGATCGGAAGACGAGCGCCTCACCGAGCAACACGAACAGCACGCCGCTGATCATCGGGTTGCGCACCCATCGGTAGGGGCCCTGCACCACCAGCCGCTCGGTCGGGCTCCACGGCGCCAGCGTTCCGCGCCCGACCCGCACGAACAGTCCGATGGTCGCCGTCATCAGCGAGAGGCCGAGAGCCATCGACGCGATGCCGGCGTCGGCCGACAGTACGAAGACCGACGGCACGTGCAGACCGCCCGTGCGCCAGAGGATGAGCGCCGGGATGGTGACGAGCGCGTTGAACGGCAGGGCGAGGACGGCGAGCAGATGGCGGGCCATGGCACCTCCGAGCGACTCAGCCAGTGTAGGCGCGCCGTCGAGTAGAATGAAGCGCTACTCGGTGGATGGCCGGCCGTGGAGGACGCATGTGGTTCCGCTTCGATCCCGTCGAGCTCGACTTCCTCGAGCGTGCACCGCAACGCCACATCGTCGAAGCCTCCGTGGCGTTGCCCCGCAAAGTCGTCTGGCGCGCCTTCACCGACGCCTCCACCTGGCACGAGTGGTGGCCGGGCGTGCGCAGTGCGGGCTACCGCGGTGAGCCGCCTTTCGGTGTCGGCACCTTCCGCGAAGCGGACGTCGGTGGCTGGCTCATGGAGGAAACCGTGCTGGCCTGGGACGAGGGCCGACGCTGGGCCTACCGGATCGACCGTTCCACCGTGCCCATGGCGAGGGCCCAGCTCGAGGCGACCGAGCTTTCCGACGAAGCCGACGGCACGCGCGTGCGCTGGACCCTGGCGCTGCAACCGCGCCTGCTGATGAAGCTCGGGCAGCCTTGGTTCGACGCCTCCGTGCAACGCATGCTCGAGCGCGCGATGAGGAACCTCGAGAAGCGCGAGGCCGGCTAGCGGAGCACCTCGCGCTCGTAGCGCTCGAGGTCGCCCTTCACAACGGGCGCCAGGACGTAGAGGCCCAACACGTTCGCGAGCGCCATGGCGAAGACCAGGGCGTCCGAGAAGTCGAGCACCGCCTGGAGCTGCGTCGTGCAGCCCACCACGATCGAAGCACAGAAGATCCACAGGTAGGTGAGCCGCGCGCCGCGCGTTCGGCCAAAGAGGTAGAGCCAACCCGAGAGCCCGTAGTAGGACCACGAGATCATGGTGGAGAATGCGAAGAGCGCGACCACCACGGCGAGCGGAACCGGGAACCACGAGACCACACTGGCCAGTGCGGCGGAGGTCAGCTCGACGCCCGAGATCTCACCCGGCGGCACGGAAGGGTCGTAGACGCTGACCGTGATCAGCAACCCCGTGAGTGTGCAGATCACGACGGTGTCGATGAAGGGTTCGAGCAGCGCGACGTAGCCCTCCGTGATGGGTTCGTCCGTGCGCACGGCCGCATGGGCCACGGCCGCCGAGCCGATCCCCGCCTCGTTCGAGAAGGCGGCGCGCCGGAAACCCAGCACCAGGACCGCGAGCATCCCGCCCGTGACGCCTTGGGGCGAGAAGGCGCCGACCACGATCGTCGAGATGGCCCAGGGGATCTTTTCGAAGTTCGCGGCGATCACCACCAACCCCATGCTCACGTAGAGCAACGCCATCAACGGCACCAGCGCGCTCGTGACCCGTGCGATGCTGCGGATCCCACCGACGATCACCACGGCGACGAGGCCGGCGAGCAGCCCGCCGAAGAGCCAGGCGCGGCCGAAGAAGACGCTCGCCTCGCCCGAGGGTCTGCACGTAGGCCTGGTTCGCCTGGAACATGCTGCCGATGCCGAGGCAGCCGAGCAGGATGCAAACGGCATAGTAGAGAGCGAGTGCACGGCCCAGGCGCGGCCAACGGCGCTCGGCGAAACCCTTCTCCAGGTAGTACATGGGGCCGCCCGCCACGGTGCCATCTTCGTCCCGTTCGCGGTAGCGAACGGCCAGCGCGCATTCGACGAACTTCGTGGACATGCCGAGGAAGCCGGCGACCACGATCCAG
>JAFDDA010000073.1 GCA_019311105.1 Deltaproteobacteria bacterium
AGCGGCCCGGGTCGCGCACCGAGAGCAGCACCGTCGCATCGGGGTAGTGGTCCATCAACTCGCGCCAGAAGCTGCAGCCGGGCCAGTCGACCATCGCACCGTAGCCTTCGAAGATGGCATCCCAATCGCGCCGCTTGCCCTCGACGACCTGAAGCCAGACCTCGGGTTGGCCCGGGTTCCCGAACAACTCCGACATGTGATGGCAGCGGCCGACCCCGAGGCGTTCGAGTGCCGCCTTCAATGAGAGCGTCCCGGTTCTGCCGAAGCCAGCACCGATGATCTTCATCGTGACCCTCCTAGATTTCGACCGGCAACGAAAGGTGCTCTGCGTAGGTTCGGTCGCGATGTTCGAGCAGGATCGGGTCGAGTGCCGCGCGGGTCGCGTCGTCGATGTTTTCGAAGGTCGCCCGCAACGCGTCGGGCAATGCGCACTGTTCCTGAGGCAAGGGCTTCAAGAGCACCATGAAGGTCGCCGAGTAGATGTCGAGTGCGGTGAGGGCGGTGCCGAGGTAGTAGGGGCTACCCGCCTCTCGTTGTGCATGGAGCCGTCGGGCCAGCATGGTGAGGATCTCGACCACACGCTGCTGTGCGGCCACGCCGCAGCCCTCGGACCAGCCGTACTTCGGCGCGAGGTAGCGTGCGATGGGCGACACCAACCGAGCCCCATCTCACCGCAGATCTCATGAGAAAGGCCCATGCAGAGCGCACGCTCGGCGGCGTCGGCCGGAAGCAGCGGCGGTGAGGGTTCGAGCCGCTCGGCCAGGAGCAGGATCTCGGCCCATCCCTCGCGGGCGGGTTCGTCGTCGTACATCACGACGGGCGCGCTTCGGCTGCCCGTCCATTGGGTGACGAGGTTGTCGCCCGGGGGCATCCGAATCGCGACCCATGGGGTCTTCTTCACGTGCCAGATGCCCTTGGCCGCTTCGCCCCATGGGCTCGGCACTCCCGTCACCACACTCATCCGCACGCCGTCGCGTGCGCGGGCCTCTTCGAGTTCGACGAATTCGATCATGACGCGAGCATAGGTGCGCGTCGGGCGCCGCGCCCGACGCGTGGCTCGTCTACCCTCGCCGGATGCCCGACTTCGAGCTCGACCCTCGGCTGGCCGCCGACACCCACACCGTCGACGAGTGGCCCGTCTCGCGTCTGCTCTTGATGGACGACGCGCGCTTCCCGTGGCTGATCCTCGTGCCGCGTGTCGCGGGCGCTCGGGAGCTTCACACCCTGCCCGACGCGACGCGCGCGGGTCTCATGGCCGAGGTGATGCGTGCAGCCACGGCCCTCGAGGCCGCCGCCGACGCAACCAAGATGAACGTCGCGGCGCTGGGCAACGTGGTCGCCCAACTTCACGTGCATGTCGTCGCGCGCCGCGAAGGGGACGCCGCGTGGCCGGCGCCGGTGTGGGGTGTCGCCGGGCGCGAGCCGTGGAACGATGAGGCGCGCGGCGAACTCCTGGCGCGTTTCGAGGCCGCCCTCCTCTGACCCATTTCTGACCCATTCGCCGCGTGCGCCCGTGCCGGGCGAACCCTCACGCTCCGCGAGCGGAAGCGATGGCCATGGCGAGGGCGTCGGCGTGCTGCGAACCGATCAGGACCTGACGGCCATCGACGAGTTCGATCTTCACGCCGCGGCTTCCATACACGTTGTACGCCTTGCCTTCGCGGCTCCAACGAACCCCCCATCCGCCGTAGTCGCGAATCGGCCGGTAGTCGCACGCGGTGGCCGACACGATCTCCGCCCACTCGAAGCGATGCTGCCGAGTGATCGGCACCAGGCGGACGTAGAGGCCGTCGGGCCGGACGAATGTGTGAAGCCCACCGACGATGAGCAGGAGCGACACGCCACCGCCGACCACCAGCCCGAGCAGGCCGGCCGGGTGAAGCAGGTTGCCGAGCGCGTCCGCCGTGAAGAGCCCGGCTCCGCAGCCGAGTGCGGCAGCGGCTAGAGCGAACAGTGCCCAAGGGTTCTTCAGGAACCGTTGGGTCTCCTGGAAGAGAGCCGGGCCTTCCATCCCGAGAGGGTACGCACTCGGGTCCGGCCCGCGCCAGCGCCGGTGGGCTCGACTGCGATCAGGGAGCCACGCCGCTCAAGACTTCGAGGATCGCCTCACCGTGGCGCGCGGCTTTCGCCGGGCCGATGCCGTGACAGAGCAGGAGATCCTCGCGGGTCGCCGGCCGCCGGGCCGCGATGTCGCGCAGGCTGCGATCGCTCGCCACGACGTAGGCCGGCACCGCGTCCTCGCGCGCTGCCGCGAGCCGCCACTGCCGAAGCGCCTCGAAGCTCGCCTCGCCGGCAGGGTCGAGGGGCGTTTCGTCGGCTGCGGCTTTGCGTCCCTTGCGGCGAGGCGCACCCGCGCCAGCGCTCGGAATGGCTGCTTCCACCGGGAGAACCACCCGAGCCGGCAGATCGCCCTGCATGACGGCGCGCCCGGCTTCGGTCAGCACCAGCATGGGCCGATCGCCGCCCGTGAAGCTGACCCAACCCGCCGTCACCAGACGCCGGACGAGCCGACGCAACCAACCCTCCGAGCGGTCCGAGAGCACCCCGAAGGTCGACAGCTGCGAGAGCCCGCTGCGGTCCAGACGCTCGTCGGGGACGCCCCGGAGCAGTCGCAGCGCGAGCCCCAGACCGAACCGCCCGTGCACCCGGGCGACACCGGAGAGCGCTTTGCGCACGACGAGCTCGGCCTCTTCCGGGTCCTGGGTAGGCTCGTCGGCGAGGTCCCGACACACATCGCAGATCCCGCAACCGGCGAGCGTCTCCGCCTCATCGCCGAAGTAGCGGAGGATGGCATCGTGACGGCACGTCCCGCCGTCGGCCCAACGGATCAGCTCGAGGAAGAGGTTCCATTTATGTTCGACCACTTCGGAGGCCGGCGCCTCACCGTCACTGCCCCGCTCGAGCAAATGGCGCCGCAGCCCGAGGTCACCCGAAGCGTGGAGCAGCAAGCCGAGCGCGAGTTTTCCATCGCGCCCTGCACGACCGACTTCCTGGTAGTACGCCTCGAGGGAACCCGGCGGGCCGAGGTGCACGACGGCGCGCACGTCGGCGCGGTCGATCCCCATGCCGAAGGCGTTGGTGGCAGCGACGACGGAAAGCTCGCCGCTCATGAAGGCCTCCTGGGTCGCCTCACGCTCACCGGCCGAAAGACCGGCGTGATAGCAGCCCGCCGCCCAGCCGAGCTGACCGAGGCGGCGCGCCTCGGCCTCCGACGCCTTGCGCGTGGGTGCATAGAGGATGGCCGCCCCGCTGCCCTCGCCCGGCCCGCCGAGCGCTTCGCCAAGCGCGGCGTCCACGGCCGCTTCACGCAAGCGCTTGGTTTCGACTTCGGTTGCGCGCAGCGAAAGATTCGGCCGCGCGAAGCCATGGATCCGCTGCGGCGTATCGATCGGAAGCCCGAGACGCGAGATGATCTCGTCTCGAACGACCGGCGTGGCCGTGGCGGTGCACGCCAAGATGCGCGCGCCGGGCAAGGCCGTCGCGATGTCGCCCAGGGCAAGATACTCAGGCCGGAAGTCGTGCCCCCATTCACTGATGCAGTGCGCTTCGTCCACCGCCACGAGGGGGCAGTCGAGGCTTGCGATCAGACTCTGGAACATGGGCTGCACCCAACGCTCGGGTGCGACGTAGACGATCTCGTATTCGCCCGCAGCCACACGGCGCACGCGGTCACGAGCTTCGCTGGCCTCGAGGGTCGATGCGAGGTAGGTCGCCCGGATGCCGAGCGCCTCGAGGCCCGTCACTTGGTCGTGCATCAGTGCGATCAGCGGGGAAACGACGAGAGACGTGCCTGGCAACAGACAGGCCGGCAACTGGTAGGTCAGACTCTTGCCGCCTCCGGTCGGTGCAACGAGCAGCAACCGCCCCACCTCGAGCAACGTCTCGATGGCTTCGCGTTGGCCCGGCCGAAACTGCTCGTGACGAAAGCGTCGCAGCCCGGCATCGAGATCGAGAGGGGAAGGCATCGCGGCCCGAGAGTCGCACGCGTCTGCGATACCGGGCAACGGCCTCGTGCGAATTGGCACGAAGGTTTGGGAACCGGGGTTCACACACGCCACCTTCGAGCCGAGCCGCCCGACGAACCGTCGGGGCGTCCGCCGAGTTCGAAGCCCACCACAACCTCCTGCCCCGCGGCGTCCCACGAAAGACGCACCCGTCGGGCGTCCGCCGGGACCCAGCGATAGACGGCCCCGTAAAGGACCTGCTCGAGCGGGCCCCAGGCCTCGCCGCTCGACCTGCTCGAGCGGGCCCCAGGCCTCGCCGCTCGAGACGCCTGAGCCGGAATCAGCACACTGGACGACCCGGTTCACTAACGCCGCGGGGAGTGGGATTCGCAGCGTCGCTCGATCGACGCCGTGGATGATCGCTTCCATGACCGTCCTCCAGCTCGTCGGAGCAGTCTCGGCCGGGCCCGTGTCGGATGCGGTCACGGGCCCGTTCGAGGAGCCGGCGCGCCGCAGGGAGACGACCGTTTGTGTCAGAATGGCCAGCCCGAGGAGGGCTCGTGCCGCGCTATCACCGGGTCGAAGACATCATCCAGCTCGCTCTCGCGCTTCAGGTGCCGGGCGGGGGGCTTTGCCTCGAAGACATCCAGCAGCGCTTCGAGGTCGGGCGGCGCACCGCCGAGCGGATGCGCGAAGCCGTCGACCGCCTCTACCCCGGGCTCACCTCGTCCAAAGGGGCCGACGGTCGCAAGTACTGGCAGTTGCCCTCCGGCCAGGCCAACGGACTGGTTTCCTGGCTCCCCGAAGAACTCGACGCCCTCGCTCGCGCAATCCACGTGGCCGAGGGCAGCGGGGACGCCGAAGACTCGCGCGCGCTCTCTGCACTCCACGACAAAGTCGAAGCCCTCACCGCCCAGTCCAGCGCGATCAGCCCATCCGACACCGGGACGCCGGCGGCGAAGCCCTCGGCCGAACCCATGGCGAACCTGCAACGCGCGATCGTCCTCGACCGCGAGATCGTCTTTCGCCGGCGCCGCCCGGACGGCGAACTCGTGCCGGCCCGCGCAAGACCCTACGGGTTGCTCGGTGGTGCGCGCCTACTGCTCGTCGCAATCTACGAAGGCGAGGTGAGGCCCCGCCTCATCCCCGTCGCCGACATCGACGAGGTCGAGCCCCTCGAGACGCGCTTCGAACGAGAGCCGAACGTCGACCTGCGGCGCTATGCAGCCAACGCCTTCCTTCCGTTCGAGGAGGGGCCACTGACCCATTGCTGGCGATTCGCTGCACACGACGCCGACGAGGCACTCGAGTACGAGTTCCATCCCGAGCAACGCATCGACGCCCTCGCCGACGGTTCCGTGGAGATCCACTTCCACGCCGAGAGCCTCGTCGAGCTTGCGTGGCACCTCTTCGCGTGGGGCGACCGCGTGGAAGGCCACGACCTGCCCGTCCTCAAGCACCGGTTCAACGCGATGATGCGGCGAGCCCTCGAGGCCCGACCTTCGCACCAAGGCGACTCGACTCGGGCCTGAGCAGGGCCGGCGCTCGGCCCAGCCCGTGCCTCACTTGCGGCCGGTGAGGAAGAGGTAGCCTGCGTCGTCGACGCGGCCGAGGTCGCCGGTGAGGAGGCGCCCGCCCTGCAGCGCGGCCCTCGTGGCATCCGGTTGGTTCCAGTAGCCGAGCATCGGCGTCCACGTCGCGGCGAAGGCCCCGTGCCGTGCGGGCTGAAGGGCGATCTCGCCCACCTCACCATCGGGAAGTTCGCGCCCGCCGTCGTCGAGGATCACGACCTCGACGTGCGTGAGAGCCTTGCCACAACTGTTCAGAACCGCCGAGCCCTCGGGCTCGGTGCGCGTCACGGCGCCGGGCGCCTCGCTGAGGCCGTACTCGGACACGGCCTCCCCACCGAAGCGTTCGAGGTAGAGGGCGCGGGTGTCGTCGGCCAACTCCGCGCCGACGACGCGAGGCCGCACCAGGCTCTCGAGGTCGTCCGCCGACACGTCGGGGTGGGAGAGCAGGTCGCGCAGCATCGCGGGCTCCGTGGCCAGCGTGCCGATCCTCTCTGTGCGCACCCATTCGGCGATGCCGACCGGGTCGGAGCGATCCATCGCGACGCAACACCCGCGTGTCTGGAACGCCAGCAGGGGCCCCAGGATCTGTTGGTCCAAGGTCGTCAGCGGGAGGCACACGCCCTGGCGAATGCCCGGCAAGGCCCCACTCTCGTGCGCCACCACGGCCCCGGGCAGCAACAGGTTGTGCTGACTGTGGACCGCGCCCTTCGGCCGGCCGCTGGTGCCGCGCGTGTAGGCGATCGCCGCGGGGCCGTAGGGATCGAAGTCTTCGGGCGGCGCGGGGTCTTCCTCGCGGGCGAGTGCCACGTTCCACTCGCTTGCGCCAGGTTCCGCCACCAGCGTCTGGTTGAGATCGCGCAACTCGCCGCGGTGTTCCTGGATGGCGTCGTGGGTAGCTTGATCCGCGAGCAGCACGTTCACGTCGGCGTCGTCGAGAATGAAGAGCTTCTCGTGCGTCTCGAAAGCCTGAGGCACGCCCACCCAGACCGCACCGACCCTCATGGCTCCGAGAAAGGCCACCACGATCTCGGTCTCGTTGGGCAGGCACGCGCCGACGCGGTCACCCGGCCGCACGCCGAGGTCGGCGAGCACGGCCGCCGCGCGCAACGACTCCACCACGAGTTCGCGATAGCTGTAGCGGGCGTGACGGCCGACGAGTGCCTCGGCCTCCGGTTCGGCGCTGAAGCCGCGGTCGAGAACGTCCGCCACGGTCTGGATCGCGCCGCGGATCACCGGACGCTCGCGCGAGGGCGCGAGGCCGTGGCGGAAGTAGAAACCGTCTTCCATGGGGCGGCCAGTGTAGAACGCGAGCGGGCGTGCCGGAAACCCCGACACGCCCGCCTTGCAATGCGCAGCTTCGATGCAGCTTCCTAGAAGTCGATCCCGAGCCCGAGGGACGCGCCGTGGAAGACGGTGTCGGAGCTGACGTCGAAGTTCTTGTTGGTGTCCCCGGGCGAGCCACTGCGCGGGAACTGCTCGGCCGCCGCGGCGATGTTGTTGATGTAGATGGCGCGGTAGCCCAACGTCATCTTGACGCCGCGCCAGAGCCGAACGTTCAGGTGGATGGCGCTCTCGATCACGGCAGCCGGCTCCCAATCGATCTCGCTCTGACGGCCCCGGGTACCCGAGTTCCCTTCGAAGCTGTCGACGTAGATGTTGGTCTGGTTCGCATAGCCCCCCGCTACGAAGTAGAGATCGAGGTCGAGTCGGTCCGCCCAGAGCGGGACGAAGGTCTCGACGCCTACCTGGGCGCCGATCAGGGTGTTGCGGGTCGAGATGTCGTACTCGCCGATGATGAAGGCGGGCGGCGGCGTGCCAAAGAGGACGCTGTCCCAGGAAGTGAGATCCAGGTTCTCTTCGAGCCGGATCCCACGAAGCCCCGCCAAGAGGTTGAAGCGGTAGTCGGCGCCATCGACCTGGACGGCGTGGCGGTAGTTGATCTCGCCCGAGTGGAACTCCGAGTCGAACTCGAGGTCGTGGACCGCGGCGTCGTCGAAGGCGCCGTCCGCGAACGAGCTGGCGTCCGGGAACTCGAAGGCATTCAGATCCTCGAACGGCGAGAATGCGCTCGTGGATCGGCTATGGCCCCAACCCATGTACACGGCCTCGACGGCCGAACTCCGGTTGAGACGCATCCCCAGGAAGAGGCGACCGCCGAACTCCTCGTCGTCATCGATGACGTCGTCGGTGCCGATGACCTCGGTCACAATGGGGGGAAGGGCGCAGCACTGGCTCCGGATGTTGTGAGTCACTTCCACGTCGGGCGTGCCATCGCGCTCCATGTAGAGGAGCTCGCCTCCGGTGTAGAAGCGGTAACGCATCGTTCCGTCGTCCCGATACGGGTCGTTCTCGCCGGCGGCGCGGGCGCCGACGGGGGCGAGCAGGACGAGAGCTGCGGTCAGGATGAGGGTGGGCCTCACGACGATCTCCTTTGTGCGGGAAGCGGACCGCCCGATTCTAGTCGTGCCAGAGCGCAGCGGGATCGAAAAGCCGCAACCAGAGCGACTTTGATGGGGTGTTTTCACCCTGGTTCAAGGCCGGCGAGAGTTGGCGGGCGGCGGTATCGCCGCCATCCTCGCCCGCGATGTCTGAACCCGCCGTCTTCACCCTCGTCCGCCACGGCGAGACCCCGGCCAACACCGGGGGTGTCTGGCACGGCTCGAGCGACACGCCGCTCTCCGACCGCGGCCATCGCCAGGCCGAGAGCGTTGCGGCCCATCTCGCCGAGACCCACGGCGACGCCGCGGCTCTCTACTCGAGCCCGCTCGAGCGCGCGCGTCACACGGCGGCGCCCATCGGCCGCGAGCTTTCCCTCACGCCCGAGGTGGTACCCGGTCTCAGCGAACTCGACCTCGGAAGCTGGGAGGGCGAGACCTACGAGGCGCTGCTCAAGGAGCACGAGTTCTGGCAGAACATGAAACGCGACCCCGACTTCAAACCGCACGGCGGCGAGAGCGCGCGCGACATGGTCGGCCGCTTCGAGGGCGCGCTTCGCGAGATCGATGCGCAACACGCCGGCGGCCGAGTGATCGTGGTGAGCCACGGCGGCGCGATGTCGATCTTCATGTCCGCCGTGCTACGCGGCCGCATGGGCGAGTGGTACGAGCCGATGCAGAACTGTGCGGTCAGCGAACTCGTGCTTCGGCCGGAGCCTGAACTTCGACGCTTCAACGTCGTCGACCACCTCGACGGCGTCTAGCGCGACGCCCGCCGCGCGCGCGCCACCAACCAGCCATAGACGGCGCCCGCGGTCGCGTCCGCCTCGGGATGCCACTCGACCCCCAACAGGTCGCCGCGCACGATGGCCTCGACCACGCCGTCGTCCGCCTCGGCGAGCGCCTCGAAGCCCTCGGCCACGGCGTCGATGGCCTGGCGATGACACGACGCGACCGCCGCCCCGACACCGGACAGTGCCGGGTGATCGCCGCGCACCCGCAGCGAATGCTCGACGAACCGGCCTGCCCCGCCGTGGTCTTGTGCATCGGGCAACGCCGCGGCGAGGTCGCCGTGCAGGGTGCCGCCAAAATGGAGATTCAGGAGCTGCATGCCGTAGCAGACGCCGAGCAGCGGCCGGCCCGCAGCGGCAGCCGCCTCGACGAGATCGCGATCCCAGGCGACGCGTTCGGCGACTTCCGGCGCGGCGCCGCCGACGTCCGGCGCATCGGGCTCGAACCGCCGGGGGAGATCGTCGCCCCCGGAGATCACCACCGCGTCGCAGAGCGACATCGCCGCCTCCAACCCGGACTCCGGCACGAGCAACACGGGCGTGCCGCCCGCCGCCTGGATCGCGGTGCCATAGCGGCGCTTCAGATACACGTAGTCGACACCCGCGGCGAGCCGCACGCCCGGGTCGAGACTCACACTGACGCCCACGATCGGTCGATCCATCCCGCGCGAGCATATCCGATGCCCGACCCATCGACGGACGACGCGGCACCGACGCCGCCCCGCGAGGCGTTACCTTCGGCCGCCCATGTGGGTCGAACTCTCTCTCGCCGGCGGGGTCTTCCAGACCGCCCGGAACTCGCTCGCGCGCAGCATCGCCGGCAAGGCGTCCCCGATGTTGAACAGCTGGTCGCGCTTCGCGTTCAACCTGCCGTTCTCGCTCGCCCTGGTCGCCGTCGTGACCCAACGCTCGGGCATGCCCGAGCTCCCCCTCCCCTTCTTCCTCTACGCCGCGGCCACCGGCGTGACCCAACTGCTCGGCAACGTGGCACTCGTCGCCGCGTTCAACCGCGCCAACTTTGCCCAGTCGATCGTGCTCCACAAACTCGAGATCGCCTTCACGGCGGTGATCGGCGTCGCACTGTTCGGCGAAACGCCGAGCCTGGCCGGCTGGGTCGGCGTCGCCGCGTGCACCCTCGGCGTGTTGGTGATGAACCTCGGGCGCGAGACCGGGCCCGAGGGCTGGCGGCGCGCATTCCACCTCGACACGGGCTCCATGCTCGCCATCTCGTGCGGGCTGCTGCTCGTGTTCGCGAGCTTCATGTTGAAGGAAGCGGTCGCGGTCTACGTCGTGGCCAACCCGCACGTCGGGGAAGGGCGCTTCGAAGCGGCCTGCCACACGCTCTTTCACACGACCTGGATCGAGGTCGTGATCCTGAGCGTCGCCATCGCATGGCGGCAGCCACACGAGTTCATGCGCGTGCGCGAGCTGTGGCCGCGCATGGCAGCCATCGGCTTCGCGGGCTTCTGCGGAAGCATCTGCTGGTTCTGGGCCTACTCGATCGCCCTGGTCGCCTACGTGAAGGCCGTGGGTCAGATCGAGGCCGTGCTGGCGGTGGTGATCGCGCTGGCCGTATGGCGCGAGCGCGAGGTGTGGCGCCAGCTCCCGGGCGTAGCCATCGTGATGGCAGGGATCGGCATCATCTTGCTGGCGTGACGCGCGGGGGTTGCGTGTCGAGCCGGCAGCGCGCTGGGTTCTCGCGCCCGCGGCCGGTGCGACGCCCCGGATTCACGCGCCAGCGGCCAGTGCTTCCCGTAGAATCGGAACGCCCCCTTCGCACGGAGACCCATCATGTTCGGTTCCCCCCTCGGCCGGCCCGCGCTCCTTCTGGCTCGCAGCTTCGCAGCAACCGCACTCGCCGTCGTGTTGGCGGGCGGCGCGCAAGCGGGCGAGTTGCAGGGCATGAAGAGCCTGCCCGAGTCGCGACAACACCTGCTGTCCGACACGACCGCGCGGGCCTTCGACTACGTGCGCGCCGCACGCCGGAAGGTCGCAGACAAGCAGAGCTTCGAAGCCCGCAAGGATCTCGCCCGGGCGAGTACGCTGCTCGCTCAGGCACGCGCTGCGAGCCCGGGCACCCAGGTGCGCGAAGAGATCTCGCGGCTCTGGGTCGACCTCCAGGACCCGACCACCCAGGTCGCTTCCGCGGAGTTCGACGCGCTCTTCGCCTCCATCGACGGTGCCGAGGCCGGGGCCGCCTATGCCGCGACGCGGCGCTACGTCGAACGCGCGCGCTACTTCCGCAAGGACGGCGATGCCGCATCCCAGGAGCTGGTCGCCGCGTCCGCCCGCATCCCGCACGGTGAACTCGACGGCCCGCTGGCCGCCGCCTATGCCGGCGTCCACGTGGCGATGATCGAACTCTTCGCCGGCGAACTCGACGCGGCCGATGCGGAGCTGGCCCGGGCCGAACGCTCCACGCTCCGGGCTGTGCGGATCGCCGGCGGCGCCCACGACCCGTCCCTTGCGGACGTGGCGGCGCCCGCCCGCCGCATGGAGCCCCCGACCGGCGGCGGCGGCGGCTTCGCTGCGGAGCCCGAGGCGACCGAGTCCGAGATCCCCGCGCCGGCCGAGTTCCGCGAGCCCGGTCGCGACGACTAGCCCGGGCCCAAGCGACGCCGCGCCGGCCTAGGCCAGCCTCACGGGCAGTCGGGTGCGGCCGCGCAGGACGAAGCCCGGCCGCATCGGCGGCTCGTCGACCTCCAGCTTCATGCCAGGCCAACGGCGCGCGAGTGCGCCGATGGCCAGCTGCGCTTCGAGCCGCGCCAGCGGTGCACCCAGGCAGAAGTGCGCTCCGTGGCCGAACGAGAGGTGGCGGTTGTCGCGGCGGTCGAGCACCAGGCGGTCGGGGTCGGGGAAATGTTCGGGGTCACGGTTGGCCGCTCCGAGCAGCGTGTTGACCTCGACCTCCGGCGGGATGCGATAGCCGCCGATCGTCACCGTCTCTCGTGCGATCCGCGAGGTCACTTGCACGGGGCTGTCGAAACGCAGCAACTCCTCCACCGCGGAGGGCAGCAACTCGGGCTCCCGGGTGAGCCGGGCCCAGGCCGCCGCGTCGCGAAGCAGGGCGTACATCCCATTGCCGATCAGGTTCGTCGTGGTCTCGTGCCCGGCACCGAGGATCAGCGCGCACGTGGCCACGACCTCGTCGTCGTCGAGGGCGTCGTCGGCCTCCTGGGCCGCGACGAGGCCACTGATGAGGTCAGCGCGCGGGTCGGCTCGACGCTGGTCGATCGTGGTCTTCAAGTAGTCCACCAGTTCGACGAAGCTCGGCAGCGCCACGGCCAGGTGGTCGTTGCGCAGCGTCCCGTCGAGGAGCATCGCGGCGTGATCGGACCAGACCTTCAGGCGATCGCGGTCCTCGACCGGGACGCCGAGCAGCTCGGCGATCACGATGATCGGCAGGGGCACCGCGAGGTCGTGGATCAGATCCATCCCGCCGTCGCTTGCGCCCGGGGCGAGGAGTTCGTCGACGAGGCTCTCGATTCGCGAGCGCAGGCTGCGAACGGTCCGCGGCGTGAAGGCCTTGCTCACCAGGTTGCGCAGGCGGGTGTGGTCGGGCGCGTCGCGGAACAACATCAGCGAGTTGAATGCGCGCAGCAGCGGCGGTTGCTCCTCCTTGGGCGCATCGTTGAGCTCGGGCGGGAGCGGCAGCAGGCCGGGCGGCTTCTCCGCCGAGAAGCGCGGGTCGCGCAGCACGGCAACGCAGTCTTCCCATCGGGTCAGGGCCCAGACGGGGATGTGTTCGCCGCCCGGCTGGTCGAAGTACCGCATGTGGACCGGCGCCTCGCGGCGCATCCGGGCGTAGATCGGGTACGGGTCGGCCTGGAAGGCGGCGTCCCGCGGGTCGAAGAGCTCTTCCATGTTTCCTCCAAGGGCGCGATGTGGGTGCGAGCTGGCCTGGGTCGGATTGCAAGGAGCCTGCCAGCGAGCGGGGCGCCAGGGCGCTCGAGAGGCCCGGCGGAGCGGGCCCGGCTGCAAGATCCGTCTGGCGCTGGAAGGCCGAGCCTGCAGGGCCCGCAGACCACAGCCTGTCGAGTTCGAAGGCATTTTCGGAGTTGTATCACGATGTATACGACGTATACTTTACATCACGCCGTGCCCACGGGAGCCCACCATGTCGGAACGAGAAGAACGCAAGGAGCGGGTCATCCACACCCGCGTGCCCGAATCCCTCGATGACGAGATCAAGGCCAAGGCCCGCCGCCTGGGCGTGTCCGTCTCGAACCTGGTCCGCAATGTGCTCGAGCACACCGTCGAGCTGGTGGAGGACATCGTCACCGACGGTGCCGACATCGCCCGCTCGGCGGGCGCGCCCCGGCGTGCCCCCACCGCCGCGCCCGCCGTCCTCGGCTGGCAACGCGCCGTGCTCGAGTTGAACGCCGTCTGTGACTCGTGCAACGAGATCCTCCCGCGCGGAACCGAGGCTGCCATCGCGGTCACCGCCGGCGGCGCTGCCCACTTCCGCTGCACGCCGTGCCTCGAAGGAGGCCACCATGACGCGTGAGCCCGCACACGACCGCAGCCCCGAAGACCTCGTCGCCGAGAGCGCCGAGCGCGTGGCGGAGATCGCAACGGGCCTCTTGCGCAACGTCGGCCACCACGTCCGCGCGCTCGTCGAGGACGCCGCCGACGATTCGCGCGACGTCGCTCGGGAGGCCGAGGCGTTCTACGACAGCGCCGGCGAACTCTTCGATAACGCTCGCGACCGGCTCGAAGAAGCCCGCGATCAACTGAGCGAGGCTGGCGACGTGTTGCGCGCGGCGCCGCGCGCGGCCCGCATCGTCAGAGAATGTCTCGCCCTGCTCGCACGCCACCGCATCGGCAACGCCGTCGCAGCGGCGCGCAGTGAGCTGACGGGCCAACCCGCACCAACGAACGAGGCCCTTCACCGCCACACGGCCCGCCGCCTGCGAATCCTCTGCGAAGACCTGCGCGGAGGGGTTCTGAAGCTCGGCCAGTTCGTCTCGACCCGTGGCGACTTGCTCCCGGAGCCCTACCTCGTCGAGCTGTCGAAGCTCCAGGACCGGGTGGCACCGATCCCGGCCGAGGCCGTCGCCAGCCGGCTCCAGATCGAGCTCGGCCCGGATTGGGGGAACGCGTTCGCAAGCTTCGAGCCCGAGCCCCTGGCGGCCGCCTCGCTGGCCCAGGTCCACGGAGCGACCCTCGCCGATGGGACGCCGGTCGCCGTGAAGCTTCTGGTGCCTGGCATCGAGGCCACCGTCGAGGCCGACCTCGCGGCCCTGCGTCTGCTCGAACCGAGCCTGCGCGAGCGGCTCCACCGCATCGACCTCGAGACCCTGGTCGCCGAGCTGTCGCGTTCGGTCCTGCTCGAACTCGACCTGGAAGACGAGGCGCGTGCCGCCATCGATCTGCGGGCCGCCTTCGCGGAAGACCCGGACGTCATCGTGCCCGAGGTCTACACGGATGCGTCGTCACGCGGCGTGCTCGTGATGGAGCGGATCGAGGGCGAGCGGCTCATCGACTTCCTCGATGGCTGCAGAGCCCGCGGCAGCCAAGGCGTGCGCGATCGCGATCGGCTGTTCGAGATCCTGATCCGCAGCTTCTGCGAGCAGGTGCTCGTGCACGGCATCTTCCAGGGCGACCCGCACCCGGGGAACTTCCTCGTCGTGCCGGGCCCCGACGGCCCGCGCCTGGCGCTGATCGACTTCGGCTGCATCGAGCGATACGACGCCGACACCCGCGCGCGCTACGCCGCCCTCGCGCTCGCGACCCTGGCACGCGACGAGGCCCGCATGGTCGAGCTGTTCGAGGAGATCGGTTTCCGCAGCCGCGACGGCGACGCCCAGGGGCTGCAGGCCTATGCGGAGCTCTTTCTCTCCGCGTTCCGCGAAGGCGTGAGTGCGGACGATGGCTTCGACCACGCGGCGCAGATCGAGCGGATCCGCGAACTCACGGACGCCGACCCGATCGCCGAGATCCCACCGCACTTCGTGCTCCTCGGTCGGGTCTTCGCGAGCCTCGGCGGCCTCCTCGCCCGCTACCAGCCACAGATCCAACTCTCGGGGATCCTGCGGCCCGGCCTCGCAAGCGCCCTGCGCCCGAGCTGAGCCCGACCTTCCCGGAGGTTCGCCCACCCCGCGATTCGAGGGCAAAACCCCTCGAATCGTGGAAGTGTGCTTTCTACTTGCACAAAACACGGCATACGCGAGATTCTTCCACTAAGTTTTTCGCTCGGTTGGGCAAGAAGTTGCGCCTGGTTCGCGGCGCCTTGCCCACACTGGCTGCAAAAGAGGGGGAGCGATCATGAAGAGCGCGAAGTTCACCGCGCGGTCCGTTCGGGTTCTGCTGGCTGGAGTCGCCGCGGCATTGGTGCTGTCGGTTGCACCGAGCACGGCACAGGCGGGCTATGAGGGCGTCAACAACTGCATAGATAGCTACGGCTCAATGACCGAATACAACGCTCGGATGAACGTGCTCGACAATTGCGCTCCGGCCACGAGCGGGCTCTTCCCGATCTTCAACATCAACTTCGTGATGCCGATCCTCAACATGATGAATGGCTACTTCGGTGGCCTCAACGTGGGCGGGCCGGTGGCCGCCTATCGCGAGGGCGGCCTCCGCCAGTCGTCGACCCCGAGCAGCGCGCTCGAGCAGCTCGCCCGCGCCGTCAACCAGGGCGACGGCATCGGCATGCCCACCGGCTACACGCAGGGCGATGGCATCGGCCTACCGGCCGGCTACACGCCGACCGAGACCACGGGCGCGTGGATCAGCCGGCATCTGCAGCCGCTGCGCGACCACAACGTGAACACCTGGTTCAACACGTCGTGGTCGAACCCGCGAGACCGGCACAACCCGACGAGCTACGGCTCGGACATCTGGACGATCACGCTCGGCGCGGACATGCCGATCCTGAACGACGACCTGCTGTTCGGGATGTTCGGTTCGTTCACGAACTCGGACGTGGACACGAACTTCAACAACGGGGGTGTCGATTCGAAGATCGGGACCGTCGGCCCGTACTTCGCGTACACCCTGAACGAGTACCTGGCCTTCGACGTCACCGTGGCCGGCGTGTTCGGCCAACACGACAACAAGGTGGGCGCGAGCGGCACCGGCACCTCGCCCACGGCACGCGGCGACCAGGAGTTCGATGGCTTCTTCTACTCGATGAACGCCAACGCCAACTACTGGATCGGGAACTGGGGCGTCCAAGGCCGCTTCGGCTTCTTGCACTCCGACATGGAGACCGACTCGTACGCACTGCGCTCGGGCGGCATGGCCGTGCGCATCCCGGGCACCAACAACGAGATCACCCAGTTCTCGCTCGCGTCCCAGGTCAACTACTTCTACGACAAGGGCCTGCCGTTCTGTGAGGAACTCATGGCGATGCCCTTCTTCCGGGTGACCTTCAACTACGACATCGACCACGACAACATCCAGCTGCCCCTCGGCACGTCGCAGCACCCGAACGACGATGACGAGATCGTCGTCGGCTGGGGTGTGAGCCTGTTCGGCGACGGCCCGATCTCGGGTTCCGTGGAGGCCGGGCGCACACTGGGCCGGTCGGAGTTCAAATCCTGGACCGTCTCGAGCACGGTGAACTACGCGTTCTGACGCGCACCGAATTCCATTCGACCGAGAGGGTCCACCCGCGAGGGTGGGCCCTCTTTTTCTTGGCGCTGGCGCCTTGCTTCTTGGCCTGTGCGAGCGCGGACCATCGCGTCCGGATGAACGACCGCGCCGCGCGCGCAGGGTTCGAGCGAGGCACCCTCGACGCCGGTGGCTTCGTCCTGACGCGCTACCTCCGCGCAAGCGGCCCCACCCCACGTCTGGTCGTCTATCTCGAGGGCGACGCCGCCGCATGGCACCGGGACGGGCGGCACGTGACGGCAGACCCACCCCCCATGGAGCCCCTGGCGCTGCGGCTCGCGGGCGACGACCCGGCGCCCGCCGTCGCGTGGCTCGGACGACCGTGCCAGCCCGTGGCCGACGAGGACGCCGCGGGCTGCGAGCCCTCGCTGTGGAGCCATCGTCGATTCTCGGAGCCCGTGGTCGCGGCCCTCGACGAGGGCCTGAACCTGCTGCTCCGCGATTCAGGTGCCCGTGAGCTGGAACTCATCGGGTATTCGGGTGGAGGCATCCTCGCCACGCTGCTCGCGGCTCGCCGCGAGGACGTCGCGCGCCTCGTGACCATGGCAGCCCCCCTCGACCTCGACGCATGGATCGAACACCACGGCCTCGGGCCCCTCGATGCCACCGACCCGGCTCGGCTCGATGCCACGAGCCTCGCCGACCTCCCCCAGTGGCACCTCACCGGCGATCGCGATGCGACGGTTCCCCCCGACGTACTCGCGGGCTTCATGCGCCGGCACCCCACGGCACGACTCGAAGTCGTGCCCCGCATGGGCCACGGCGGTTGGGCCGATGGCTGGGCAGAACGCATCGCGGCGCTTCGGCGCAACGAGCCCTAGCGGCGCCACCCGGCGGCGCGCGCGGCGCCGACTCAGCCGGCGACGTCGTCCTTCGGTGTCGCGGCGTAGAAGATGCAGTCTTACGACAGTCTTCAAAGGGCTGTGAATTCAAAGAAAATTTCTCTGCTACCAGTGCGACTCCACAACTTCTCCACAAAAGTTGACACTGGATCGAATCGCCCTGCCCCACGTCGAGCATTGTGGGGCATTCAGAGGTGCGGTTGAGAATCGAGCTGCAGGGCGGGCTCGGCGTCACCCGCGAGGGCCTCTACAACTACATGCCCTCATTGACTGGTGATCGATGAGCCCCCGCGGGGCGCCGCGGCCGAGCGCCTCGGGGCCGTGCCACGCAACCGGCCTCCGATCCCACTCACGTTCGGGGGATCCGGAGAAATGCGATGAGAAAGACCCTTTTCGTGGCGTTGGCCTGTGTGCTCGGCTTGTTGGTGGCGGGGGCGAGCAGCGCCAAGCCGCAGCCCAAGCCCCGTCTGGGCCCCTTGGCGAGGATCCTGGTGGCGATCGAAGAGGTCGGCGCCCAGGTGGGTCGCGGCTTCGAGTTGCTCATGGGCGAAATCGGCGACCTGGGTTCGTCCCAGGCCGCGCTGCTGGACGGCCAGGAGGAGGTCCTGGACCGCCAGGAGGAGGTCCGCCAGGAGTTGAAGGAGCTGGCCGACCTGATCGGAGAAACCCATTTCCTGCTGGCTCCCGACCTTCTGCTCGTCCCGGTGGAAGGGCAGATGTGCCGGGACGACGGGGAGACCCTGACCTTCCGTATCGCGAACGTCGGAACGGCCGATGCCGGCGCGAGCAACCTGGTGGTGCGGACCACGGCCCCCATCAATCCGTTTCCCGACGGATTCTTCCTGCCAACGCCCCCGATCGGCGCCGGCGAGCACTACGACTGGGTCACCCCTCTGCGAGACATTATCTGCGCCTTCGCGGACGAGTGCATCGTCGAGGTGGAGGTGGATGGCACCGGCACCGGGCTCATCTCGGAGTCGAACGAGTCGAACAACCTCTACCTGGAGCTCCTCTGCACCCCGTGACTGAATCGAGACACTCGATCCGACGCCCCTAGCGGAGCCACCCGCGGGCAAGCGAATTGGATTCCCGAGGGAGCGGTGGGGGTGTCGCCCTGCACTCCCCCTACTTGTCTGTGCCTTTGGAACTACATCCCTGGATAGACCGGTTACGGGGCAGCCCCCCATTACCGGCAGTTGCGGGAATCGAACCCGCCGCCGGGTCCCCCGAGGCCCGCCGCGCCGCCGGTCGCCTTGGGGACCCTGCTGCTCCTCGCACGAGGGCCGCCCGGCGCCAGAAGGTAGGGCCGGAGCGGGGTTGCACGGGGCCGAGCGATCGAAGGGAGGCGGCTAGAGGCCGCTCTCGTCGTCCGAACGTGTCCCGGCGGCATACTTGCAGGCGGCCCCACGGCAGAAGGGGTGGAGTTCATCCTTCGCCAGGGAGCGGCGGACTTCCTGAAGCAGCGGCCCGTTCCAGACCTCGTCGAAGGACTGTTCATTCAGGTTGCCGGCGGCGCCGATGCTGAAGCAGCACGGTCTCCCTTCACCAGACGCGTTGACGTGCATCCAATCCCAGGGGGAGGAGCAATCCCGAGGTGAAGCGCACTCGTCGAAGAAGAGGGCTTTGTTGTGATCGAGGCAGAGCTCGATCCCCTCTTTCTCCGCGCGCTCGATCGCGAGGCGCAGCATTCGATTGGACAGTACCGGATCCCGGGAAGGATGCTGCTCGCGGTAGACGAAGCGAAAGTCACCTCGCTCGACCGTCCAGTCGTAGCCATCACCGCTGTTCAGATGCCACAGGTAGGCCCTGTCGCCCCCCAAAACCCGCGCGAGGCTGACGAAGTCCGCCGCTTCGCGGATGTTCTCCAACATCAACGTCATGTTGAAGTAGAGCCGCGGCGTCGCGGCGCCACGCCTATCGCGGGCCTCGATGAGGGCGCGGGCGTTCGAGAGCACCAGCTCGAAGTCGTATCCCCGGATCTTCTGGAACGTCTCGGGGGTGGCGGCGTCGAGCGAGACGTTCAGGTAGCCGATGGAGGAATCGAGCAGGCGCTCGATTCGTTCGCTCCCGAGGATGGTGAGGTTGGTGTTGGCGCCAATCGAGGATTCGGTCTGGCCGGCGGTCCGGTCCAGGGCTTCCCAGAACGCAGGTGAGGCCAGCGGCTCGCCCAGCACGTGGAGTTGGACATCGCCGGCGTGGCGAAGGGCCGGGGTCAGCTTGTTGAGCAGGAACTCGGGCATGTGTTTCGGCCGGGAATTCGCCCCCACCGCATGCGGACACATGACACAGCGCAGGTTGCAGACCGAGGTCGTTTCGATCGTCAGTTTGGCCGGAAAGGATTCGACCCGTCCTGGACGCCGCCAGACCTCGGAACGGTTGAGCTCGATGTTGATCTGCAGTGCGGAGCGCGAATCGGAGATGCGGCGGATCTCACCGAAGGCCGTGGCAACCGGGGGGATCGTTTCGAGGGACAACTCGTAGATCCGGTCGGGGCGGTCGGGCTGCGGGACCGTGGGACGCTCGATCGAGACCGTCAGCCATTCGCCCCGAGCCGCGTGGGCAGTTGCATCTCCGCCTTCCGTCGAGATCCGGAGCTCCGAAGAGAAAACGCCCGGGGCCTGGAGAAAGGTGACCTGGAGAAGCTGGCCCGCCTGCCAGCCACCTTCGACGCGGAATCGCAGGGGCTTGGACGCGTCGAAGAGGGGGCTGCCTTCGTTCGAGTCCGCAATCTGCCGGGGGCGCGTGATGAATACGAGGTTCGGGTCGAAACAGCGGAGCCCGCGGCGGACGGAACGTGCCCGACGAATCAGACCCTTGAGTTGGGCGGCGCCAAGCACTGAGAGATTGTACCTCCACGCTGTGCGACCACGCTAGGCATCGAGTGCGGGGAACGCGCCGAAGAAGCCATCGATCTGGACGATGTGTCCGTCCTCCTCGGTCGTGGTGATATTGCAGGTTCTGGCCGTCCACGCCAGAGGTTCGCAGACAGGTCTCCTCCTCTCTCGATCAGGAACGATCGGACCGATCACTTCGCTCGTCCGGTTTGGAATGCCACGGAAGAACGTGCGAGTCACCAAGGAACGCGCACCGAGCCCCGCCTACAGGCTTTCGACCGTCGAGTCGACGCCGCCCTGGGCGAACACCTTGCCGACCCCGTCGACCAGGCGGCGCATTCCCGCGCGTTAGGCTGCCCCAAACAACAGCCCCACCCATGCCCAGAGGCGCCCCGGCGCGTACCCCGGTCTGTCGAACCGTCCATGGAACGACGACCGCGTCAGGAATGATCGAGGCGCTGATCGTCCCGATGACGCTCATCACTCCGCCGACCCCGCCACCGGCGTTGCACGCGACCCCCACGGGCGGTTGCCCCGTACAACACTCGGAGGGGAGTTGGAACGTGACACCGGAACCGCGATCAGACCCGCAGCAGGGAGAACATCCCGGCAAAGTTGTCTACCGAGATCATGCCCGCGTTGACGACTTCGACGACCGGGTAGCCGTCATCGATCACGATGGAGAGGGTGGCGTTGACGGGCCGCTGAACCGGGGAACCGGTCGCGGCATCGGCGATCGTGAGCGTGGCAGCAACGAGAAGAAGGCGGAACCCGATCCGGAGTCCTGCCGGCCAGATTGTCGTCCGGGGAGCCGATCTCGACTTTGCTCGGACAGCGTCGCAGACGCCCGATCGACCCGTCGAGCCTCTTTGAACCATCACAAATGGATCGAACGTCGGCAGTCGGTCCACCTCGCGCTTTCCGCAGCGACCCGGACGCGCGGCGGGAGCTTCACTCAACGAATCCTGGCTCGATCGGAGATTTCGCCGCCAGCCTCCCTCGGTGTATCGACACCCACCGGCCCTCGAAGAGTCCGATAGACGCGAATCCCGTCCCCCTCGAAATGAAGGGGCAGCGCCAGCGTCTCCTCCAGGAATCCCACGTGGGAACCGCTGCGCAAGATCACATAGCGGATGTCGTGCTCCGTGAAGACCGCGCGCGCAAGCCGTCGCGCTTCCGACGGCGCCGGCGCGCCCACGGTCAGTGTCGCGATGATCGGTGTTTGCTCGAGAAAATCGCGATCGCTCTGGGCCCTACGCGAGACGTAGCCGCCCACCAGCGGCTTTCCGTGGATCGTCGAAAAATACAGCGCTCTCGAATCGCGAGGAACGTCGATCACCCCGAAACGTTCCGGCTCCTGGGCCAACTCGCGGTAGAAATGCGGGATGTCGAGCCGAACGGTCGGAAACGGAGTCGCCCGATACTCGACCATCAGGAGCGCCCCGATCGTCAGGACCACGGCTGTTCCTCGTCGCCCTCCCCCGGCCGACTCGGCGATCCTGGTAAGGGAGAGCGCGGCAACCACGGCGAGACAGGTGTACAGCATCAGCGTCATTCGTTCGGGCACACCCATGAAGCCGACGAGCGGGGTGTAGCGCTCCAGAAATCGGTAGGGGAGCGGAAACCCTTCATGGACCTGCCCACCGACATGGAGATAGGGCCCGAGGGCAAGGATCGCGAAGCCGAGCCCCGCTGCACCCCAGAATCGGGATTTGGGAATCCGGGCCCACCCGTAGATCGACAGCGCGAGCAGGCCGTAGCCGATGTAGTTCGCGTTCTCTGCAGAATTTCCGGTCCATGTCTCGATCCAATCCAGAAACCAGAGTCTCCCCCAGGTCAGGACGCCGTTCGGGATGAAGAAGCTTTGGAGGTCTGCGGACCAGATGATCGAGTCATGTTCGACCAGATAGGTGTTGCTCAACTTCGCATGAATCATCGGCAACAGCAGTGGCGCGATCACGACGAACGAAACGAGCGCGATCACGCCGATGCGCTTCGCGAATGCACTCGTCAACAAGGCTCGTCCATCCTCCAGGAACCGGGCCAGCAGGAACATCGCCGTGAAGATCAAGCAGTAGAACGCGAAATACCACGAGCACAACGCGTTCAACACCAGTGCCAGTCCGGCGAATATCGGGTTCCGCATCCCTGGCTCGGAGTGA
>JAFDDA010000074.1 GCA_019311105.1 Deltaproteobacteria bacterium
GTGTACCAGCGCGTGCCCTGGACGCAGAACGTGCACGTGAAGGGGCAGCCGCGGTTGGTTTCGAGGAGCGGGGCGAGCTTCCCATCGAAGAAGGGGTCGAGAACGCCCGTGAGCCACGGCGACGGGATCTCCTCGACCTCCTTGTGGCGCTCCCGGGATTCGTTGCGGAGGACATTGCCATCCGGGTCGCGGTGCAGGGAGGATGGGAGGTCGCGCTCCCGAAAGGCGGCCGTCGAGCCGGCCTCGAGCCAGATCTTCACGAGGTCGCGCGCCAGGAAGTCGCCTTCACCGAGAGCGTAGACGTCGAGCTGGGGGAGGGCCTCGAAGTAGGCGATCTGCCGCTCGGGCTCGATCGGGATGTTTGGCCCGCCCATCACCACCAGGGTCTCCGGGCTCACGCGCTTGGCCAGCTCGGCGAACTTCAGGCTCAGCTGCTCGTTCCACATGTAGTTGCTGAGCATCAGGATGTCGGCCGGCTCGCTCTGAAGAACCTCCCAAAGGTGATCGGGGTAGGCGAACAGCCGGGAGTCGACCTCGGGCAGGTCGCGGTCCATGACCGCCTTCATGTAGGCCACGCCGAGCGGCATGCAGTCGTTCGACAGCACGCCCGTGTAGTTGTGTCTCAGGTCTGCGAGATAGACGCGCGGCTTCATGGAACCCAGCAGTTTTCCACGTCGTTTGGGGCGTTGCAATCGACCCACGCTGCGGCCGACTTGCTGCCGATCGCCTGCGTAGCACCTGCGAAGGGCTCATCGGTCGGTCGCCACGTTTCCAGAAGGCAAGAAACGTTGTGATAGAGTCCGCCGCCCGAGGTCCGGAGGTCGTTCTGCGTCGCATCCAACTCGTCCTACTCGCCTTCTCGGCCTTGAACCTCGGGCTGGTGGGCGCGTGTTCCCGGCAGGAGGCCGCGCCCGCCTGGGATGCTGCCGACGCTCGCTGCGAGCCGCTCGCGCGCAGTGTTCCCGCCCGCCCGCGGAACGTCGTGTTCGTCCTCGCCGACACCACACGGCGTGATCGCCTCGGCCTGCACGGCGGCCCGGCCGACACGCCGCGCTTCGACGCCTTCGCCAGCGAGGGTGTCTTCTTCACGGCCGCCGAGACCCAGGCACCTTGGACGAAGCCTTCGGTCGCGACGCTCTTCACCGGGCTGCCGCCCTCGCGCCACGGGGTCGTCTCCCACCCGGCTCTGCGCCGTGAGAAGACCCAGATGGAGTCGGACCTGCTGGGCCCCGAGCACGAGACCCTCGCCGAATCCCTGGCCGCTGCCGGCTATCAGACCGCCGCGTTCGTCAGCAACCCCTGGCTCCAACGTCGCCTCGGCTTCGATCAGGGCTTCGAGACCTGGGACGAGTCGATGGCTCACAACGCCACGCCCGGTGAGGTCGTGACGGAAGCAGGGCTCCGTTGGCTGCGTGAGCGCGGCGACGACCCGCGGCCCTACTTCCTCTATCTCCACTACATGGATGCCCACTCGCCCTATCACGCCGTGCCCACCGCAGAGTTCGAGGCACGGCGCGAACAGATCGCTGCGGATCTGCGCCCGCTCACGCCCAAGGCCCGAGGCGCCATCGCCCGGCTCGCGCGCGGCCCGGGCAAGCGTCCGCTCACGGCCGAGGGCGCCGTGCCGAACCTCGCGCTCTTCGAACTCGTCTACGACGTCGGCGTGGCGCACTTCGATCGTGCGTTCGGGCGGCTTCTCGATGGGCTGGAAGCCCAGGACGATTGGGCGGAGACCGCCGTCGTCGTGACCTCCGACCACGGTGAGGCGCTCTTCGAGCGTGGCTACAACGACCACGGGCGCGGGCTTTACGGCGATGAGCTCGACGTGCCGCTGGCGGCCCGGCTGCCGGGTGTTTCGACGACGGGGCCGATCTCGTGCCCGGTCGGCCTGGTCGATCTCCGCCGCAGCCTCTGCGACTACCTCGGCGTCGAGTGTCAGGGCGACGACCGCGGCACGTCGGTGCTTTCGGATGAGATCGCAGAGCCGGGGCGCATGGTCGTGAGCGAGGGGCTCTACATCGCGCCGCGTAATCGTGCCGTGCGCGACGCGCGACACAAGGTGATGTACGAGCCCGACGGGCGCCTGGCGAGGGGCCCGCGCACGCACGCTGGCGGGCCATGGCGCTTCTATGACCTGGTGGAAGACCCGGGCGAGTTGCGCGACCTGGTTTCGGAAGGGATCCCGGAGCCGCTGCGTGCGGACTACGAGCGTCTGAGTGCGGCCGCCAAGGCGTCGTCGGCCGGCCCACAGACGAAGGCCGCGACCACCCTGCTCGATGACGAGACGCGCCGCCGCCTCGAAGCCCTCGGCTACCTCGACCCGGTGGAGTGAGTGCTGGCCTCGGGCTTCGCCCTGCCGCGACTCTCCGAAACTCGGTGCGATCGTGGCCCGCCGCATCGAAGAGGCCGCCCCCGAGTGGGTCTGGGTCGTCGGGCTCGACCCGGACGACCCGACCAGCGAGACCTTCCAGGGCCTGCTCGACATGGCCAGCCACGGCCCGACGCTACGCCCCGTACGTCAGCGCAACTATGGGGTCGTGCACTTGATCCTGCTGAAGCCGGAGCCGAATGGGGGGGCCTCGGGGTCGAAGCCGTGACCCGGGTGGGTCGCATCGCAGTGGGCGTCGTCGCGCTGACGCTGGGCGCAGAGTTGGCTCTCCGCGTGGCGCCGTCCGCGGATGAAGCGGCACCCGTTTGAGTTCTGTGCCTCGGTGATCTGCTTGTCCGGCCCCGTGGCGGCACTCAGCGGCTGCGACGTTCCCATACCTCGAAGCCCGTACGTCCGTCTTCGAGACGATCCGGGCGCAGCGGTGCCGCACCGACGCGCGTCATCAGTTCGTAGTCGGCGTGGACCCAGTCGCGCAGGCCTCGGCCGTAGTCGATCCCGAACAGCGGCAGGAGGTATTCACGTGTGTCTCGGTGGACCAGGGCGACGTAGTCGGGTGGCGCTGCGCGCAGGTCGGCGAGCATCTCGGCCTCTCCGAAGATCACGACTTCGGGCGGCACGAAGTTGAGGTGAGGGGTCGGGTTCGGTCGTCGTGTCCAGTAGTTGAGGCCCACGCCTTCGGGCATCACCACGAGCGACGCGTCTGCGGGGAGGTTGCGTTCGACCCAAGGGACGAGGCGGCTCATCATCTTGGCTGCGCCGAGCCGCTCGTCGGCGACCATCCGATCGTTGCCGCGGCCGATCGCGACGGTCTTGGCCGCGCGCATCCCTTCCGATTGAACCAGGCAGCCCGCACACGCGATGGCGATCAGCGCCAGCGAGGCGCTGCGGAACATCCAGCCGAACCCGCCGCGTCGATCGATGAACGCGGGGATGCCGTGCACCAGAGCGAGAACCATCGTCAGCAGGGCGGGGGCGGCGAGGGCAAAGCTGTAGCCCCAGAGAACGGGCTGGAAGAGCACCTTCAGGAGCAGGGCCAGGCTGAAGGTGGCGAAAGCGAGTTGCAGCGCTGCGCGTGGCGCATCGACACTGGCCCGAGCTCGCCAGGCGGCATTCGCTGCGAAGGCGGCGAACAACGCGGCGCACGGAGCAAGCGGGCGGATGAACTCGCCCCAATCGAGGGCGGCCCAGCTCGCGCCGGTGAGGAGGAGCAGCATCGATGCGACCGCCGCGCCAACGCCTTCCCTCTTCCGCCCCGGCGTCTTGAGCGACAGGGCCACGGCGAAGCTCGGCACCAGGACCAACGCCCAGAGCATTCCCTGCTGACCCATCAGGCGCAGGCTGCGTTCCGGGCGGTCGAGGCCCATCACCCATTGATAGAAGTGGAGGTCGCTGACGTCCGAGCCCGCGAGGTGGGCCCAGCCGCCGAGCGTGCCGGTGAGAGCCGTGGAGAGCGGCATTTCCAACGCGAGCAGGGTGGTCGCGAGGATCGCCGGAAATGCCGTGCAACCCGCGAGCAGGACGAACGGTTTCGCCGAACGGGGCCCGCCGGCAAGGAAGCCGACACCCACCGCCAGGCCCGCGGCCGCACCGACTTCGGGCTTGGTCAACAAGGCCATGCCGAGCGCGAGCCCCACGCCGGCCAGCTCGACCGCGCGCCGGCTCGCAAGGTGCCGTCCCAGGAACCACAACGCGAGCAACGCCCAGGCGATCCCATGGGTGATCCCGTGGGAGTAGGGCGCGATCCAGTTCATGTTGCCGCCGCGCCCGATCAGATTGAACGCGAAGATCGAAAGGAAGGCGGCGACGCCGACCCACGCCGGGAGCCACCCGCCGATCCGCCGGAGCAGCGCGTGGAAGAGCGCTGCCGCCGCCGCCACCACGCCAAGGTTCGCCCACTCGAGTGTCGAGACCGAAACGCCGCCGATGCGGAAGGCGAGTGCGTTCCAATATGGCGAGAAGGGCCCGTCGAGGTAGGCGATGTCCCGGTAGAGCGCCTCGCCTTCGTTGATCCGCCACGGCAGGTAGAGCTCTCGCCCGAAGTCGATCAGCGGGTCGGCCCAACCGCCGCGATTCCGCAGGAAGAGTGCGAGCCCGAGTGCGACCAACGGCAGGATCGCGGCGATTCGACGGGTCATGCCGGCAACACGAGCGCAGGAGCCCATCCCGCTCGCGAGAGTCGAAGGCCGCCGGCGAACCAAAGCATGGGAGCTTCATAGCCAATGCGTGACGGGCCAGCGAACGAACGGCTCGGCTATGACGGGCGCCGCGGAGGCCGTCCCGGATCGCCGCCCGAGCGTCACGGAACGCGCTGCGTCTTGCCTGCGGCTCGGCTTCACCCGAGCGCCTCGAAGGCCTCGAGATCCTGGCACGCAGTGACGAGCCGCGAGATGTTCGCGTCGGTGATCTCGGCCCCGTAGTTGATGGGCGGCGTGATCAGCCAGCCGATCACGAGGCCCCAGATCACGGCGAGACGATAGGCTTGCCACGCGTCTTCTGCGGTGGGCGGCGGGTCGACGCCATGGCGGTGAAGCTCTTCGAGGTAGAAGCCCAAGAGATCGCGCTCGTGCTTGCGGCGCGATTCGGGCGAGAGGCCGGTGACGAGCAGGTAGGTCACGTCGTTGGCCCAGTGGCCGCGGACCGAGAGCTGGAAATCGAGGAAGCCGCCCGACCCATCGGGCAGCAGGTAGGTGTTGCCCACGTGGGTGTCCCCGTGAAGGAGCGTGCAGGGGCCTTCCGCCAGCGCACGTTGGGATGCCCAGAGATCCTCCCAGAGCTGGTCGACGCTGCGGCCGAGCGGTGCGAGCCGCTCGGATTTGGCCGCGTGTTGCTCGACCTGGTAGCGGATCAGTTCCCTCCCGATGCCGTCGAACACGGGGAACATCCCACCCGACAGTCGGTCGGGCAGCCACGCCAGTTCGCTCGAGAGACGCGGGCTCTCCCAGAAGCCGGCATGGAGTCGGGCGAGGTTTGCGAGGAGGTCGCGGATCGAATCGACGGCGACGTCGACGGTAGCGTTCGGAAACGTCGCTTCCCGAAGCGCGAGGTCTTCCATGAGGATCCCGAAGTGGCGGTTCTTCTCGTCGAAGAGGCCGCCGAAGGCGCGCGGCGCCTCGATCTGGAGCTCCGGCCGGAGCTCGGTGTAGAAGCGCACCTCGTTCACGTACATCGGGTCGGGGGCGTGGGGGAAGAAGCGTTGATAGAGCCCGACCCCCACGAAGAGCGCCGAGCGTGCGCCTCGGCCTACGAGAGGGAGCGCCTCCGCCGCGCGCGACACACCCGCCAACGAGAGCACGGCCGGGAGTCCGAAGCGCAGCCACGGGTGCAGAAGCAGAGTCTTCAGGATCATCCGGGAGGGCAGCCCACCGTCTCGCCCCGGTTCGAACTCGACCGCGAGCAGGATCCGATCCGCGGTGGAGGCGACCCCGTCTCCGCAGTTCGAACGCTCGAGGACCTCGACGCGTCGCACCGCGACGTTCGGATTCAGACGACGCAGCATTTGCTGAACGCCGGCGGCATCGACGCGCCGGAGATCGACTGAATCCGCCATCACGCTGCTCCTGGGAACCCGGCCGGAACGTACACTACGGGCTGGCGCCCGGCGTCGGCGTCCGGGCGGCGTGGGGGAGGGCGGGTGTTTCTCCAGCCGGCCGGTTCGACGCGATGCCGGAGCGCGCCGGTTCGGAAAGCGCGGGCTACGCTAGAGCCATGGCGGCTGCCCCGACCACGGTGACCCAGGCCATGCTGACGCCGCGGCGTGACGGCTGACACGTGGACGACCCGATCCAGGCGCTGACGTTCTACGTCGCGTTTCTCTTCTCCACGACGGTCCACGAGGCTGCCCATGCGTGGGCCGCCCTGCGCGGGGGCGACCCGACGGCCTATCACGGGGGCCAGGTCTCCCTCGACCCACTGCCCCACATCCGGCGAGAGCCCGTCGGGATGGTCCTGCTGCCCGTGGTGACCGTCGCGATCTCGGGTTGGCCCCTCGGGTTTGCGAGTGCGCCCTACGATCGGCACTGGGCCGAGCGGCACCCGCGTCGAGCTGCATGGATGGCGCTCGCCGGCCCGGCCGCGAACCTCGCGCTGCTGCTCATCGCGGCCTTCATGATCCGCGTTGGAGTCGGCCTCGAGGTGCTCCACGCACCAGATTCGATCCGCTTTGCCGGGCTCACGGCCGCGGCAACGCACGGTTGGGAGCAGATCGGCTGGGTAATCGGTGTCTTCTTCTCGATGAATCTGGTGTTGTTGATCCTGAACCTGTTGCCCGTCCCGCCCCTCGACGGGAGCGGCGCGTTGCCGCTCCTGCTGAGCCCGAGCGCGGCCGAGCGTTGGCTCGAGTTCACGCGGCAACCCATGCTCGGGTGGGTGGGCATCCTCATCGCCTGGCGCGTCTTCCACGAGATCTTCATGCCCGTCTTCTTCTTCGCCGCGGATCTCCTGTATCCGGAGATGACCTACGGCTGAGGACGATTGCGCGAGACAGATTTTCATTCGAACCGAAACGATGTTTCGCACTAGACTGCGCGCGGCTTCGATCGAGGGGGGCGGACGGCCGTGCACGACAGTGGATCTCGTTTCGGCTCGCGCGGTCGTTCGGCGCGTTATGCCCTCTGGCTCGGCACCTCGGACATCTACTCGGGCGGGCGGATCCACCTCTACCAGCTCGCCTGGTGTCTGGCCTCGCGGGGAGCGCAGGTCGATCTGCTGACCGACCGTGACCCGCTCTGGGTCCGCGACTACCCGCGACTTCCCGGGCTCTCGATCCGCCGCTTCGATGACGAGTGCCCCCGCGCGGAGCCCGACGTGATCGTGACCGACGGGCGTGAGCCCATGGCGGCCGGCGCGCTGGCCGAGCGTCGCCGCTACCCCGACGCGTGTCTCGTCGGGATGAGCTTCGAGACGCGCGACTGGGTCGAGCGTCATGTCTCGGCCACCGAGGCCCTGCGCTTCGTCGACCGCTTGCCCATCCTTTCCCAATGCGATCGGTTGCTCGCGGCGAGCGAGGTCTCGGCTCGCCACCTGCGCATCGAGATGCGCGGGCGCGCCTACCCGGCGCTTCCGGTCCAGATCTTCGAGCCTGCGGTGAACAGCTTTGCCGTGGCGGCGAGCCGCCGGGGTGAGGCGTTCCCGGCGAGCGTCCCCTACGCCTTCATGGTCGGGCGCCCGGCCGAGCACAAGAACTGGGCCCAGGCCATCGATGCGATCTGGGCCCTCGATGTGCCTTTCGACCTCGTCGCGTTCGGCCGCGTCCGCGACGACGCCGTGCGGCCGGACACGTCGCTCCACCGATTGCGACGCTTCGACTCCGAGGACGACGTGATGAAATTCCGTGCGCTACGTGGCGCGGAGTTCGTCCTGGCGCCGTCGACCTTCGAGGGGTTCGGCATGGTCCCGGCGGAGGCACTCTGCTGTGGGGTCCCCTGCGTCGCCTACGACCTTCCCGTCCTGCGTCAGGTGTACGAAGACCGGCTCGTGTACGTCCCCTGGAACGATGCGCGCGCACTCGCCGAGACCGTGGCTCGGATGGTCGCCGACCCGATCTCGTTGCCCGGGAGCGCGGCCCTGCATCGGCGCCGATACGGCCTGGCCGCACAACGACGGCGCATCGAGGCGCTCGGGCTCGCGGAAAGGCACTCGCGGTCGTCGCCGTCGGATGCCGCGCAACCCGTCGGCGCCTCGGCATGAGGCCAGCGCCAAGCGGGCTCCGCCACGGGAATTCGTCTGAAGTGATTCGTGAGAGCGAACGGAGATGCGAGGCGTGCACGTCCGCTCCCCGGGGCCGCCTGGATCGGGGCGCCGGGCTGGGGCGCGGGGCCCGCTTCTCGAATGGCTTCGAGAAGCGAACCCAGCGCCCGCTCGATCATGCCCGGTGGGGGCTAGTAGCGACCGCGGCCGCCACCGCCGCCGCCGCCGCCGCCGCCGCCACCGCCGCCACGGCGGTCCTGGGCTTCGTTGACTTTGATGGTACGGCCACCGAAGTCCGTGCCGTCCAGGGCGCGGATGGCGTCCTGGCAGGCACTGGCCTCCGACATCTCAACGAACGCGAAGCCGCGCGGGCGGCCGGTCTCGCGGTCGGTGATCACGGCGACGGATTCGACCGTGCCATGCGACCCGAAGAGGCCACGAAGGTCCTCCTCGGTGCTATCGAAGGAAAGGTTGCCGACATACAGTTTATTGCTCAATGGGTTGTCCTGTGCGCCCCAGCTCGTCTTCCGACCTGGGGCAGTGATCGCTCGCGGCCCGCTCGGGACATCCGAGCTCGAGACCGCACCGGCGATCGTCATGGGTCCCGGCCCATCGTGGACCGGAGACTAAGGCTGATTCAATTGGGGTCGAAGGGCAGGCGATCAGGATGAAAGGCTGCAAGTCGGCCCGAGTTGGCCTCTACCGGCGGACGCTAGCGGTATTCGCTGTCTGCGCAAGGGTCGCCCCATGGCGATCGGGTTGTGGGCGCTCGTGAGTGCCCTCGGCTCCGGATGTGGCGGCGACCCGCCCGAGACGCTGGCCCCGTCGAAGCCGGCCGACACGCTGCTCGCGCAGTTCGAGCAGACCGTGCCGGCGGATTGGGTCCGCGTGCTCGACCCGGAGAAGGCGACGCCGGGCTTCACGCTCGCCCTTTTCCGTCGCAGACTGCCCTTCCTCATGGATCTGGCCGGCCGCGTCGTCCACGCCTGGCCGGAGGTCCGGGTGATGGGCCGCGCCCGCCTCACGCCCGACGGGCATCTGCACGTGATCGCGATCGACGGCTCGGTGCAGGAATACGATTGGGAGGGGCGCCTGGTCTTTCGCTTCCCGCTTCCCGAAGGCCGCGGCTCGGAGCGGGATGGATCGACATGAGGTTCCTCGCGGAGATCCAGGAGCAGGGCTCGTAGGAGCGGGTGTCGATCCTGGGCGACCGCATCGAGCCCGACGACTTCGCCCCGATCCGGCGCAAACGCCTCTCCCCTGCCGCCTATGCCGATCGCGAAGTGACGCTCTGCGTGGATGCCAAGCCCTCGACCTCGCGCCGGGCGTGAGACCGGAGTGGGTGGCGGTCTGGGGCGTGCCCAAGATCCGATCGACGGCGGATGCAGAGGAGCAGCCGGTGTCGCTCGAGGAACAACGCCTGCGCGAAGCGCAGCTCCGCGCCATCGGCTACGCCCAGTAGGCTTCGGCCTCTTGGGTGGGGATGGCTGAGAGGGTGCCGTCGAGCCATTGACGGGCGGCTCACGACTCTTGTAAGTGGAGAGGACCGGGCAGAGTCCCCTGGCCCGGCCCAGCGAAGGATCACGGCCGGACATGACCCTTTCCAGCAGGATCCTATTCGCCCTGATCCTCGGTGTTGGCGCCGGGCTCTTCTTCGGCGAGCCGATGGGTGCGCTGGCGGTGGCTGGGGACGCATTCGTCCGGCTGCTGCAGATGACGGTTCTGCCCTACGTCATGGTCTCGCTGGTCGCCGGCCTCGGCCACCTCGACTACGCGGAGGCGCGCAGCCTCTCGCTTCGAGGCGGACTGATCCTGGTGCTGCTGTGGGCCGTGTCCTTCGCCATGGCGGCGTCCATGGCTCTCGTCTTTCCGTCGATCGAGTCGGCGTCGTTCTTCAGCTCGAGCCTGACCGAGCCGTCGCCGCAGGTCGATTTCCTGGGGCTCTACATCCCCTCGAACCCGTTCCACTCGCTCGCCAACAACGTGGTCCCGGCGGTGGTCCTCTTCAGCATCTGCCTGGGTGCTGCGGTGATCGGCGTGGAGGGCAAGGCGTCGCTCGTCCGGGGGCTGGACACGCTGGGCGCCGCACTGCTCCGCGTCACGGACTTCGTGGTTCGACTCACGCCGTTTGGCGTCTTTGCGATCGGGGCGAGCGCCGCGGGAACGATGACGGTCGACGAATTCGAGAAGGTCCAGGTCTACCTGCTGTCGTACATCGTCTTCTCCCTGATCCTCACCTTCTGGCTGCTGCCCGGTCTGGTTTCGGCGCTCACAACGATCCGGCACCGCGATGTGATCTGGCTCACGCGGGACGCGCTGGTCACCGCTTTCGCCACGGGCAGCGTCTTCGTCGTGATCCCGCTCCTCGCCGAGCGAAGCAGAGAGCTGCTGCAGCGCTACGAACTCGAGACGGAGGACTCGACTGCCCTGATCAACGTGATCATTCCCGTCTCCAACAGCTTTCCCCACGCAGCAAAGGTCCTGACGCTTTCGTTCGTGATCTTCGCCGGATGGTTCGCGGATACGCCCATCCCGCTGAGCCAGTACCCGATCCTCGCGGCTTCGGGCATTGCCAGCAGCTTCGCCAGTGCGAACGTGGCCATCCCCTTCCTGCTCGATCTGATGCGGCTGCCGCACGATCTCTTCCAGCTCTTCATCGCGACCGGTGTGCTGAACGCGCGCTTTGGGACCCTGCTCGCAGCGATGCACGTGCTCGTGCTGAGCCTGCTCGGTGTGTGTGCTCTGACCGGGTCGCTCCGGCTGCGCTGGGGGCGCTTGGTGCGCTTTGGGGTCACGACGCTGGCCGTGGTGGGTCTCGCCCTCCTGGGCACGCGGCTGCTGCTGGTGACGATCGTCGACGATGCCTACCACGACGACCAGATCGTCTGGACCATGCATCTGACGCGCGACACCGTCCCGGCCGTCGTCCACGCCGATCCGCCCGCAACGCCGGCGGTCGGACCGGTGGGGACCCGTCTTTCGACGATTCTCGAGCGCGGCGTCCTGCGGGTGGGGTACCGGCCCGAGGGCGCACTCCCCATGAACTTCCGCAACGCAGAAGGAGAGCGGGTAGGCCTCGATGTCGAGATGGCCCACAGCCTGGCTCGCGGCCTCGGCGTTTCGCTCGAGTTCGTTCCGGTGAGCTCGAAGTTCGGAGCGAACTTCGGGGACGCGTTGGCTTCGGGCTACTGCGACATCGTGATGAGCCGGGCTCCACTGACGCTGGCGAACGTCGGCGTCTTCGAATACTCGCAGCCCTACCTCGACCTCACGATTGGCTTCATCGTGCGGGACCACCGCCGGACCGATTTCCTCGACCGGGAGCGTCTCGCGCAACGCGAAGACATGACGATCGCGATGCCGGATGCCCCGTACTATCGGACCCGGATCGCCCGCCTTCTCCCGGGCCCGGAGCTGGTGACCGTCACCGGGATGGAGGAGTTCCTCGCGGACGAGAGTGGCCGCTTCGACGGAATGGTGTTCGTGGCTGAACTCGCTTCAGCGTGGACGCTCCTGCGTCCGGAGTTTACGACTGTCGTTCCCGAGCCTCCGCTCCAGGGGGTCCCGATGGCGTACCCCCTCCCGCTCGGCGAGACCGCCTGGAAGAACGTCGTCGACAACTGGATCGTGCTGAAGCGTGGCGACGGCACCATCGACCAGCTCTACGACCATTGGATTCTCGGGCGGACGGCCAAGGACCCGGTGCCACGCTGGTCCGTGGCTCGAGACGTCCTGGGCTGGATGGACTGAACGCAGTCCGCGGGATCGGGTTCCGTCGCAGCAACCGTGGCCGCTCGGGTCGACGGATCGATTGGCGCCGCGAGGCCGTCTCGCCTACTGGCGGGGCCAGCCCCTCTCGGCCATGCACGCCTCGAACTTCCGACTGTCGCGGCGCTTGCCACGAGGGCCCAGGGACTGCTGGCTGCAATCGCGCTCGTCCTTCTCGCGCCCAGCGGCGTCGACGTGCGAGCCGCTCCCCTGGTTCTTCTCGGCCTTCTGCTCGCCCCGTGCGTCGGCGTCCCCGTCGGAAGATCTGCCTTCGCAGGCTGTAACGAGCATGCACAGCGAGAGGACGAGTGTGACCGCGGTTCGTCTCATGTCGGCGCCTCCACCATCTCGCCACCGATTCAAGCCCAGTGAAGGGTCGTGTGCAATACGAGAGCCGTGCAGGCCAGGGCAGTCCGGCTGGCACCGGTCACTGGGATTCGGCCGCGACGTAGTGCTCGCGGTAGATCTCCACGAAGGCCAGCAGCAGGGCGACGACCACGGGCGCGATGAAGATCCCGAGGAACCCGTAGACCTGGAGCCCCCCGAGCAGGGCGAAGAGCAACAAGAACGTCGGGATCTCGACGCGCCCGCCGATCAGCAGCGGGCGCACGAAGTTGTCCACCGAGCCCACCACGAGCACGCCCCAGAGCACCAGTCCGCCGCCGCGAAGCAGCTCGTCGGCCGCGAACAGATAGAGGGCCGCCGGCACCCAGACCAAGGCCGCGCCCACGATGGGCACGAGCGACGCCACCCCCGTCAAGAACCCGAGCAGGACGCTCACCGAAAAGCCACCGATCAGCGCGTAGCCGAGCCCCCCGACGAAGCCCTGGAGCACAGCGATCATCACCGTGCTCTGGACCACCGCCGCCACGGTATCGACCACTCGCTTCGAGAGCCGCTCCTTGTAGGCGGGCCGCATGGGAATCAGGCCCCCCACGTTTGCGGCGATGCTGTCTCCGTCCCGGAACAGGAAGAAGAGCGCAACGAGCATCATCGACAGACCGAGCACGCCGCTCGCCATGCCTTGCACGATCGCTCGCGACTCGGTGGCGATGAAGCCGGCGATCTGTCGGGAGGCTTGGGATGCGATCTTTCCGAAGTCGAGCGACGCGAGCGCCGGGAACCGCTCGACGAACCAGGCCTGCATTGCGCCGAGCCACGACTCGGGGGCTGCAAGGGGCGTCTCCCCACCCTCCTTGATCCGCTCGTAGATCTCCGCGGCCTGGTCGGCCAGGATGACGAGCAGGAACACCATCGGAACCAGCACGACCACCGCGGTCCCGACCAACATCGCCATGGCCGTCGGGGTCCGCGCACCGCGCAGCGCCTTCCGGACCCGGTTGGTGACGGGAGACAAAGTCACGACCAGGATCGACGCCAGGATGAGCGGCGCCGCAAAGGGGACGAGAATCAGGTAGAGCTGGTAGAAGAGAAAGAAGAAGACGGAGAAGAAGAACGCCAAGACCAGATTGTCTCGAGTCATCGCAGTTCGACCTCCCGGCATCGGCACCGGCGGAGAGGCCAGGCACGGATGCTCACAACTGGCCAGGGGAACACAGCCCGCTCCCTCAGCTCTTGCTCTGCTCCGCGCCTTTGCCCTCGATGTACTTCATGATCACGTCGAGGATCTGGTTCCGGTAGCCCTCGTACTCCGTCGCAACCTCGCCCAGCCACTTCTTGCGTTCGGCGTTCGGCTCGTGCTCGGCGATGGCCGTGGCCATGGCCGCGACCATCCGGGTGGCCTGGGTCTGGAGGATCATGAAGCGGAGGTTGAAGGCGCCGTGCCGGTCGAGCATCTCTTGGGTGCCGACGTCCTTGGCCACGGCCTGGATCGCGTCGCCGATCGGGCTGTGGGTTGCGGGCTCGCCGGTGACGTCCGGGGCGAGCTTGCGCAGAGCCTTCAACTCCTTGTTCCGCGTCTTGGAAGCCTTGGCCAGCGCATCCATGGCCTTGCCCACCTCCTCCACGGGGCCCTGGAAGGTGAGCTTCTTGAGGATCTTCAGCCCGCGGAGATGGGACTCGTCGGCCAGGGTGTCGGCCAGCAGGCTGTAGCCCATCAGCAGGTCTTCGTGGGCCGAGCTCGAAGCGGCCTTGGGCGCCGAGGACTGCAGTCGGTCACAGCCGGCGCCTGCGAGGAGGGCACACGCGGTCAGGATCGCAACGGACATGGGGAATCGATTCTTCATGGGGTCCTCATGCGGCTTCAGCGTGCCGAGTCTCGTCGAACCAGACTCTGCCGGGTCTGGGGCCGCAGTATAGGCTCATGGCTCCTCGCGATGACGGGCGCAAGCCGCCCCGTTTCTCGAGGCCGAACGCGCTTCGGCCTTCGGCGGAGCCCGCTACGCTGCCTGGGTGCTCCAACACGCTGGCTACGCCACAGCGCTCGTCTTCGCGACGGTCGCCGTCCACACCGCATGCACCCTGTGGGTACTCCGATGGGTTCGTCATGCCGACTTCCAGGATCGGGTGCGACGCAGCTACTTGGCCCAGGGTGCAACCCTTTCGTCGCTCGTGTTCCTCATGTGCCTGGCCGCGGTGCTGGAATCCGGGATGTGGGCCAGTGCCTATCTGTGGCTGGGTGCGCTCTCGACGCCGGAGGAAGCGCTCTACTTCTCGCTGGTGACCTTCACGACCCTTGGCTACGGCGACGTGACCCTTCACGAAGACTGGCGGCTGCTCTCGGGCTTCCAGGCTGCAAACGGCACCCTCATGTTCGGTTGGACGACGGCCCTCATCGTGGCCATCGCCCAGCGCGTGTTCGCTGAAGCAGAGGCAGACTGAGCGTCAGGCTTCGCGTCGCGCCGCGAAGACCGTCGAGAGCGGATTGGCCGTCAGGCCGTGGGCGAGGATGCTCAGCACCACCGTGACAATGACCGTCGTGATCAGGGTCTCGCCCCCCGGCAGGTCATGCCCGCCAACGATCACGACGAAGACGATGCTCGCGAGGCCGCGCGGGCCGAACCAGCCCAGGAAGAGCTTGGCATCCGTGCTTACGCCCAAGCCTGTGACGCACAGGAAGACGGGCAGCATCCGCACGACCGTCAGGCTGAGGACCGCGTAGGACACGACCCGCCAATCGACCTCGCCGCCGTACTGCAGCACGGCCGCGGCGCCGAAGGCGACCCAGGTCAACAGCGAGAGGGCCTCGCCGATCGTCTCCGCGCCCTCGAGCACGGCCACCTTCCGCTCGCTGGTCAGCGCGCCGAAGGCGAGCCCCCCGCAGAAGCATGCGATGAAGCCGCTGCCGCCTGTGCTCTGAGCGGTGGTGAAGCAGGCGAAGGCGAGGGCGGCGATCGGGATCCCCAGCCAGGGGCCTTCGATCCAGCCTCGATCCGCGGCTCGGCGCAGGAGCCAAGCCCCGGTGGCCGCGAACCCGAGCCCCACACCGAGCCCGATGCCGACCTCATGGGTCAAGAAGTGAAGCGCGATCGCACCCTGGCTCTCACCGGCCCCCTCGCCCGAAGCGAGGGCGAGGAAGGTGAAGAGGATGGGGACGCAGATCCCATCGTTGAACCCGCTCTCGACGTTCAGCCCCTGCCGGACCGTGGCTGGAACGGCGGGGTTCGAGACGACGGCCTTGCCGAGCGCCGCGTCGGTCGGGGCGAGCATGGTGGCGAGCACCGCGATTTCGATCCATCCGAGTTCGGGAAAGAGTACGAAGCCGACGGCCATGCCGAACAGAATCGTCAAGGGGAGGCCCACCAGCAGCAGTCGCCCGGGGAGCCGGAACACGCGCCGCAGGACAGCGAAGTTCGCGTTCGATGCATCCGTGAACAGCACCAGGGCCAGGGTCAGCTCCGCGACGAGCCGGATCCCTTCGGTGCCGATGGAGAGATCGAGAAATCCGAGCCCGACGGGGCCCGCGATCACCCCGAAGACCAGGTAGACGACCGCGCCGTTCACCGGCGTCCGATCGAGGCGACCCGAGACCACGCTGTAGAGGAAGGCAAAGATCGCGAGGATGGCCAGGTTCTCGTACATCGGTCCTCCGCAAGCCCGTCAGGGGAGGGCGAGCTGCTGCTCGAGAGCGTCGAGCAGCGGCTCCACCTCGGTGGGCGCCACCAGGAAGGCGTAGAACGACAGGGCCTGCTCGGCGTCGATCAGGTCCTGCAAGAAGTCGTAGTTCGCGTCGACCCGGGCGAGCTCCGCCGCGAGCTGCTGCTCCTGGGCGTCGAGCAGGTCGAGGATCGATGCCACGCCGAGAACGTAGGCCGCGTTCACGAGTTCGTAGTTGCGCTGGGCGGCTTCGGCCGAGCGCCGCGCGAAGCCGACCGTGTCGAAGGAGCCCGTCGCCTGGGCGAAGGACGAGCGGATCGTCTCCTCGACCGCCTGGGCCGTCGCGCGCCGCTCGGTGCGGAGGCTCGCGAGGATCGCGCGCGTCTGCTCGAAGCGCGCGACCTTGGCACCGCCCTCGAAGATCGGGAAGCGCAGCACGCCCTCGATGAACCACTCGCGCCCGTCGACGTTCGTCCCGGAGGCGTCGTTCGAAAGGTCATCGACGCCGGCGCCGAAGTCGAGCGATGGCACGTAGAAGGCGCGACGGCTCGCGGTCCACTGCCGCTCGGCGGCGGCGATCGACGCGTCGAGGCCCGCGAGGTCCGGCGAGCGCCGCAGCCCGAGGCGGACGAGGAAGTCGCGCATGCGCCGGTCCTGGTCGGGCACGACCAGGGCATCGGTGATCCGGGTGCGCGCGTAGACGAAGCCGTACTCGCCGATCGTGGTGGCCGCCGTCGGCAGCAGGGTCTCGGGCGGCCGGCTGCGGAGCCGGTTCAGCGCATACTGGCTCTGCAGGATGGCCACGCGCGCGGCGCGGACCTGGGCGTCGTTCTGCGCGAGCTGGGACTCCCAGCGAAGGACCTCGCGCTCGCTCGACCAGCCCGCCGCGATCCGGGCGCGCGACGTCTCGACGTTCTTGCGCGTCAGCTCGCGGTTGCTGAGCTGGATCAGCGCTGTCTCCTGCGCCCGGTCGTGATCGAGGAAGGCCGTGGCGGCCTGCTGCACGATCCCGAGCTGGAAGGCCTCGTACTCCTGAACCTGGCTCTGATAGACGAACTTCTGCGATGTGAACCCGGCCCAGCTGTCCTCGTCGTAGACCGACTGGGTGAGCTGCGCGCCCACCAGGAACGAGTCGATGTTTCGGTCGCCGGCCGGCCCGGTGCGACGCGTGTCGAGGTGCTCCGCCCGCGCACCGAAGTCGGCGCGCGGCAGAAGGGACGAGCGCGCGAGACCGATGTCCTCGCGGACGGCGGCCAACGCCTGGCGTTCGGTGGCCAGCTCCAGGTTGGCGGCGAGGGTCTGCCGGACGGCTTCGGCGAGGGAGAGCGGCTCGTCGGCACGCGCGATCCGCGCGAACGGAATGGCCGCGAGAAGGGTGGCGAGCAGAACGGTTCCCAGAACACGCACTCTGATAGAATCCCCTCGCAGCAGACTACGCGAACCCGGAGGCGGAAGAAACGGTGTCGATGCAGAGCCCGCGTAGGCTGAAGCACGAGGATCGCAAGCCGCCCCATCCCATCGGCGTCGCACCGCTACTCGCGGCAACGGGCTGCGACCCGACCGTGGACGTGCTGGGCGTCTTCTTCCCGGGCTGGCTCGTCTCGACCGTGGTCGGCGTGGCACTCTCCTACGGCGTCGTCGTCTGGCTCGCGCGCCGCCCCCAGACCCGCGAGCTCGCGGACTCGGGGCTCTTCTTCGTGAGCCTGGTCGGCGCGATCGCGCTGACGATGTGGTGGGGATGCTTCAGTGGCGCGTGAGGCCCAGCCGTGAGCCGCCGCCAGCAGACGATCGTCGCCGCGACGGCCGCGATCGTGTTGGTCCTCGGCGCTCTCGCCCTCGGCCGCGGCGCCCGGCGCCCGGCGACCGACGACGCCTACGTCGAGGCCAACGTGGTCGGCATCGTGGCCCAGGCGGCGGGCCCGATCGTGAACCTCGCGGTGGTCGACAACCAGCTCGTCGACGCCGGCGACCTGCTCTTCGAGATCGACCCGCGGCCCTTCCGCATCCAGGTGGAGCAGGCCCGCGCGAAGCTCGACCGCACGGGGCAGGACGTCACGGCCCT
>JAFDDA010000075.1 GCA_019311105.1 Deltaproteobacteria bacterium
TGGGAACACCGGGGTGACTGCGTGGTGGTCGGATTCGGTGTGGCGGTATTTCGGCCGGTGGCGCACTTCCTCGGTCGGCTTGCCGCGGTTCAGGGCAGGTTCAGGGAATCGGAGGAGCTCTTCTCCACAGCTCTGGGAATCGCCGAGGCGTGTAGCTCAAGCCCCTGGCGCGCACATGGTCAGTTCGGCCTCGCCGACTTGTTGATTCGACGGAGAAGAGCTGGTGATCTTGAGCGCTCAATCATGCTGCTAGGGGCATGCTCCTCTACGGCTAGTGAGCTCGGGATGCGCCCACTCCTCGATCGCTCAGAAAGGCTGATGCGGCTGGCGCAAGCCCACGCTTGACCCCCACCCCAAGCATTGGTAGAAAACCCACGCACTTAGGGCGCCCGGATGGGGGTGTCCTTGGAAGATGGGGACAAGCCGTGCGCGCGTCGTTGGTTCTGGTTGCAGGGCACGAGTCGTGCGGATGACGTGGGCTCCGGCGAAGACATCGATCTTCGCGCCCGGGTCGCCATCCTTCCCATGGTCGTGAATTCCACCGGCGAGCAGGCCTACCTGCGGACCGGGCTTTCCGACATGTTGGCGTCTCGCCTCGGACGCAACCCGCTCGTCGCAGTCGTGCGGGTCGAGGCCGACCGCCAGGCGACGACCGACCCGGTGCGGGCCGCGAGCATCGGCAACGAGCTCGGGGCACAGTTCGTCGTGTTTGGCTCGTTCACGCAATTCGGTGAGGGCGCGTCGCTCGATGTGCAGTGCATCGAGGTGGGCAGCTACGAAGCCGAAGACGAGCCCGAGGCACGCCGGATCTTCATCCAGTCCGGGACGGTCGGCGAGATCATCCCGAAGCTCGACGAGACGGCTGAGAAGATCGGCCGGTTCGTCGCGGCGCCGATGCCCGCCGCCGCGCCCCCGGCCGTTGCAGCCCCGGCTGCCCAGGCTGGCCCCACGGTTGACCCGGCCGAGGTCGAGGGGCTCCGTCGCCGGGTCGAGGCGATCGAGGCGCATCTCTTCGGCTCGAAGGACGAAGAAGTCTCCGTGCCCGAGTTCTCCGAGGGCACCGCGAGCGACTTCGGCCCGCGCTAAGCCGCAAGGCCTGGCCGGCCTCGCTGGGGATCGGCCCCCAAGCCCCACACCGGCATCCTGGTTGGGGCGGCCCCGAGATCCTGATTGAGCGCCTTGGAGCCACCGCAGCGGCGCCGAACCTACGCCCCCGAAGATCCGCCAGCGGGTGCTTTGCAGGGCTTCGGCCTTCGCTAACCTCGGCCGCTCGCAGCGGCCCGGGCCCCGGGCGGCTGCCGCGTGGCGGTGTAGCTCAGCCGGTTAGAGCGCGGCTCTCATAAAGCCGAGGTCGGTGGTTCGAGTCCACCCACCGCCACCACTTCTTCTCTCGATCGGTTGGCAGCGCCGGCGACTACGCGGGCTCGAAGCCATCGAGCAGGGCCTCGACTTCGTCGTAGGCAGCGAGTTCTGCCGGCACCGCGACCTCCGACAGCGTGGCCACGAGGCCTGCGCTCGGGAGGCACGCGACACCCAGACCCGCCGCAACGCCGGCCAGAAAGCCGCGCCGGGAAGCACGCAGCTGCGACGCGACAGGCAGTGCCGCCACGGCCAGGGCCCCAGCGCCCACAGCGAGGGAGCGCTCTACTCCGCGCCGCCGCTGCGCCTCGCTGCGGCCCTGGGCAAGCAGCGATCGTGCACGGCGCAGCGCCACCGGGTCGGCGCCAGGCAGCGCCCGCTCGGCTCCGGAGGCGATGTCGACCTCCACCAGCAGCCCTGCGTGGTCGGAGTAGGTGGCGGCTTCGCCCTCGACCTCGAAGCGCGCATCGAACTCGCGCTCGATCGACGTCGGGATGGCGTCGGCATGTTGCCCCGTTCGGACGAACGCATAGTCGATGCGTTCGCCCTCGGAGTGCCCACCGCCCCGATAGGGGTGGTCGGCCAGGATGGTGTCCTGGGGGTTGTCGAGGGCGAGTGCGACGTCGGTGAAACCGGAGAGGCCCATCAAGACCGCGTGGTCCGGGTTCCCCGTGCGGAGGTTGAAGTCACCGAGCGCCACGATCGGGTCCGGCCGTCCGCGCACCGTGGCCGCGAGCTGGATGGCCTGGCCCGTGCGCATGCCGCGGTACTCGTCGATGGGGTCGTCGGTGTATTGGGCGTGGAGATGGGTGTCGAGCAGGGTGACGGGCCCGCCCTCGGTCTCGAGCCGCGCGAGCGCGAACCCCTTGCCGCCCCAATAGTCCCCGTGATGTACACGCTGAGGCAGACCGCGAAGCGTGTAGGCATGGAACTCCACGTCCACGAAAGGCCGTCGCGAAAGGAAGAGCAGGCCGCTGCCGCCCCGGGCGGCCGGGTTGTGCCAGATGTGTTCGAGCCCGACGTCGCGCCCCCCGGCCACGAGCGCGGCCCGCGCCTCCTCGGTCCACACCTCCTGGAGCGCAACCACGTCGACGTCGAGTTCCCCGATCCGCTCTCCGATGGCTTTCATCCGCGGCGCAACGTGGCGCGCGATCCCAAGGGGCAGGGCCCAGACGTTCAGGCTGGCAAGGCGCAGGGTTTCGCGGCTCATGAACTCGGGGTCTCCTCGATACGGGTGAGTTTCCACTTCTGGATCTTGCCCGTCTCGGTGCGCGGAAGCTCCTTCAGCGTGACGAGGCGTTTTGGGATCTTGAACACCGCGAGTCGCTCGCGCGCGAAGGCGTGGAACTCTTCCGGGTCGAGTTCCGCGCCCGGCTCGAGCGCGAGGAAGGCGCGGCCGACTTCACCCCAGCGCTCATCGGGTTCCCCCACGATGGCGACCTCGCGCACGGCCGGGTGGGTTTCGAGCACGGCCTCGACCTCCGCGGGGTAGACGTTCTCGCCGCCCGAGATGTAGAGCTCACGCGCGCGGCCGACGAGGGTCAGGAAGCCCTCGTCGTCGACGGTTGCCAGGTCGCCCGTTCGCAGCCACTCACCGCGCAGGGTCGCGGCGGTCTCCTCGGGCCGTTCCCAATAGCCGAGCATCGTCGTCGGCCCGCGCACGACGATCTCGCCCGTCTCCCCCGTGGCGACGTCGCGCCAGGCCTCCACCGGCCCCTCGATCCCTTCGCGCGCGACGACCCGCAGCTCTCCGTGGTGCACCGGCCGTCCGACGCTCCCGGCCTTGCGCACGGCGTCGCCGGCATCGAGGCAGGTGAGGATCGAGGTCTCCGTCTGTCCGAAGCCCTGCTTCAACACCAGGCCGCGTCGCTCGTAGGCGAGGATCAGCTCGACGGGGATCGCAGCGCCGGCGGTGAAGAGGAAGCGCAGCGTCTCGAGCGCGTAGTGGCCGTGCTCCTTCGCAGCGAGTTCCTCATGGAGGTGACGAAACATCGTCGGCACGGCTCCGAAGAAGGTCACCCTCTCGTCGGCGACCGCACGCCACACGGCGGCGGGGTCGAACTGCGGATGCAGGATGACCGTGCCACCCGCGTAGAGTGTCGGGGTCGAGAGGATCGCGAGCCCGAAGGAATGGAAGAGCGGCAGGACGACGAGCACGCGGTCTTCCGCGCTGAGCGCAAAGAAGCGCTCGGCGTTGCGCGCGTTGTAGAGGGTCTTGCGGTGGGGGAGGAGGGCGCCCTTGGGCGCGCCCGTCGTGCCGGACGTGTACATGAGGATCATGGGGTCATCCGGGGAGACCGCGACCGGGCCGGGGTGCGGCCGCGCTGCGGCGAGGGCAGCCTCGTAGGGGGCGTCCGGAGGCCCGGCCTCGAGGCGGAACTCAGGGCAATGGCGCGCAGCGCCGAGCGCCCGCTCGAACCCGGCAGCCCGTTCGGCATCGTGGACGACGGCGCGCGGCGTGCAGTCGTCGAGGAGCACCGCGATCTCGCGGGGCGACCAACGGGTGTTGACCGGGACGGCCATGGCGCCGAGCTGGGCTGCGGCGAAGGCCGTCTCCAGATAGGGAGAGTGGTTCCCCATGAGGATGGCCACTCGGTCGCCCCGGCCGACGCCCCGCGCCTCCAGCACGCCGGCGCAGCGGGCGACCCGGGCAGCCAGGCCGTCATAGTCGAGGCGCCGATGGGCGTCGATCACGGCTTCGGCGCCCGGGCGCTCGTCCGCATGGCGCTCGAGCCAGCTCGCCGTGTTGGCTTCAGTGGAAGAGGGGGCCGCCATCGCAGCGGAGCTTCGCGGAGCCCCGCCCGGCTTGCCACGCCCAGGGCGCCTGCGGCAAGGTGGCGCCGAGGAGACACCATGAACCTGAAGGGTGAGCCCGCCTACGTCGGTCGCCACTGCGGAAGCCACGTCTACGAGGTCACCCCCGAGGTCGTCGCGTTCTACGCTGACGCCCTCGACGACCCGAACCCGCTCTACGAGCGTTTTGCCCCGCCGCTCCTCCACCATTCCGAGTGCTACACGGTGCTTGGCGATTGGTATCTGAAGAATCTCTTCGGGAATCTCCACGGCCAACAGGATTGGGAGCTCTTCGCGCCCATCCCCATCGGCGGCCGCATCCGAACCTGCAGCACGATCATCGACCGCTACGACAAGCGCGGCCGCAACTACGTCGTGAACGAGACGGACGTCTTCGACGACGCCACGAACCAGCTGCTGGTCCGCGGCCGCACCCACCAATCCTTCTTGCCTCCGAAGAAGGAGGGCGAGGGCGAAGGCTTCGTAGTGGATGAGAAGACGGCCAAGAAGAAGGAGGCTCGGCCTCCGTTCCCGACGGCGACCGGCAAGGACCTCGCCTCCACGACCAAGGTGATCGACAAGCGACGCTGCTGGATGTTCTCGGGGCCCGGCAAGAACTATCACACGGACGCCGAGGCGGCGAAGCAGCTCGGCTTCCCGAACATCGTCGTGCAGGGGATGATGTCGACGTGCTTCGCCTCGGAGATCATGCTGCGCGAGTTCGGCGAAGGTTGGCTGCGCGGAGGCAAGGCGACCCTGAAGCTCACCAACGTCCTGTGGGTCGACGAGACCGTGACGAGCCATGGCAAGATCCGCGAGGAGCGACCCGAGGGCACACAGACCCGTGTCGTTTGCGACGTCTGGTGTGAGAAGCAGGACGGGACGCGCATCCTGATCGGCGAGGCCAGCGCGCTCCGCTAGGCTGAGGCGCACGCTCCGACTAGGGACGGCACGGCAGTCCGGCCGACCGATGATTTAGATGGGCAGACCAATTCCGATTCCGCCTTCGGCGGCGGCGGCCCCGCCCCGCCGGGTCGTGGCCGTTTCGCTGGCCGTCGCCGCGACGCTTCCGGGCGACGCGTTGCTCTACGCCGTCCTCCCCGTGATGTACGCCGACCTGGGCCTCGAGCTCTGGATGGTCGGCGTGTTGCTCTCGGCCAACCGCATCGTGCGCCTGGTGACGAATCCGCTCGCGGGCGCCTACGCCGCGCGGGTCGGGATCCACCGGCCCTTCGTGGCTGCGGTGTTCGCGACCAGCGCGGTCACGGCGGCCTATGCGGCGGCGCCGAGCTTCGTGGCCTGGGTGGCGCTGCGATTCGTGTGGGGCGCGCTGTGGTCGTTCCTGCGACTGGGCGGTTTTCTCGCCGCGCTCGCTGCCGGGTCCATGGGCCGCGGCTACGCGCTCGGCTTCTACAACGGCGTGGCCAACCTCGGGACGTTGACGGCGATGGCGACGGGCGGGCTGCTGACCGACACGATTGGCCTCGACGCGACGCTCCTCGTCTTCGCCGCCCTCGCGCTGCCCGCGGGCTTCGCGATGCTCCGCGAAGGGAAGGGCGAAGAGGACCGCCCGGTCGAAGAAGCCGATGCGGCCGACGACCTGGCCCCGCGCCCGCTCGAGCGCTGGGGCGTGTACAGCGCGGCGCTGGTCACCGGGATGGCGGGGAGCCCGCTCGTGCTCGCGACGCTCGGCCTCCTGTTGGTGGAACGCTTCGGCCACGAGATCTCCTTCGCCGGGTTCGTGCTGGGCGCGGCGACCCTGAACGGCGCGTTCCTCGGCCTGCGATTCGCCATGCAGCCCTTCTGGGCGCCGCTGGCGGGGCACTGGTCGGATCGTTTCGGGCGGCTCCGGTTCGGGGCCGGCATGGGCGTGCTGACTGCCGGCGCCATGGTGGCGGTCACGGCGGCCGAGGGCCTGGTCTGGACCCTCGTCACCGCGTTCTTCGTCTTCATCGGGGGCGCGGCCCTGCGGGTCTCCTCCGATGCCCTGGCCGGCGACGCGGCGCCCCCCGCCGCGCGCGCCCGCTTCATGGGCTGGTACGCCAACGCCGGCGATCTGGGCTCGGCGCTGGCCCCGGCTCTGGCGTACCCCCTGGCCGAACGCCTGGGCATCGAGACGGTCTATTGCCTGAGCGCTGCGTTCCTGACCGTGGCGGGTGCAGGGACGCTGTGGGTGCTGCGCAGGGCGCGCGCAGATTCGCGCTGAATCGACGACTCCACGTGTGACCTCAGGCCGCTGCGGGGCGACTCACAGGGCAACCACGGAAGGGTTCAGGGGCTTGGCTTCAGGCCCCGTCGGAGTCGAAAGAAGAAGATGTCCCGCCTGATTCAGCTCGTGCTTCTCTCCTGCGTTTTCGCCGTTGCCACCGCTCAAGCTGCTGCCGGTCCCACTGCCGCCGTCGACTCCGAGACCACCTCCCTCCTGCTCGCCAGCCTCGGCGCCCTCGGCCTCGCGGTCGCCGGCGAACCCAGGCGTCGCAGCCGCTAGCTCGAACGTCGGCCCAGGCCGCGCGCTGGGCATCGAAGACCCGTATCTTTCGGCGATGGCGAACCCCTCGCTCGCGCGTGACGTCGAGGCGGCGCTGTCGTCTCTCGGGGCCCGTGACGGAGGGCTGCTCGTCGCCGTCTCGGCGGGAGTCGACTCGGTCGTTCTCGCCCACGCCCTGCACGGACTCGGGAACCCGTTGGGGCTCGAACTCACGATCGGGCACGTGAACCATGGCCTGCGTGGCGCCGACTCGGATGCCGACCAAGCCTCGGTCGAGGCGCTGGGCGCGAAGCTCGGCGTGCCCGTGGCGACCCGTCCCGGCCCTCCCGAGCCGCTTCGGGAGGGCCGCAGCTCGCGCGACCGGCCGACCCTTCAGGAGGCGGCCCGCGAGCTGCGCTACGCCGCTCTGCTCGAAATGGCAGACGCCGCCGGTGCCGATTGGATCGCCACGGCCCATACCTCGGACGACCAGGCCGAGACCGTCCTGCTTCGCATGTTGAGGGGGACTGGCCCCGACGGCCTCGGCGGCATCCCCGAGCGCTCGCCCGATGGACGGATCCTCCGGCCCTTGCTCGGTGTCTCTCGGGAAGAAGTGCTCGCCTACGCCGCCCGGGAGGGAATCGAGTGGCGCGAGGATGCGTCCAACGAGCGCGACGTCTACGCCCGCAACCGGCTCCGCCGGCACTGGCTCCCGGGCCTTGCCGCCGACTTCAACCCGAGACTCCTCAGGAGCTTGGCCGATCTTGCCGAAGCGTTGCGTAGGGACGCGGAATGGATCGAGGCCCAGGTCGCCAGCGAGGCGGCCCGGCGCTTCGAGGAAGGGCCCGGATGTCTCTGGATCGAACGGAAAGACTGGGACTCCTTGCCCGAGGCGCTGGCTCGGCGGCTGGCGCGCCTGGCGCTCCGCCGCTCAGGGCGCGGCCGCGATGTCTCCCGTGCACATCTGCGCCGGATGCTCGCCTTCTTCCGCTCCGGCCGGCCGGGGACGGCCATCGAACTCCCGGGCGGCCTCGAACTCTCGAGGCAGGGCGAGCGCTTTCACCTCGGCCCGACGCGGGTCTTCCCGGGGGGTGGGTGCTAACCTGCCCCGACGTGCGCCCTACCGGCCCGGGTGCGCCCCCGGGGCCGATGCGTAACCTCACGCTCACAGTGGGATTCAAGGGAAGGCGGAGGAGCCGTTGAACCAGCAGATCTATCGCAACATGGCCGTCTGGCTCGTGATCTTCCTTTTGATCTCGGGGCTGGCGATGATGCTTCGCCAGGGCCAGGTCGAGCCCGAGTCTCTGACCTATTCGAAGTTCCGCCACGCCGTGGAGACTGGCGACATCGCTACAGTCTTGATCGAGGATGGCCACATCAGCGGCCAGAGCGCCAACGGCGACAAGTTCAACAGCTACGCGCCGCCGACCGTGATGACCGACGAGTTCCTGACCTGGCTCGAGTCCGAAGGCGTCGAAGTCGACACCAAGCCGGCACGCGAATCCCCGATCTGGCAGACGATCCTCATCTATTGGTTCCCCTTCCTGCTCCTGATCGGCCTCTGGGTGTTCTTCGTGCGCCAGATGCAGTCGGGTGGTGGCAAGGCCATGAGCTTCGGCAAGTCGCGTGCGCGGCTGCTCACCGAGAGCTCCCAGCGCGTCACCTTCGAAGACGTGGCCGGGATCGAAGAGAGCAAGGTCGAACTCGAAGAGATCATCGACTTCCTGCGCGAGCCGAAGAAGTTCACGCGGCTCGGCGGCCGGATCCCGAAGGGCGTGCTGCTCGTGGGCCCGCCGGGTACGGGCAAGACGCTCCTCGCGCGGGCCGTGGCTGGCGAGGCGGGCGTGCCGTTCTTCTCGATCTCGGGCTCGGACTTCGTCGAGATGTTCGTCGGGGTCGGCGCGTCGCGCGTTCGAGACCTCTTCCTCCAGGGCAAGAAGAACGCGCCCTGCATCATCTTCATCGACGAGATCGACGCCGTCGGCCGGCACCGGGGCGCAGGCCTCGGCGGTGGCCACGACGAGCGCGAGCAGACGCTGAACCAGCTGCTCGTCGAGATGGACGGGTTCGAATCGAACGAGGGCGTGATCCTGATCGCGGCCACGAACCGGCCCGACGTGCTCGACCCGGCGTTGCTGCGCCCCGGGCGCTTCGACCGCCGGGTGGTGGTGCCGCGCCCGGATCTGCGCGGGCGCCTGGCGATCCTGAACGTGCACACGCGGCGCGTGCCCCTGTCCGACGACGTGAACCTCGAGACCATCGCTCGCGGAACTCCGGGCATGGTGGGTGCGGACCTGCAGAACCTCGTGAACGAGTCGGCGCTGCTGGCCGCCCGTCGCGATGCCGAGCGGGTGTCGAACCAGGACTTCGAGCTCGCGAAGGACAAGGTGCTGCTCGGGACCGAGCGTCGAAGCATGATCATGAGCGACGACGACAAGCGCACGACCGCCTTCCACGAGGCGGGGCACGCGCTGGTCGCGATGTTGGACGAGGACGCGGACCCGGTGCACAAGGTCACGATCATCCCGCGCGGCATGGCCCTGGGGCTCACCCAGACCCTGCCCGTGGAGGATCGCTACACCCTCACCAAGGGGCAGATCCTCGCGCAGATCAAGCACGCCATGGGCGGTCGGGCGGCGGAGAATCTGGTCTTCGGCGTCTTCACCACCGGCGCATCGAATGACCTCGAGCAGGCCACCGAGTGGGCTCGTCGCATGGTCTGCAAGTTCGGCATGAGTGAGAGCCTCGGGCCCGTGACCTACGGCGATGAAGACGCCGACGTCTTCCTCGGCCGCGACCTCGTCTCGCGCAAGGACTTCAGCGAGAAGAAGGCCCAGGAGATCGACGACGAGGTGACGGTGATCCTGAAGGAGCGCTACGCCGCCGCGCGGCAGACGCTCGAGGAGAACCGCACGGTGCTCGACCAGATCGCCGAGGCGTTGCTCGAGCGCGAGACGCTCCAGCACGAGGACATGAAGCGGCTGATCGCGGGCGAAGCGCTCGCACCGGTTCCGCCGCCTCCGGTCAAGGCCCCGGAGGGCCCGGCCCCGGCCTCCAGCCCCGCCAAGGAGTTCCCCGGCGACGTGCCGGACCCCGAGCCCGTGGCTGGCTAGGAGCGCGCCGTGAACGACGAGCGCCAGTTTCGGGAAGGTCGGGTCACGCTGGTCGGAATCCTGAACCTGACCCCCGATTCGTTCTCCGATGGCGGGCGCTTCGTCTCCTCCGAGGGTCTTCTGGACGGAGCCGCAGCCGTCGACGCGGGCTGCGCGCTGGTGCGCGACGGTGCAGACGTGCTGGACGTGGGCGGCGAGTCGACCCGGCCCGGTGCGGCCGCCGTCTCCGTGGGCGAAGAGATTCGCCGCACGGCCCCGGCTCTCGAAGCTCTGGCCAAGGCGTGCGACGCACCGCTGTCCATCGACACGCGCAGGTTCGAGGTCGCTGAAGCGGCCCTCGAAGCCGGCGCCACCATCCTGAACGATGTCTCCGGCCTGAGGCACGACCCGCGCCTGGCCGAGCTGGCGGCCCGCGCGGAGGCGACCCTGATCGTGGGGCACCTGCGGGGCGAGCCGGCGACCATGCAGCGCGCGCCACGCTTCGAGGATGTCGTTTCGGAGGTGGCCGCCGAACTGGCCGACTCCGTGGCGATCGCCCGAGCCGCCGGCGTGCCGGACGAACGGATCGTCGTCGACCCGGGGATCGGTTTCGGGAAGACCCTCGAGCACAACCTCGCGCTTCTCACTCGCCTCGGCGAAATCCGCGAAGCGCTCGGCCTGCCGATCCTGGTCGGGACGTCGCGGAAGTCGTTCCTGGGTCGCCTCGGCGGCGCGGAGGTGCCCGGAGACCGAGGCGCCGCAACCCAGGCCGCCGACGCCATCGCGGTCTATCAGGGCGCCGATGCACTCCGGGTCCACGACGTTGCGGCGGCAGCCCAGACCGCGAGGGTGGCGAGCGCGCTACGCGCGGCGCGGGATGCGGGGGAGGGCGGCTCTTGATCCCGTTCCTCCGCGACCAGCTGCTGACCCTCTGGGGCCATCTCGGCTCGACCTTCACACCGCGCGATGTGCTCGACATCTTCGTCGTGGCCCTCGCAATCTATTGGGTGTTGATGTTGATCCGCGGCACGCGCGCCGTCCAGATGGTCAGCGGGTTGCTCGTGTTGATGGCCGTGCGGCTGGTGGCGGACTGGGCCGACCTCGAGACCGTGTCGATGATCCTCGAGAACTTCTTTGGTTGGGCCGTGGTGATCCTGGTCGTGATCTTCCAGCACGACATCCGCCGTGCGCTGACGCGCATGGGGCGTCCGCTGTTTTCGAGCGTGCCTCAACAGGAGTACAGCGAGATCCTCGAAGAGGTCGTGCGGGCCGCCCAGCGGTTGTCGAACAACGGCGTTGGAGCCCTCGTGGTGTTCGAGCGCGACAACGGCCTCGACGACGTCGTGCAAGGCGGCGTGGCCGTCGATGCGGCCGTCAGCCGCGACATCCTGGCAGCGATCTTTCAGCCGAGTTCCCCGCTCCACGACGGCGCCGCCATCATTCAGGACGGTCGCCTGGCGCAGGCGCGCTGCGTCCTGCCCCTGACCCAGCGTGCCGGCCTTCCGGAAGGCGTCGGGACGCGCCACCGCGCCGCCGTCGGCCTCACCGAAGAGACCGATGCCGTCGTGGTGGTCGTGTCGGAAGAGACGGGCCAGATCGCGGTGTCGAGCCGCGGCGAGCTGGTCGCCGACCTCGACCCGCCGCAACTGCGCGACCAGCTCCGCGACATGATGGCCGCCGAGGCCGCCCCTCTCGAAACACCGACCGAGGGCAGCGACGAAGCCGTGCCCGAGGGCGATAAGCCCGCGTCGGCCACCGCCGACGCCCCGACGGCGAGCTAGCCGATGCCCCTGGGATTTCTCACGCGCAATCTCCGCTACAAGCTGTTGGCCCTGGCCAGCGCGTTCATGCTCTGGGGCGTCGCTCATGGGACGGCCGACATCGAGCGTGGCTTCGACATCCCGGTCGTGTTCTCCGGGCTCCCGGACTCGCTCGTGATCATCGAGCAGAACTCGGATGTCGTGAACGTTCGCATGCGCGGCAGCCGCGCCGGGCTGCGCCGCATGACCGTCGAGGGGCCCGAGTATCTGGTGGATGTCTCCGGCGCCCGGGCGGGGCGGGCGAACTTCGAAGTCGACCTCACCCGGATGGAATTTCCGCGCGGCACCCGCGACGTCTCCCGCTCGCCTTCGAACCTGATCGTGACCTTCGAGCCACGCGCGAGTCGCGTGGTGAGGGTGCGGCCGGAGATTTCGGGCGAGCCCGCCGAGGGCTTCGCCGTGGAAGGGGTCGACCTGTCCCCGACCGAGGTCCGGATCGAAGGCGCACGCAGCGAGGTCCGGCGGCGGGGCGAGGTCGTGACCGAGGCCATCGACGTCGGCGGCCTCGAAGAGACCGTGACGCGCGAGGTCAAGGTCTCGCTCACACGGCCGAACGTATGGCTGGTCGGCGACGAGCCCATCGAGGCGCGGATCCGGATCAAGCCGGCGAACGTGGCCCGGAAGCGCTGAGTCCGCGGGTCGGCGAACCCGGCCCGAGAACACAGAAGGCGGAAGAGGAACGGATGGCGGAGCGGTCGAAAATCTTTGGAACGGATGGGGTGCGGGGGACGGCGAACGTCTACCCGATGACCGCCGAGGTGGCCCTCTCCCTGGGCCGCGCCGCCGCACACGTCTTCCGAGGGCAGGGCTCTGCGCGGCACCAGATCATCATCGGCAAGGACACGCGGCTGTCGGGCTATGTCTTCGAAGACGCCCTGACGGCGGGCATCTGCTCCATGGGCGTCGACGTCCTGGTGGTAGGCCCGATGCCGACGCCGGCCATGGCCTTCCTGACCGCCGACATGCGCTGTGACGCCGGCGTGATGATCTCGGCGAGCCACAACCCGTATCAGGACAACGGGATCAAGTTCTTCTCCCACGATGGCTACAAGCTCCCCGACGAGATCGAGGCGCGCATCGAGGGCCTGATCGAATCGCCGGACTTCGAAGCCATCCGCGCGGGGGCAGACGAAATCGGCCAGGTCACCCGCATCGACGATTGCGAGGGCCGCTACGTCGTCTTCCTGAAGCACACGTTCCCCCCGGATCGGACCCTCGACGGGCTGAAGGTCGTGCTCGATTGCGCAAACGGCGCAGCGTACAAGGTCGGGCCGGCGGTCTTCCGCGAGCTCGGTGCCGAGCTCACGGTGATCGGGGCCGACCCGAACGGCCGCAACATCAACGAGGGCGTGGGCGCGATGCATCCCGAGAATGCCGCGGCGGTCGTTCGCGAGGTGGGCGCCGACATCGGCATCTGCCTGGACGGCGATGCCGACCGCTGCATCCTGATCGCCGAGAACGGCGAGGTCGTGGACGGCGACGCCGTGATGGCACTCTGCGCCGAGGATCTCCACGGCCGCGGGGCCCTCAAGGGGGGCGGCGTGGTCGGCACGGTGATGAGCAACCTGGGCCTCCAGGTGTTCTTGCAGGGCCACGGGCTCGAGCTGGTTCGCGCTCCGGTGGGCGACCGCTACGTCCTCGAGGCCATGCGCGCCAAGGGCTACAACCTCGGCGGGGAGCAGTCCGGGCACATCCTCTTCCTCGATCACAATCGCACCGGGGACGGCCTGATCACGGCCCTCCAGGTGATCGCGACCATGCTCCGCTCCGAACGGCCGCTCTCGGAGCTCGGGAACCGCATGACCCGCTTCCCGCAGACCCTGGTCAACTTCGAGGTCGCCGAGAAGCGCCCCCTCGAAGACCTGCCCGACTTCCAGAAGGCGTTGCGCGCCGTCGAGGCCGACCTGGGTGAGCGGGGCCGAGTGCTCGTTCGTTACAGCGGGACGGAGAAGAAGGCGCGTGTGATGGTGGAAGGCGAGGATCAGGGTCGCGTCGACGAGATCGCGCGCGACCTCGCCGAGACGTTGCAGCGGGCCCTCGCCGGCTAGTCGCCGAACTCGAACAGGAGGCACGGATGGGTCACGTCTTCCGGCTCGTCGGGGCCGAGACCATGCGCGGTCTCGACCGATTTGCGATCGAAGCGCTCGACCTCTCAGGCGAGCTTCTCATGGAGAACGCGGGCCGCGCGGTCACGCGGGCGGTGTTGGCGGTCCGGCCGCCCGATGGCTCGGTGGCGGTGGTCTGTGGCACCGGGAACAACGGCGGCGATGGCTTCGTCGTTGCGCGGCAGCTCGCGGGCCTCGGGGTGCCGGTCGAAGTCGTCCTCGTCGGGGATTCCGAGGCGCTGCGTGGCGATGCCGCGGCGAACCATCAGCGTGCGCGCCGTGCCGGAATCGCGGAAGCACCTCTCGCTGCAAGTCTTCCTCCGGCCGACGTGGTCGTGGACGCGTTGTTCGGGACGGGGCTCTCGCGCGAGGTCGTGGGCGAGTCGGCCCGCGCCGTCGGGGCGATCAACGCCGCGGGGGAGTACGCCGTGGTGGTCGCGGTGGATCTCCCGTCGGGGGTCGACGCCGACACGGGCCAGACTCTCGGTGTCGCCGTGGAGGCGGACCTGACGGTGACCCTTGCCGTGCCGAAGCTTGGGCTCGCCCTGGAGCCCGGTCGGAGTCTTGCGGGCGATGTGGTCGTGGCCCGGATCGGGATCCCAAACGAAGCGCCCGGCCTCGCGCCGGATGCGGAGCTCTGGACCGCGGCGGCGGCGGGCCTGTGCCTGCCGGAACGCCCGGAAGCCGGTCACAAGGGGCGTTTCGGTCACGTCCTCGTGGTGGCGGGCTCCGAGGGCAAGACGGGTGCGGCGGCGTTGGCCGCGGAAGCGGCCGGGCGTGCCGGCGCCGGCCTCGTGACCGTGGCTTGCCCCGCAGGCCTGGGGGACATCCTCGAAGTGAAGTGCACGGAGGCGATGACCGTCCCCGTGCTGGACACGCCGCAACGATGCTTTGCCGCCGGCGCTTCCACCCAGATCGTGGCGCTCGCGGCCGAACGCGATGTCGTCGCCCTCGGGCCGGGCATCGGGACGAACGAAGAGACCGTGAAGTGCGTCCAGGCCGTGGTCGAGGCGATCGAACAGCCCTTGGTCCTCGACGCGGACGCATTGAACTGCCTGGCGGGGCAGGGCGAGCTGCTGCGGGGGCGACGGGGCCCCACGCTCCTTACGCCGCACCCGGGCGAGGCCGGGCGCTGGCTCGGGCTCACGCCCGCCGAGATCAATGCCGACCGCGTCGGGGCCGCCCGGCGACTCGCCGAACTCACCGGCTCGGTCGTGTTGCTCAAAGGGGCTGCCTCGGTGATCGCAGCGCCGGGGGGTGCGGTCGCGATCAATCCGACCGGGGGCCCGGTACTCGGGAGCGGAGGGACGGGCGATGTCCTGACCGGGCTCTGTGCAGGGCTGTTGGCACAGGGCCTTCTCGTCGACGAGGCGGCTGCGCTCGGAGCGTTCGTCCACGGAGCCGCCGGCGATCGTCTGGCCGCCGCGCGCGGAGAGGCCGGCGTGTTGGCGGGCGAGCTTGCTGCAGAGATCCCGGCCACGGTCGAGGCGTTGCGAGCGCGCGCGATCGAGGGCTTGGAGGAGGCCGACCCCGGAGAGGAACTCGAGGTCGCGTTCCCCGAGCCCTGATACCGTCCTGGGCGCCATGTGGTTCGAATCGCACAGCCCGGAAGAGACCGCCGCACTGGGCCGCGCCCTCGCCGTGGTGCTCGATGCCGAGGCCGGCCTCTTCGTCTCGCTCTCGGGCCCGCTCGGCGCCGGCAAGACGGTCTGGGTGAAAGGCGCTGCCACCGGCCTCGGGATCGACCCGAGTGGGGTAACCAGCCCGACCTTCGTGATCGCCAACCGGCACGAGGGTCCGCCGGGGGGCACGCCCTTGATCCACGCGGACCTCTATCGCATCGAAAGCGAGCCCGAGCTGCTCGCCGCCGGCTTCCTGGATTGGCTCGAGCCCGGCGCGTTGGTGGTGGCGGAGTGGGGCGATCGGTTCCCCGACGCGCTACCCCAGGATCGGCTGGAGCTTCGGATCGAGCGCACGGGCGAGGCCGCGCGCCGCTTCGAGGCAACACCCTGGGGCCCAGCGGCGCAGGCCGCGTTGGCGCGTCTTGCGGAAGCGCTAGCGCCCGGCGCTCACGGAGAAGGCTGAGAGGATCCAAGTGGCGTTGATCGTCCAAAAATACGGCGGCACGAGTGTCGGCGATCTGGATCGCATCCGGAACGTGGCCCAGCGCGTCGTCCGTACGGTCGAGGCTGGCAATCGCGTGGCCGTGGTCGTCTCGGCCATGGCGGGCGAGACCGACAAGCTCGTCGCGATGGCGCGCGAGCTCGGCGGCGACCAGCCGCCGCCGCGCGAATACGACGTGCTCGTATCCACCGGCGAGCAGAAGACCATCGCGCTGCTCTCCATGGCGATCCAGGCGCTCGGCCACCGGGCGACTTCGTTCACCGGCGCCCAGATGGGCATGTTGACCGACGAGGCTCACAGCAAGGCGCGCATCCGCAGCGTCGACTCGGCCCGCATCCTCGCCGCGCTCGAGGACGGCGGCGTGGCGGTGATCGCCGGGTTCCAGGGCGTGAACGAGGCGGGCCACGTCACCACGCTCGGCCGCGGTGGTTCCGACACCTCGGCGGTGGCGGTGGCGGCGGCGATCGAGGCGGACTCGTGTGAGATCCTGACCGACGTCGATGGGGTGTTGACCACGGACCCGCGCATCGTGCCGGCGGCGCGAAAGCTCGACCGGGTCTCGTACGACGAAATGATCGAAATGGCGAGTCTCGGCGCGAAGGTGCTCCAGATCCGCTCGGTCAAGTTCGCCATGAACTTTGGGGTGCCGCTGCACGTGCGCTCCTCGTTCCACGACGGCGAAGGCACCTGGGTCACCCAGGAGGAGGACGTGATGGAGCGCCTGGTCGTCTCCGGGGTCACCTACAACCGCGACGAAGCGAAGGTCCGGATGAAGGGCGTGAAGGATCAGCCCGGCGTCGTGGGCCGGATGTTCGCGCCGCTGTCCGAGGCCGGGATCACGGTGGACATGATCGTCCAGAACCTCGCGGACGATGGCAGCACGGATGTCACGTTCACGGTCCCGAAGGAAGAGTACGCCGCGGCCATGGAACGTTCGCGCGAGGTCGCCGCGGAGCTCGGTGCTGCGGAGGTCGAGGGCGACGAGAACATCGCCAAGGTCTCGATCGTCGGGCTCGGCATGAAGGATCACGCCGGCGTGGCCCAGCGGATGTTCACGATCCTGGGCGGGGAAGGGATCAACATCCAGCTCATCTCGACGAGCGAGATCAAGATCTCCGTCGTGATCGAGGAGAAGTACGCGGAGCTCGCCGTGCGGGTCCTGCACGCGGCCTTCGTCGAGTCGGGCGGCGCCGAGCCTCGCCCCGAGAGCTAGAACGCCAAGCCTGGCCCCGAGCGCTAGGACTCCATGCCTCGCCCCGGTCCCGGGGAGACACGTTGTGGCGCACGGCCACGCTCGCCGGACGGCCCCCGTGGCCGCAGCCAATCTGATGTTGTTCGTCGCCTGGGCCGCCGCAGCGCCGATCGAGGCACCCGAGCGCGCCGCATGCCCTACGCCTCAGGAGGCCCGAGCTGCTGCGGGTTGGAGCGTCTGGGTCTCGTGCGACGGGGAGACGCCCTCTCGCCCCCTCCGGGGCGCCGCACCGCTCTTGTTCGGGGGCCGTGTCGACCTGAATCGCGCCCCGCCGAGGCTGCTCGAGGTGCTCCCCGGCATCGGCCCCGCCCGGGCCGAGGCCATCGCCCGGGAGCGGGAGAGCCGGCCCTTCGCCTCCGTGGCCGACCTGGAAAGGGTGAGAGGGATCGGCCCCGCCACCGTGGCCGGCCTGGCCGCCTGGGCAGAGGCCCGCCCAGACCCGACCACGAGGGGTCGTGCAGATCGCAAAAAGGGCACCCAATTGCTTCCAAATCCAAGCAAAAACGGCTACAAAGAGCGGGCCAGACCAGCCCCGGGCGATCGCCTCGAAGGATCGCTCGGTGTACGACGGCTCCCCGGTGGGCGGGCGAGTTCGCGGGCTGGCAAGCCAGTGAAGCGGACTCTCCGTAAGCCTGTTCCGCCCTGCCAAGGAGGATCTCCCTCGTGCGATCGACCCGAGTTCTGGCCCTTGCCTCGCTGACGCTCTTCATGGCGTCCTGCGCGAGCTCACCCTCCGCTCGGACGTGTGGGATCGTCGGCGGTCTGTTGGGAGGCGGCGGTGGTTTCGCTGCCGGCAACGCGGCCGGTGGTTCCGCAGCTGGCGCCGGTGGCGCCGTCCTGGGCGGCGTGCTCGTTGGCTCCGCCGCTTACTACGCTTGCAACGCCTGGGCCGCCGTGGATCCGGAGGACATGCCGCCGCCGCTTCCGCCGCCGTCCGACCGTCGCATTCCGACCCCGGCTCCGCGCATGCCCGAGCCCGTTGGGGAGATCCCGGATGCGCCGCCGCCGCCGGCCCCGCTCATGCCCGAGCCCGCTGCGGCTCCGGCCCCGGTCGCGCCTGTCGTTCCGCCGATGCCGCCGCCGCCGCCGCCGGTTGCGCCGCCGCTTCAGCCTCAGTTCCCGCCGTCGATCGAGCCGGTGGTGATCCCCGAGCCGCCGCCGCCGCCGCCCGAGCCGGTGCCCCCGGTCGCGCCCGTGC
>JAFDDA010000248.1 GCA_019311105.1 Deltaproteobacteria bacterium
CACCAGCGATGGCGGCGCGGCCCTGGTGCTGACGTCCCTGGACTTCGCCCGCAAGCACGCGACGGACTTCGTGCGGATCGCGGGTGTCTCGACCGTGACGCCGACGTTCCCGAATACGCTCGTCGACATGCCAAACTTCGCGACCGACTCGGCCGCGGGGATCTCGGCACCCGATCGGGGCTTCAAGGACTCGATCGCCTACGCCGCCTACGAAGAGGCCGGCATCGGGCCTGAGGATCTCTCGCTCGCGGAGGTCTACGACCTCTCGTCGGCCCTCGAACTCGATTGGTACGAGAACATCGGCCTGTGCAAGCCGGGTGAAGCGGAGACGCTGCTGCGCAACGGCGACACCACCGTCGGCGGCCGCATCCCGGTGAACCCGAGCGGCGGCCTCGGCGCGTTCGGTGAGGCCGTGCCGGCCCAGGCCATCGCCCAGGTCTGCGAACTCGCGTGGCAGCTGCGCGGCCAGGCCGGCGAGCGTCAGGTCCAGGGTGCGAAGGTCGGCGTGACGGCGAACCAGGGCCTCTTCGGCCACGGCTCGTCCGTCCTCTGTGTGAAGTAGGCAGGCCGGAAGGCGGACGAAGAAGGCAAGAACCGGCTCTCCGGTTCGCGCAGGGAGCCGGAAGGCGACCGAAGAAGGGTTGGAAGATGGCTGAGGCATACATCGTCGATGCAGTGCGGACCCCGATCGGGAAGCGAGGGGGCGGCCTCGCCTCAGCGCACTCCGCCGATCTCGGTGCGCACGTCCTGAAGGCGCTCGTGGATCGGACCGGCGTGGACGCCGGCGCGGTCGAGGACGTGATCTTCGGTTGCTGCGACACGGTCGGCACCCAGGCGGGCGACATCGCGCGAACGTGCTGGCTCGCCGCGGGCCTGCCCCAGCACGTGCCGGGCGTCACCATCGACCGCCAGTGCGGCTCGTCGCAGCAGTCCGTTCACTTCGCCGCCCAGGCCGTGATGAGCGGCGTGTCCGACCTGGTCGTCGCGGGCGGCGTCCAGAACATGAGCCAGATCCCGATCTCCTACGCCATGACCGCCGCGGAACCCCTCGGCATGACCGACCCCTTCTCGGGCTCCAAGGGTTGGGTCGATCGCTTCGGCGACCAGGAGGTCTCGCAATTCCACGGGGCCGAGATGATCGCGGAGAAGTGGGACATCTCGCGGGAGGACATGGAGCGCTTTGCCTTCGAGAGCCACCGGCGAGCCCGCCAGGCCATCGAAGAGGGACGCTTCAAGAACGAGATCGTTCCCTATGGCGATGTCACCACCGACGAGGGCCCGCGCAACTCGACGCTCGAGAAACTCGCGAGCCTCGAGCCGCTCTCGCCCGGCGGCCGCCTGACCGCCGCGTTGGCGAGCCAGCTCTCGGACGGGGCGACCGCGATGCTGGTGGCTTCTGAGCAGGGTGTGAAGGATCACGGATTGAAGCCGCGCGCCCGGGTCCACCACATGTCGGTGCGCGCGGACGACCCGATCCTGATGCTGACGGCTCCGATCCCGGCCACCCGCCACGCGCTCGAAAAGACCGGCATGAAGCCCACCGACATCGACCTCGTCGAGATCAACGAGGCCTTCGCGTCGGTGGTGCTGGCGTGGCAGAAGGAAACGGGCTGGGACCTCGACAAGGTCAACGTCAACGGCGGCGCCATCGCGCTCGGCCACCCGATCGGGGCCACGGGCACGCGCCTCATGGCGACGCTGCTGAACGAGCTCGAGCGCACCGGCGGACGCTATGGCATGCAGACCATGTGCGAGGGCGGCGGCCAGGCGAACGTCACGATCCTGGAGAGGCTCTAGTCATGGGTGTATGTGAAGGACGGGTGGTGATCGTTACGGGCTCGGCGCGCGGGATCGGCCGCGAGCATGCCCTCGAATTTGCCCGCCAGGGCGCGAGGGTCGTCGTCAACGACATCGGCGTGGAACTCGACGGCTCGGGCGGCGGGGACGGCCCGGCCCATGAAGTCGTCCAGGCCATCAAGGATCTTGGAAGCGATGCCATCGCCAACGGCGC
>JAFDDA010000249.1 GCA_019311105.1 Deltaproteobacteria bacterium
CGACGGCTCCGGCTGCGGCGAACCAACCCGGGTGCAACAGGAAACGCCTGGCCTTCTTCGCGACACCGTGGGGTCGCCCCGGTCCGAGTTCTGCGGCGGCGCGTCGCACGTGGAGGCCACGCACTTCGCGGGCCCCCGCGGCATAGGCCGTCAGCAGCGAACGGTCGCACAGGATGTTCATCACGCGCGGCACACCCATTGCGCGCCGGTGCACCTCGCGCAGAGCCCCGTCACTGAACAGCGAGCGTCCGGAGTTTCCCGCCACGCGCAGACGGTGGCGCACGTACTCGAAGGCTTCGGCGCGCTGCATGGGCGAGAGGTTCCACCACACGCTGACACGCTGGCCGAGCTGACGCAGTTGCTTCGAAGCCAGCTTCGCCAGCGTCTCCGCCGGCAGGTTCTGGGCCTCGTCGATGATCAGCAGGACGCGCCGACCCGCGAGCTTGTTCTGGACCAGGAATTCGTTGATGCGGTCGAGCAGGTCGCGGCGCGAGCCGCCCGCCGGCCCGCCGAGCTCGAACTCCTGGCACACCGACTCGAGCAACTCGAGGGGCGAGAGATCCGGGTTGAAGAGGAAGGCGACCTCGGTCTCGGCACCGAGGCGTTGCAGCAGCGTGCGACACAGCGTGGTCTTGCCCGTGCCGACCTCGCCCACGACGGCGATGAAGCCCTCGCCCTGGTCCACTCCATAGAGGAGGTGGGCCAAGGCTTCGCGGTGGGATTCCGCGAGAAACAAGTAACGGGGGTCCGGGGAGAGCGCGAAGGGCTTTTCCCGGAGCCCGAAGGACTGGAGGTACATGGCAGACGATCCAAGGGGCAGATTCCCGGAGATGCCGAGCGATCCAAAGGGCAAGCTCCCGGCGACGCGCGAGGGTAACACGACGTTTGCGGGGCGAAATCCCCCTACGGCGCGACCAAACCAGCCCGGACCGCGAACCTCACGAGCCCGGACACCTTATGGATGTCGAGCTTGTCCATCAAGTTCGCTCGGTGGCTCTCGATGGTCTTGAGTGAGACCCCGAGCTGACCGGCAATCTCCTTGCTGGAGAGCCCGTCCGCAATCAGCTTCAGGACCTCGCGCTCCCGATTAGTGAGGGCCGAGACCGCGGAGGCCGGCCGGTCGCCAGGCCGCGCGATGGCGTCCACCACCTGCTGGGTCACGGTGGGTGAGAGGTAGGACTCGCCGCCGCGCACCGCATCGATGGCGGTGAAGAGATCTTCGGCCGACGCGTTCTTGTGGACGTAGCCCGAGGCGCCGGCGCGCAGCGCCTCTTCCACGTAGCTCTGGGTGTCGTGCATGGAGAGGGCGAGCACCTTGGAGTTGCCGTCGGCGGCGATGCGACGCGTGGCGTCGATCCCCGACAGACGCGGCATCGAGATGTCCATCAGGACGACGTCGGGCCGCTGGCGGGTCGCCATCTCGACGGCCTCCTCGCCGTCGGAGGCTTCGGCCACGATGTTGAAGTCGCTGCGCTTCGAGAGCAGCCGCTTCAGGCCCTGGCGCACGATCTGGTGATCGTCCGCAACGAGGATGGTGGTCTGCATGTCTTTCCTCCAGAGGCCTCGCCCCGAACCCCCATTGGCGGCTCGGGTCTTTCAACGAGGCTCCGGTGGCGTTATCGGCACGCGGAGTCCGGGGCTTAGCCCGTTTTATGCGGATCGGATGCCCCGGCGCTGCGGCCCCGATGCACCCGGACCCGTCGTGGCGCCAGGCCCGGTGAGGCCGGGCCTCGAGCCGAAGGGATTACCCCTCGTTTCCGCCGGATTCCGGCGTGGACGCCTGGGGGCTGGGGACCTGGCTCGGGACGCGCTGGGCCGCAGGCTGCTCAGCCGACTCGGGCCCGCGGACCGCGGCACGCACCGCACGTTGGGTTCGGGCGATGGCGGCACGCTGGACGCGCAGCTCTTCGGTGTGGGCGGCGAGCTGTCGCTCGAGACGCTCCCGTGCGTCGAGGCTGTCCGTGAGGCGCGCCTCGAGGCGCTCGATGCGGCGCTCGAGTTCTTCGATCTCGGGCGAGTCGGCCTTGGCCACGACCTCGGGCTCGGCATCGATCAGGGCCTGGGGCAGCTCCACCACCGGATCCTCCTCGTCGTCCCCCTCGTCGCGCTCGGTCGCGGCGAAGAGCGGCGCGTTGGCTTCGGTCATCGGTGAAGGCTCTTCCTCCGCCGACTCGGCCTCGGCGGACTCGGC
>JAFDDA010000250.1 GCA_019311105.1 Deltaproteobacteria bacterium
GCGCGACGGCCGCCGCAAGGTGCTCTTCCGCGACATCCTGCTGCTCGGCGACCCGCGCGACCCCGGCCGTTTGCGTCAGCGATGGATTCGCGCCCGCGAGCCCGACCGCTGCCGCGTGGTCGCCGGCGAGCCCGCCCCGGCCTCCGAGCTGCGCGAGCGTTGGCGCAAGGCCTGCGGCAGCACGGGCGCCGAGACCCTGGGCCTCGCCGACTTCGTGGCGCGCCAGGCCGCCCTCGCCCTCGAACGCGCCGAGCGGCGCCTGCGCGGAACGCGTTACAAAGTCCCGCGCTTCGTGCACCGCGAGGTGCTCACGCGGCCGCAATTCCGGGGTGGTGTCGAGCGCCTCGCCCGCTCGGTGGGGCATGAGGCGGCGGCCGTCACCAAGACCGCGGGGCGCTACCTGAAAGAGATCGCCGGCTATGCCGAATCCATCGACTACGACCGCGAGCAACTCGAGGGCATCTATGCCCTGGCGCAGCGACACCCTGTGGTGTTCCTGCCGACCCACAAGTCGAACCTCGATCACCTCTCGCTCCAGTACGTGCTGCACGAGAACGGGCACCCGCCGAACCACACCGCCGGTGGCATCAACATGAACTTCTTTCCGCTCGGCCCGCTGTGGCGGCGGAGCGGGGTCTTCTTCATTCGGCGAAGCTTCAAGGACAACGAGGTCTACAAGTTCGTCCTGCGCCAATACATCGACTACCTGGTCGAGAAGCGCTTCCCGCTCGAGTGGTACATCGAAGGCGGGCGCTCGCGATCGGGCAAGATGCTGCCGCCGCGCTACGGGATGCTCGCCTACGTGGTCGATGCGTATCGTCGAGCCAAAGCCGACGATGTCTTCCTGCTGCCCGTCTCGATCGCCTACGACCAGATCCAGGACGTCGGGAGCTATGCCGCCGAGCAGCGGGGCGGCGCGAAGCAGACCGAGAGCTTCGGCTGGTTCCTGGGCCTGATCCGCTCCCTGCGTCGGCCCTACGGCCGTATCCACATCCGCTTCGGCGAGCCGCTCTCGCTGGCGAGCGTGCTCGGCGCGCCCGACCCGAGCGCCGAGCCGCGTGCCGACGAGGTCAACCTCGCGACCCAGAAGCTCGCCTTCGAGGTCTCGACCCGGATCAACCGCGTGACCCCCATCACCGCGAGCTCGCTCGTGACCATGGTGCTGCTCGGCCGCGGCGACCGCGCCATGAGCGCCGAGCAGGTGCGCGAAGTGCTGGCGCCGCGCCTCGAATACCTGCGGCAGCGCAAGCTCCCGACCACCGGCGACCTCGACCTCGACACCCCGAGTGGCGTGCGGCGCGCCCTCGATGCGCTGGCCCGCAACAACGTCCTCACCTGTTACGACGAGGGGCCCGAAGCCGTCTACGGGATCGAAGACAGCCAGCACCTGACCGCGGCCTACTACCGGAACACCATCGTCCACTTCTTCGTGAACGCCTCGATCTGCGAGCTGGCCCTGCTGCGCGCTGCCGAGCCCGACGTCGAGGACCCCGTGGCGGAGTTCTGGAGCGAGGCGATGGCGCTGCGCGATCTGCTGAAGTTCGAGTTCTTCTTTGCCGAGAAGGATCTCTTCCGCGCGGAACTGGCCGAAGAGCTCGCGCTCCAGACACCCGACTGGGAGAATCGGGTCGCAGCGGGCCCCGAGTCGATCATGCGCCTGCTGACGAGCTGGAGCCCGTTCAGTGCGCACCGCGCGATCCGCCCCTTCGTCGAGGCCTACCGTGTCGTCAGCGACAGGCTCGAGACCGTCGACCCGAAGGCCGAGTTCGACGAAGCTCGCTTCCTCGACGAATGCCTGAGCCTGGGGCGCCAGTATCGACTTCAGCGGCGCATGCGCAGCGAGGAGTCGGTTTCGAAGGTGCTCTTCCAGACGGCGCTCAAGCTCGCCCGCAACCGCGGGCTGCTCGACCCCGCCACGCCCGAGCTGCCGACGCGCCGACGCGAGTTCGCACGTGAGGTTCGCCGCGTGGCGCGCCACACCCAGGGCATCGACGCCCTCGCCCAGAGCCGCCGCGCCGGCGTCCTGTAACGGCCTGACGCTAAGGCGCGATCGCCCCGCGGTCGGCCGGGGTGCACGCCTCGTCCGGGTCACCGACCGCGTGCGCTACGCCCTGCCCTTCGGCCCGCTCGGACGGCTCGCCGGGTTCTGGGTGCAGAGGCCCCTGAACCCCGGCGTCTATCCGAGCGCTCGGATCGACTGCCACAGCACCACGAGCAGCACGGCCGGGACCACGGTGCGGACGAGCAGACGCCAGGCGCCGAACCAGCGGACGCCCTCGGCGCCCTGACGCGCCTCGCCCACCGGGTCGGGCATCACAAAGCCGACGAAGATCGAGAGCATCAGCCCCCCGAAGACGAGGAAGAGGCTCCCCGCGATCTGGTCCATGAGGCCGAGGACATCGAGGTCGAGCGCCGCAGGCACCCCGAGCAAGGCGCAGAGGGAACCGAGGGCCATGGTTGCAAAGGGCCGCCCCCAGCCGAGCTGATCGATGGCGGTCGCGACCACGACCTCGAGAAGCGACATCGCGGAAGTCAGCGCGCCGAAGACCAGCGCGACGAAGAAGAGCGTGCCGACCACCTGCCCGGCAAAGCCCATCTCGTGGAAGGCACTCGGCAGTGTAATGAACAGTGCGCCGAGCGTGCTCTCGCCCACCTTCGATTCGAGACCGAGGGCGAAGAGCAGCGGGAAGACCGCCAAGCCTGCGACGAACGCCACGGCAAAGTCAGCCGTCGCAATGATCACCGCTTCGTTCGGCAGGTTTTCGTCTTCGCGCACATAGCTCGCGTAGGTCAGGATCGCGCCCATCCCTAGCGAAAGGCTGAAGAAAGCCTGGCTCGCCGCGGCGGCCAGGACCTTGAAGTCGAGCATCTGCGCGAGGTCGATGGAGAGGTAGAAGTCGTAGCCCGCGTCCGCACCCGGCAGGGTCGCTGCGTAGATCGCGATCCCACAGATGATCGCGAACAGCAGGGGCATGAGGACGATCGAGACGCGCTCGATGCCGCGGTTCACGCCCCCGAGGATGATCGCGATGGTGAGGGCCATGAACGCCAGGTGCCAGCCGACGGCGGTGGCACCGGTCGAGACCTGTTCGAAGTAGGCGCCTGAATCGGGGCCAAAACCACCGAGCGCCGTCAGCGCGTAGCGCAGCGTCCAGCCCGCGATGACGCTGTAGTAGGCGAGGATCAGGAACCCCGAGGCCAGGAACAGCCCGCCGAGCAGGCGCCAGCGGCTCCCCCCATAGTGGGCTAACGCGCCGATCGGGCTGAGCCGGGAGCCGCGCCCGATCACGAGCTCGGCCAGCAACACGGGCAGCCCGACGGCGGCCACGAGCACGAGATACAACACGAGGAACGCGGCGCCGCCGTTCTCCGCCGTCAGGTAGGAGAACCGCCACATGTTGCCAAGGCCCACCGCCGAGCCGACGGCGGCCAGGATGAAGCCCGTTCGACTTCCCCACTGCTCACGAGACTCGGGTGCGTCTGCCACCGACGATTCCTCCGACGATCCTGCGCAAGATAACGACCGGTGTGCGCGGAAGCACCGGTCGAAGCCAGGTTCTCACCGGTGGCGGTGAGAGGGCCTTGGCTATACTGCGCCGCTCATGGCCGCACCTTCCGCAACCCGACGGAACGATGCAGGCGCCGCTTCTGCGGCTCGCCGGAACGATGCTCGCGCCGTCCTGGCGGCCGCCATCGATGCCCACACCGAAGCCGACCCAAATCAGCGCACCGAACGCGAGGATCTGAACCCGCGCGCCACGGTCTGGGTGGACGAGTTGACAGGCGACCCGCAGGCCTTCGCCCTCTCGGTGGCCCGAGGTCTCTCGAACGAGCCGCGCCAACTCGACTGCCGCTACCTCTACGACGAGATCGGCAGCGGGCTCTTCGCCGAGATCACGGAGCAGCCCGAGTACTACCCGACGCGTGCCGAGGCCGAGATCCTGGCGGACCACGCCGACGCCCTGGCCAGCGAGCTCGGCAGCG
>JAFDDA010000169.1 GCA_019311105.1 Deltaproteobacteria bacterium
GCGGAACGAGCCTTGGAACTGATCCACCGCAACGCGCGTTGAGCGCCCGGGAGCCGAGAGCATGAGCGAGTGTTGGATCGTCACGGGGGGCACCGGCGCCCTCGGAAGCGCCATCGTGGAGGCGGCCCTCGAAGCGGGGGATCGCGTCGTCGTACCGTGGATCGTCGATTCCGAGCGGGAACGGCTCGCCCGTGCCTGCGCCGATGCCGTCGACTCCGGGCGCCTCGAGTTGCTTCAGGCCGATGTCGCCGAAGAAGATGGCGCTGCCGCGGTGGCGAGCCGGGCCGGCGAGACCTTCGTCCTCGTGAACGGCGTCGGCGGATTCGGCGGCGGCACGCCGGTCCACGAGACCGAGCTCGAGCTCTGGGATCGCATGTACCGAATGAACGTCCGGACGGCGGCGGCCATGTCGCGCGCGGTCGCGCCCGGCATGATCGAGCGCGCCCGCGGCCTGATCGTGAACGTGGCCTCCCAGGCCGCCGCCGATGCACCGCCCGGCATCGCGGCCTACGCGGCTTCCAAAGCCGCCGTGTCGGTCCTGACCCGCGCCCTGCAACAGGAACTCGGCGAGCACGGGGTGCGCGTGAACGCCGTCGTCCCAACGACCATCGACACCCCCGCAAACCGCGAAGCCATGCCCGACGCCGACTTCTCGGCATGGACGCCGCCGGCTCAGATCGCCGGCGTGATCCGTTGGCTTGCGAGCCCTGCCGGCGCGACGGTCCGTGGCGGCTTGATCCCGGTCTGAAGGAACAGGCCGTTCTCACGCTTACGCGCGGTGGACCACCAGCGCCGCGAGTCCGCCGAGCAGCAACGCGCCGTCCACGACGACGAGGCCATAGCGTTCGTTGGCTTCGAAACGCAGGAGCGCGAGCCCGGCCGCCAAAGGCACCAGGCCGAGGGGCCATATCGTCCCCGGCGCCGCGATCGCGATGATCACGCCGAGGGCGGCCACGCCGCGAGCGAGCCGCAACGCCGGCGTGGAGGCCAGGGCCGCCTCGAGGTCGCGAACGTTCGAGGCGATGGCATTGGCCTGGATCGCGGCGCCGACCACGAGCGCGACCCAGGCGACGTCCCGCGCACCGCCGAGGGCCACCGCCGGGAACACCACGACCACGCAGACCCACGCCAATGTGAGGTAACTCGACTTCGCAAACGCGAGGTGTTTCACGCGTCGATGGCCAAAACCCAGCGCTGCGACCGGCGCCAACACCAGAAGCGCGCCCGGGCCGACATCGAAGGCCAGCCCCACCGAGACGAGGGCTGCCGCGACGGTCGCGACGCGGAGGCTCCGGACATGGCGCTCGACGAAGGCCGTTCGGCGTGGCGAGGTGCCGCGGTCGCGCTCGACGTCGCGCAGATGATCGACGTTGTAGACGACGAAGGTGCCCGCCACGATCAGGCCGATCACCGAGGCGGAGGAGTCGAGCCCCATCGCACGCGCCGCCGCTGCCGCCAGGGCTCCCGCTGCGAGGGAAACCCAGAGGCTCGAAAAGGCCAGCGGCTCGAGGATGGACCACCCCACAGGCGGAAGGGTAACGCCATCGCGGGCCTGCCGAGCGTCCCCTCCGTGGTAGCCTCGCCGCGATGTCCGCCTCGACCCCCTCGCCCACCGCGACCACCGCGACACGGCCGGTGTTCGACTCGCGCTTCCCGGTCGACGAGCGCAGTGGCGAAGTCTCCGCGCGGCTGGTGCGGCCGGCCGATGCCCACGCCCTCCTCGTGCTGGCCCATGGCGCCGGTGCAGACATGAACCACGCCTTCATGGAGTCGATGGCCAGACGCCTGGCTGACCGCAGCCTCGCGACCTTTCGCTTCCAGTTCCCCTACACCGAGGCCGGCCGGCGCGGGCCGAACCCCGGGCCGGTACTGCGCGCCACCGTCCGCGCCGCCCTGGCCGCGGGCGCAGGCGCGGCGCCCGGGTTGCCCCTCATCGCAGCAGGCAAGTCCATGGGGGGCCGCATGACTTCGCTGCTGGCGGCCGACGAGGCCATCGACGCGCGCGGGATCGTCTTCTTCGGGTTCCCGCTGCACGCGGCGGGCAAGCCCCCCTCCACGGAACGCGGAGAGCACCTCGCCCGGGTCGGGCTGCCGATGCTCTTCCTCCAGGGCACGCGCGACAAGCTGGCCGACCTCGCGCTGCTCGAGCCGCTCGTCGCGGGGCTCGGTGCGAAGACGACACTCCACCGCGTCGAGGGCGGCGATCACGGCTTCCACGTCCTCAAGCGCTCCGGCCGCAATGATGCCGAGGTGCTCGACGAACTGGCCGACACCACCCGTGACTTCGTGGAGACCCTGCTGTGAACCTCGAACTCTCCCCTGCCAACCTCGACGACCCGGCCGACGCCGCCGCCGTGCGCGAGCTCATCGACGCCTACGCGCGCGACCCCATGGGAGGCGGCGAGGCGCTCCACGAGGGCGTCCTCGAAGCCGTCGTCCCGCGCCTGCGCGAGCATCCGACGACCCGCATCTGGCTCGCCCGCGATGCCGGCCAACCCGTCGGCGCCGCCATCTGCTTCCTGGGCTTCACGACCTTCGAGGCGCGCCGGCTCCTCAACATCCACGACCTCATGGTGGCGGCGAGCCACCGACGGCGTGGTGTCGGCCGAGCCCTGCTCGAAGCCGTCGAAGCCGGCGCGCGCAGCCTCGACTGCTGCCGGGTCACCCTCGAGGTCCGCCAGGACAACGAGCCCGCGCGGGCTCTCTACGCGGACTTCGGGCTGCGCGGCTATGTGCTCGGCGGCGAAGAGCACCCGATGTACTTCATCACGAAAGAGATCCGCGCCGAAGGTTGAGGCAGCGATGGCGCCACGCCTGCGCGGTGGATAGCTTGAACCCACGTCGTGGAGAAAGCGGACTTCTACCGGAACGCACGAACCGATGGCGCCGGCCCCCTTGCGGGGCTCCGGGTCGTCGAAGCCACCACGACCTGGGCGGGGCCCCTCTGCGGCTGCATGCTCGCCGACTTCGGGGCCGACGTGATCAAGGTCGAGCACCCGCGCGGCGAGATGGCACGCGTGGCCCCACCCCACCTGCCCGGCACCGACCCGCCCGTCGGCTTCATGCAGGCCACGGTGAACCGGAACAAGCGGAGCCTCGCCCTCGACCTCCGCCAGCCCGAAGGGGCCGCGATCTTCCTTCGCCTGGCCGAACGCAGCGATGTCGTGGTCGAGAACTTCCGCCCGGGGACCCTAGCCGGCTGGGGCCTCGGCTACGCCGACGTTCGCGCCGTCCGCGAGAGCGTGATCTACGTCTCGATCAGCGGCTGGGGGCAGTTCGGCACGGGCCATGAGCGGGCTGGCTACGACCCTCTGGCCCAGGCCGCCAGCGGCTTCATGTCACTCAACGGGGCGCCCGAGGGCGAACCCACGAAGGCGCCGACCTTCATCGGCGACGACCTGGCCGGCCTGCACGCCGCCTTCGCCACGCTCGCCGCCCTCCGCCATCGAGACGAAACGGGTGAGGGGCAACACGTGGACGTGTCCCTCTTCGACACCCTCCTCTTCCAGTCGAACGGCTACCCGAGCCTCGCCGCCCTCGGCGTCGAACTGCCGCGCCTCGGCAACGAGTTCCGTATCGCCGCACCCGCAGGCAGCTACGCCGCTCGCGACGGGCGCGTGGCCGTGGGCGTGCTGCTCGATACCCACTGGAAGGCCCTGGCCCGCCTGATCGGCCGACCCGAACTGGCCGACGACCCACGCTATGCCACGACACCCGAGCGGCTCGGGCGTCGCGCCGAAGTCGATGCCCTGCTCTCCGCCTGGGTGGCCGAGCGCGACGTGGCCGAGGTCCTGGCGCGCTTCGCTGAAGCCGCGCTGCCCGCCGCACCGGTTCGAAGCTACGCCGAGGCCGTGCAGGATCCGCTCGTCGCGGAACGCGACACACTCCAGACCGTCCCCCAGCAAGACGGCACGCCCGCGCCGATCGTGGCATCGCCGGCCAAGCTGTCTCGCACGCCCACAGCGGTCCGAACCGGCGCGCCGGCCCTGGGTGGCCACGACGACGAGATCCTGGGCGAGCTCGGACTCTCGGAAGACGAGAAGGCGGGATTGCGCGAACGCGGAGTCGTCGGACCGGCGGGCGGAGGCGCCTAGCGCGCGTCCGCGCAGCGTAGGGCGGAGGCGCCGAGGCGGAGCATCCGCAGGTCGCCGAAGGGCGTCCCCGCCACCTGGTTCGTGACCATGGCCACGGCGAGTTCGCGCTCCGGCTCCGCCCAGGCACCCGAGCCGCCGTAGCCGAAGTGCCCGAAGCCACTGCTGAGCACGCCGCGCGTCGTTGCCGCGAGGTGATACCCGAGGCGCCAGCGCATGGGGAACGGCACGACGCCGTCGATGCGTGTGTTCTGGACTTCCGTCGCCTGCATCACGGTGTGGGTGGACAGCAGACGCTTGCCGTCGATCTCGCCGTCGCCCGCCAGCATCGCGTAGAGCCGCGCCAGGGAGCGAGCCGTGAAGGTCCCGTTCGCCGCGGGGATCGGCGCGTCGAGCGCGTCGGGAGAGAAGAAGAAGTTCAGCACGCCCGGCACCACGAGGGCATCGGCGGTGCGACGCGGATTGAAGGGCAGCCGCAGCAGCGAGGCGGCACGGCCCGACCACTGCAGGACGCGGCTCTCCTGGGGAATGCGGTCTTCGCCCGCGCGCCCGAGCGAGCCGCCGAGCAACTGCGCGACGCGCTCCCTGTCCTCCCGTGGCACACCGATCTGCAGGCCGTCCACGCCGAGCGGCTCGGCGAGCTCCTTGCGGATGAAGTCGCTGAAGGACATCCCGGACACGCGCTGGATGACCTCGCCCACCAGCCAACCGAAGGTCATGCCGTGATAGGCGTTGCGGGTTCCCGGCTCGTGGGCCGCCTCGCCCGCCGCGAGGGCCGAACACACGTGATCCCAGTCGAGCATGCGGTCGGCGTGGTCGATCCGACCCCTCAGCCGATACATCCCCGCCTCGTGGCAGAGCAGGTGCCGGACCGTGATGGCTTCCTTGCCCGCCGCTGCGAACTCGGGCCAGTACTCGGCCACGGGCGCGTCGTAGTCGACGAGGCCGCGGTCGGCGAGCAGGTGGAGGGCGGTGGAGGTCACCCCCTTCGTGGTGGAGAACGAGAGCGCGGTGGTCTCGTGGCGCCAAGGGGTCCCGCGTTCGTCCTGGACGCCGGCCCAGATATCGACGACCGGGACACCCCGGTGATAGACGCAGACCGCCGCACCGCCGCCGCTGCCACGAACCTGCTGTTCGAGGGCGCGGGCCACGGCCCAGAAGTCGGGATGGATGTCGCCTTGAATCACGTCGGCCTGGAATTCAACCGATCCCGCGCCGATGCGCAAACAAAATCGCGCACACACGGAATCCAAATCGCGTTGCAAGTCACGGGATGTAGATGCCCGGCGCGTCCACGACGTAGACCGGGACCATGGGCGGCAGCTCGGGCGAGTTGCAATCGTCGCCGCTGCAGCCCGGCTCGGTCGGGTCGTCTTCGGGCTCGAAGGGGGTTTCGGGGCCCGCGGCCACGTGCGGTGTGGAGAGGAAGTCCGCAGCCACCACGCCCTCGCGCGGCTTCCAGGGGCACAGGTTGCGGATGCCGAGGTCGAGGCGCGGGCCCTCCTCCACGGAGCGCTTGGCCAGGCCATCGAGTCCCACCGTGTGGCAAGCCGCCTCGCGGGTGGACCAGTCACAGATCTGAAGCTCGCCGTTCGCGAAGCGGCGCAGCTCCACGTCCGGTGCAGCCGTGTGCAGCACACCGGCCGGGGTGGCGAATCGACTCTCGGGCAGCGCCCGGCTGTCGATCACCCGGGCATGGCCCCGCACGAGAACCGTCCGACGCTGGCCGTCCGCAGCATGGCGCAGGACCATCAGGCTCTCGGGGCCTACGTGGAGGTGCCGGCCGTCACGCGCCACGACGAGCCGCGCACCTCGCTCGGTGGCGAGCCGTTCGTCGGCGTAGACGGGGTCGCCGCACACGAGAACCCGGGACGGCTCGCCCGGGATCGTCGCGATCGCTCGGCCTTCCACCGCCACGACGTGGCCCGCAACCGACTCGTCACCGAGCCAAGCCGGGTCCGCGCCCGCCGGGCTGGCGAACAGGGAAAGCAAGCAGAGCGTCAGGATTCGGTGCCGCAGCATCGCTTCGAACCTCCAGGGGCCCGCGCCGCACAGGGCCGGCCCTGCAACGTAAGTGCACGCAGGCCACTTGGAAGTGACG
>JAFDDA010000018.1 GCA_019311105.1 Deltaproteobacteria bacterium
GTCGGCACGCGCGCTGCTCGGGCCGCTCGGCGGTACGGTGGTCGCGGTGTTCGTGCTGGCCTCGATCCTCGGCACGCTCAATGCGACGGTGCTCGTGGGCCCGCGGATCCCGTACGCCATGGCCCTCGACCGTCTCTTCTTTCGGGGCGTCGACGCCACGCACCCGCGCTTCGGCACGCCCCACATCGCCATCGTGCTCCAGGGCCTGGTGTCAGTGGTGCTGCTGGGAATCTTCCAGGGCTTCCCGGATTCGCTGTTCGCCAGCGCCCTCGACTACACCGTATTCGCCATCGTGCTCGCCACCATGGCCGACACCCTGGCCCTCTACCGCCTCCGGCGTGCTCGCCACCATGGCCGACACCCTGGCCCTCTACCGCCTCCGGCGTCTCCAGCCCGACCGCCCGCGCCCGTACCGGGCCTGGGGCTACCCGTGGGTGCCGGCGATCTACATCGCGGTGAATGCCTGGATCGCCTTCGAGATGCTTCGCCAGCGGCCCTTCGAGTGCGCCGTTGGCCTCGCCGTGGTGGCCACGGGCTGGCCCTTCTACGTGGCCTTCCGCAGGCGCGCCAGTGGCCCCGGAGAGGCCCCAGCCGATGCCTGAGAGCCACGCTGGACGAGGCCCGATTTCTCTAATATTCTGAGTGGGTTACAAGCATCGGCCCCCGCCGAGGTGCGCGAGATGGCGTCCCGATTCCAACACGATTTCAACAAGCTCAACCGGCTGCCGCCGTACATCCTGTCCGAGGTGACGGAGATGATGCGCGCGGCCCGGCGCGCCGGCGAAGACGTCATCGATCTCGGCATGGGCAACCCCGATCTGCCGACACCGGACCACGTCGTCGACAAGATCTGCGAAGCCGCGCGCAACCCGAAGAACCACCGCTATTCGGCGTCGCGCGGCATCCCGAACCTGCGCGCGTCGATCTGCGAGTGGTATCAGCGCAACCACGGCGTCGAGCTCGACCCCGACGGCGAGGCCATCGCCACGATCGGCGCGAAGGAAGGCCTCTCGCACTTCGTGTTGATGACGATCGGTGCGGGCGACGTCGTCCTGTGTCAGGACCCGGCGTACCCGATCCATCCCTACTCGGTGATCATCTCGGGCGGCGACCTGCGCAACGTCCCGCTCACCGGCGACACCGACTTCATCGAGAACCTCGAGCAGGCGGTGGCGCGAACCTGGCCGAAGCCGAAGATGTTGATCCTGTCGTTCCCGGCGAACCCGACCACCCAGGTCGTCGACCTCGCATTCTTCGAGCGGATCATCGCCTTCGCCAAGGAGCACGACCTGATGGTGCTCCACGACTTCGCCTACGCCGAGATCTGCTTCGAGGGCTACAAGCCGCCGAGCATCCTCGAGGTGCCCGGTGCGCGCGACGTGGCCATCGAGTTCGTGTCGCTTTCGAAGAGCCACTCCATGGCGGGCTGGCGCGTGGGTTTCGCCTGCGGCAATCGCGACATGATCCACGCCCTGACGCGCATCAAGAGCTACCTCGACTACGGGATGCCCCAGTCGATCCAGATCGGAGCCATCGCGGCTCTGCGCGGCCCTCAGGACTGCGTGGACACGAACGTCGCCGAGTACAAGGCCCGCCGCGATGCCCTCGTCGAGGGCCTCGGTCAGACCGGGCCCGGCCAGTGGAAGATCGAGAAGCCCCTGGCCACGATGTTCGTCTGGGCGCAGCTGCCCGAGGAGTGCCGCAGCATGGGCTCGCTCGAGTTCTCGAAGCGGCTGCTCACCGAGGCGGGGGTCGCCGTCTCGGCCGGCATCGGGTTCGGTGAGACGGGCGAGGGGCACGTGCGCTTCGCGTTGATCGAGAACGTGCACCGGACCCGCCAGGCCGTGCGCGGGATCCGCCGCTTCTTGCGGCAATTCCAGGAGTCCTAGATGGGCAAGGACGTTCGCGAAAGTGACGCCGATGTGCTTTCCGGTGCCGTCGGCGTCGGATTGATCGGTTTCGGCACCATCGGGGCCGGGGTGGCGAAGGTGTTGCGCGACAACGCTTCGGTGATCGAGCAACGCCTGGGCTTCCCCTTGCGTCTGGCTCGCATCGCGGACCTCGACCTCGAGACCGACCGTGGCGTCGACGTGTCGGGCATCGTGTTCGACCGCGACACCGAGGGGCTGATCGCCGACCCGGCCGTGGAGATCGTGATCGAGCTGATCGGCGGCTACGACGTGGCGCGCCGGTTCATGCTCGCGGCCATCGACGCCGGGAAACATGTGGTCACCGCGAACAAGGCGCTGCTCGCCCTCCACGGTGCCGAGATCTTCGCCGCCGCCGACGCGAAGGGCGTCGACGTGGCGTTCGAGGCGAGCGTCGGCGGGGGGATCCCGATCCTGCGCTCCCTGCGTGAAGGGCTCGCCGCCAACCGCATCGAGAGCCTCCACGGCATCATGAACGGCACGACGAACTACGTCCTCACCGAGATGGAGAAGACCGCCGAGGACTTCGACGTCGTGCTCAAGCGGGCCCAGGAACTCGGCTACGCCGAAGCCGACCCGACCTTCGACGTCGACGGCATCGATGCTGCGCACAAGCTGGCGCTGCTCGTCGGCATGGCCTTCGGCGCGAAGCTCACCTACAAGGAGATCCCCACCGAGGGCATCCGCGGCCTCACGCCGGTGGACTTCGAGGCCGCCGAGGAGTTCGGCTACCGCTTCAAGCTGCTCGGCATCGCGAAGTCGCGCAGCGAGGGGGGCGAGGAGCGCATCGAGGCGCGTGTGCAGCCCACGCTGATCCCGTCCGACAGCTTGCTCGCGAAGGTCGATGGCGCGATGAACGCGATCGCCGTCCACGGCAATGCCGTCGGCCCGACGCTCTTCTACGGCGCGGGCGCTGGCGAGCTGCCGACGGCCAGCGCCGTGGTGGCAGACCTGATGGAGATCGCTCGCGAGATCCGCCGTGGCCGCGCCGGCCGCGTGGCCCCGCTTTCCTACGCGCCGGGCGAGCTTCGCGAGAAGCCCCTCGTTCCGCTCGGCGAACTCGAAGGTCGCTACTTCCTGAATTTCACGGCGGCGGACGAGCCGAATGTCCTCGCCCACATCACCGGCGCCCTCGGCGAGCACGGCGTCTCCATCGAGTCCGTGCTCCAAAAGCGGAGCGGCGAAGAACGTGGCTCGGTCCCCGTGATCGTGCTGACCCACCCGGCGCGCGAGGCCCACGTGCGCGCCGCTCTCGAGGCGATCGATGCGCTCGAGGACGTGACCGCGCCCACCCGGCTGGTCCGTGTCGAAGAGGAGCTGTAGATGTCATCCAAGCCCGTCCACCGCGCCTGGTTCGAGAACTTCAACGACCCGAGCGAGCGCTACGAGCTCGACGAGGTGGTCTACACCGCCCGCGATGGCAGCCTGCTGCAGGTCGTCCACGACATGGACGAGCTGCGGAAGACCTCCGGCGAGGAGTGGAAGGCGCTGTTCGAGCAGCGCGTCCACAAGAGCGAGTGGCCCTACGGCTCCGGTGTCTGGGGCCTGAAGGAGTGGGTGCTGCCCGAGATCGACAACCAGAACGTGGTGTCGATGTACGAGGGGCACTCGAACCTCTTCTGGGCCGAGCGCTACGGGCGCGAGATCGGCCTCGAGGATCTGTGGATCAAGCTCTGCGGCAACTCCCACACCGGTTCGTTCAAGGACCTAGGGATGACGGTGCTCGTCTCGCAGGTGAAGGAGATGATCGCGCGCGGCGTCGAGATCCCGGCGGTGGCCTGCGCCTCCACCGGCGACACCTCGGCGGCGCTCGCGGCCTACGCGGCGGCCGCCGGCATCCCCGCGGCGGTGTTCCTGCCGCGTGGCAAGATCTCCGTGGCTCAGCTGATCCAGCCGGTGGCCAACGGCGCCATGGTCTTTGCCCTCGACACGGACTTCGACGGCTGCATGGAGATCGTGAAGGAGGTCGCCCAGAAGGACGGCATCTACCTCGCGAACTCCATGAACAGCCTGCGCGTGGAAGGCCAGAAGACCGTCGGCGTCGAGATCATCCAGCAGTTCGACTGGGAGGTGCCCGACTGGATCATCATCCCGGGCGGCAACCTCGGGAACGTGTCGGCTCTCGCGCGCGGCCTCGACCTGCTGGTCGAACTCGGCCTCGTCACGAAGCGGCCCCGGATCGTCTGCGCCCAGGCCGAGAACGCGAACCCCCTCTACCGGGCCTACCAGCGCGACTTCAAGGTCTTCGAGCCCATCGCCGCGCGGACGACCCTCGCATCGGCGATCCAGATCGGGAACCCGGTCTCCTACGAGAAGGCCGTGGACGCGCTGCGGCGCTACGACGGCATCGTCGAGCAAGCGAGCGAGGTCGAGCTAGCCGAGGCCTGCGCCGAGGCCGACCGCACGGGCTTGTTCAACTGCCCGCACACGGGTGTGGCCTTGGCGGCCCTGCGGAAGCTCCAGAAGCGCGGCGAAGTGAAGTCGAGTGATCGCGTCGTGGTGATCTCGACCGCCCACGGTCTCAAGTTCGTGGACTTCAAGCTCAACTATCACCAGATGCAGCTCGAGGGGATCGTCTCCGAGTTGGCGAACCCGCCGATCGAGCTCGACGCGGACTACGGCACCGTGCGTGACGAGCTGCTGCGTCAGATCGACACGCGCTTCGGGCGGGCCTAGGCGTGTTCACGGGCATCATCGAGACGATCGGGGTGGTCACATCTCTCGAGCGGCGAGGTGAACTCGCCCAGTTCGAGGTCGAGGCGCCCGCGATCCTCGAAGGCGTGAAGATCGGTGACAGCGTCGCGGTGAATGGCACCTGTCTCACCGTGACCCGCATCGACCCTCCGCGCCTCGCCTTCGATGCCGTGCGTGAGACGCTGGAGAAGACGGCGCTTGGCGCACTCGAGGCCGGTTCACGCGTGAACCTCGAGCGTGCCATGCGGGCCGACGGCCGCTTCGACGGCCACATCGTCCAGGGCCATGTGGATGCCACGGGGACCGTGCGCGCCGTGGAACGTGCCGGCACCGACGTCCGCGTCGTCGTCGACACCGGTGAGGCGTTCGCGAACGAACTCGTCCCCAAGGGTTCGGTCACCATCGACGGCGTTTCACTGACGGTCGTGGACGTCACCGACGACGGCTTCGACGTCGTCTTGATCCCGCATACCTTGAAGGAGACGACCCTCGGCGAGCGTCAGCCCGGCGATGCGGTGAACCTGGAAGCCGACGTGCTCGGCAAGTACGTGAAGCGCTATCTCGAACGGATTGGACCTCGTCAGAGCTAGCCCGGGTGGGGCAGGGCTTGCGCGGATGCGTGGGCCGTACTATAGACTGACTGGTCGGTTTGAAACGAAAGCGCCCGGATTTAATGACTCTTTGGCCCTTTACCTCGCAGTCTCGATCCCGCCCCTGATGCCCGCTCCGACCCGCGAGCGGCGGCGCATGGCGCCCGAGGCGCGCCGAGCCCAGATCCTCGAGGCGGCCTTTCGCTGCTTCGCCGAACGCGGCTACCACGCCGCCCGCATGGACGATCTCGTTCGTGAATCCGGCCTCTCCAAGGGAAGTCTCTACTGGCATTTCGAGAGCAAGGAAGACGTCTTCCTGGCCGTCTTCGATGCGTTGGAGGTCGAGATCTTCAAGGCTTGGGACGCCGAGGAGACCCACGACCACTCGGTGATGCGGATGCTCCAGCGCGAGGGCGAGATCGTGCTCGAGCGCATGGTCGGCCAGCGTGCCGCACTCGGCGCCTGGATGGAGTTCCTGGTGCACCCTGCAGCGCGCGAACGGCTGCAAACCACCTACGAGCGCTCGCGAGGGCGGCTCGCGGAGTTGATCCGCCGCGGGATCGATGAGGGAGAGCTCCACCGCAGTGTCTTCGTCGAGGACACGGCGGTCCTTCTGACCGGGGCGATCGAGGGCCTGGTGCTCCAGAGTTTCGTTGCGCCCGATCTCGACGCCGTCGCCGCATGGGCCCGCGCCTGGCCCGTCTTGCAGAGAGGACTCGAACGATGAAGTCGTGGATGAAGCTCAGCCTTGCGCTCGCCCTCCTGGCCTTGCCCGTCGTCGCCGCGGCGGTCGACGTGAGCGTCGACGCCCGACGCGGCGACGACCCGATTCCGGATGCCCGCGAGATCGCCCGCAGGACCGAGGATGTCCTGCGGGGGGAGAGCGCTTTTACCGAGGGGGAAATGACGATTGTCTCGCCGCGTCTGCCGGCGCCCCGCACGGTGCGCTTCCGGTCCTGGGACGACCGGGGGGGCGACCGATCCTTCATTCGCATCCTCCAGCCGGCCAAGGATCGCGGCACGGGGTTCCTGAAGCTTCATCCGAACCTCTGGATGTTCATTCCGCGGGTCGAACGGACGATGCGGATTCCGCCCTCGATGATGCTCCAGTCGTGGATGGGCAGTGACTTCACGAACGACGACCTCGTCCGCGAGTCGAGCCAGCTCGACGACTACGACCACGAGTTGCTTCGCGTCGAAGAGGCCTTCGAAGGCCTCGAGGGCACGGGGCCGTACCGCGCGTACGTCGTCGAGTATCGGCCCCACGAGGATGCGCCGGTGGTCTGGGGGCGGATCGTGACGTGGATCGAGGCCGAGCGCTGGTCGCCGCTGCAACAGGAGTTCTACGACGAGGACGATGTGATGCTCCGGCGCATGGAGTTCGGCGACATCCGTGAGACCGACGATCGCTACGTCCCCCATCTGTGGGTGATGACGCCCCTGGACAAGGACGGGCATCAAACGCGGATCCGAATCCACGAGATCGATTTCGACGAGGAGTTCGATGACTCGATCTTCACCACCCGCAACCTGAAGCGGCGGAAGTAGCCATGCGACTGATCCTACGACTCGCCTGGCGCAACGTCTGGCGCAACCCGCGTCGGACCGGGCTGACGGTCTCGGCCACCGTGTTCGCCGTGCTTCTCGTCATCGTGTTCGTCTCGATGGGGGCCGGGATCCACGAACAGATGATCGAGGATGCCGTGCGGCTGTCCTCGGGCCACGCCTCGATTTCGGGCCGCGGGTACCTCGAGAACCGAACGCTCGAGCAGTTCATCGACTTCGACCCGGAGCTGGCGCGGCAGCTCGACGCGACCGAGGGCGTCGTGGGTTGGGCGCCTCGCGTCGTCGGCTTCGGGCTCCTTTCGAGCGGCCCCGACACCCACGGAATCGCCGTGCTCGGCGTCGACCCCGATCGCGAAAGGTGGGTCACGACGCTGCCCGAGCGCGTGAGGGACGGCCGATTCATCGGTCAGCCCGGAGGGCGCGAGATCGTCCTCGGCGCGCGGCTCGCAAAGTCGCTGGAGGTAGGGCTCGGCGACGAGGTCTTGCTCTACTCCGTCGCCTACTCCCTCGAGATGGCCTACGAGCTGTTCACGGTGGTCGGGACGATGAAGCTGCCGGACTCGGCGATGGAGCGAGGCCTCGCGGTCGTCCACATCGCCGACGCCCAGGCCTTCTTCGTCTACGGCGACCGCGTCACCGAGGTGGCCATCCTGGCGGGCAGCGCCGACGACACGGCGCAGATCGTCTCGGCGGTGTCGGCGGGCGTCGGCGACGAGGTCGAGGTCCACGGCTGGCCCGAGATCATGCCCGAACTCGTCCAGTTCATCTTTCTCGATGACGCCGGCATGTACATCATGCTCCTGATCCTCGTCGTCGTCGTTGCTTTCGGGATCCTGAACACGCTGCTGATGTCGGTGCTCGAGCGCCGTCGCGAGTTCGGTGTGGCTCTTGCGCTCGGTCTGAGGCCGCGAGCGATCTTCGTGCTCGTCTATCTCGAGTCGATGGCGCTGGCTGCGCTCGGGCTGGCCCTCGGGCTCGGCATCGCCCTCCCGCTGGTCTTGTATCTGGTCGGCCATCCGATCGACCTCGACAACGAGGCGATGAAGGGTGCCTACGAGATGCTGGGCTTCGAGCCCCGCATCAGCTGGAAGCTGAAGCCGACCCATCCGCTCGGGTCCGCCATCACCATCTTCGGAGTCGCAGCGCTCGCGGCTCTCTACCCGGCTTTCAAGGCCAGTCGCGCCCGTCCGGTCGACGCGCTGCGGAGCGTGTGATGGGGCGCACCCTCGGCCGTTTCGAAAACCGCTTCGAGTCGCTCCGGCTCACCGCCCAGATGGTGCCGCATCTCCTCGATCGCACTCTGCTGCGCATCGCCTGGCGAAACGTCTGGCGCAATCCACGTCGCACGGGGATCGTGGTGACGGCGGTGGCCGTCGGGATCGGCGGAGCCGTGCTCACGATGGCCATCAACTTCGGGATGGTCGTTCAGATGGTCGAGACCGCCATCTCAACGGATCTCGGCCACGTCCAGGCCCACGCCGTGGGCTACGCGGACGATCCGGGCATCGACCACCGGCTGCCGGCGGGGGGCGCCGCCGTGCTCGCTGCATTGGAGGGTCGGGAGCACGTCGCCGCGTTCGCTCCACGGGTCCGCGGCCAGGCCCTGGTCTTCTCGCCGCGCGCGAGTTCGGGCGTTGGACTCATCGGCGTCGACCCCGAACGCGAGGCGAGCGTCACGGTGCTAGCCGACTCGATCACCGCCGGCAGCTATCTCGACGACACGAAGCGACGTCTCCTTGTGGGCGAGGCCCTCGCGCGCAGGCTGCACGTCGACGTCGGCGACAAGGTGGTGATCTCGGTCCAGGACATCCACGGCGACCTGACCGGCGAAGCCTTCCGCGTCCAGGGCCTCTTCCGGACGGCGTCCCGTGATTTCGATGCGGGCCACGCCTTCGTCCGGCTCGAGGAGGCCCAGTCGCTGTTCGGCATTTCGGACGACGTCTCCGAAGTCGTCATCGTCGCTGACCACCGTCGGCGTGTGGACGGGCTCCGCGATGGCCTCGCCGCGACGGTGGGCGACGCTGCGCTGATCCGCTCCTGGGACCAGAGCCAGCCGCTCCTCCGCTACATGGTGGATCTCTTCGACCAGGTCGGGTGGATCGTCTACGCCGCCGTATTCGTCGCGATGGCCTTCGGCATCGCAAACGTCATGCTGATGGCGGTGCACGAGCGGATTCGAGAGATCGGTATCATCACGGCGATCGGCATGCACCCCGACCGCCTGGTTGCCCTGGTCTGCATCGAGTCGGTCTTCGTGACGTCCTTGGGCCTGCTGACGGGCCTCGCGATCGCCTTCGGCAGCGTCGCCGCCCTCGGCGAGGGCATTGACCTGTCGGCCTGGGCGGACGGGCTCGAGGCGCTCGGTGTCGGCACGCGGATCGTGCCCACGCTGCGACTCGACGACCTGACCGTCCCGGTATTGGCCGCCACGATCACTGCACTCGTCGCGAGCCTCTGGCCGGCCATGCGCGCGGCGCGGCTCCGCCCGGCCGAAGCCGTCCGCCACATCTAGGAAGCGAGGAACGATGGCCATCCTGGAAGCTCGAAACGTGACCAAGGTCTACGAGACCCGCGGTGTGGAGACGCCGGCTCTGCGCGGCGTCGACCTCGAAGTCGAAGCCGGTGAGTTCTCGGCCCTCGCGGGGCCGAGCGGCTCGGGGAAGACGACCCTGCTGAACCTGTTCGGCGCCCTCGACGAGCCGACCACGGGGAGTGTGATCTTGGAGGGGCAATGCCTGGGCGAGCTGTCGGCGATGGAGCTGGCGGATCTGCGCCTCCACAAGCTCGGTTTCGTGTTTCAGGCCTACAACCTGATCCCGGTCCTCACGGCCCGCGAGAACGTGGAGTTCGTGATGGAGCTCCAGGGTGTGAAGCCGCGCGAGCGTCAGGAGCGCGCCGAGAAGCTGCTCGCCGAAGTCGGCCTCGCCGACCTCGGCGCCAAGCGTCCGCTCGAGATGAGCGGAGGCCAACAGCAGCGCGTCGCCGTTGCCCGCGCCATCGCCAGTGGCCCGCGAATCGTCCTGGCCGATGAGCCCACGGCCAACCTCGACTCCAAGACCGCCGGGCAGTTGCTGGATCTGATGCACACCATGAACCGCGAGCGCGGCGTGACGTTCCTCTTCTCGACGCACGATCCGATGGTGATCGACAAGGCCTCGCGGGTGGTTCGGCTCGTGGATGGACGGATCTCTGCGGACGAGCGCCGTTGAGGCAGCTCCTCGGGGCCCTCGCGTTGCTCTGGCTGGTGGGCGCTGCGCCCGCCCAGGCGCGCGAACTCCTGCGCCGAGGCGACCTCTCCCTCGACGTCACCGGCTCCGTCCGCGAGATCGTCGTCTTCACCCAGGGGACGGAGCAGGGCCGCTTCGAAGAGCGACTGCTCGAGACACTGCCCTCTACCACCTGTGTGAGGGCGGCAAGCTTCGCCGACTGCCCCGCCTTCGACGCCCTCGGTCGCCGCGACGTCTGGCAGAGCCTCACCCGCGTGCGCACACGCTTCGATCTCCAGGCGACGCCCCAGGTCTCGGCGGTCGTCACCTGGGACCACGAGCTGCTCGCGGGCATCCTCGACACGTTCGAAGGCAGCCTCGGCCGAAGTCTGGCCACCGAGGCCTTCTTCGATCTCGGCGGCGACGTCGACCTGTTCGGCCTGCAGGAGGAGGGCCACCGCATGCGTTGGCGCCACGTCCTCTACCGCGGCTATGTGAAGGTCGAGACCGACCGCATCGATCTCGTGGCAGGCCGTCAGCGCATCCCGTGGGGTGTGGGCCGCCTGTGGAACCCGATCGACCGCTTCAACGCGATCCCGCCGCTGGCCATCGAGGGCGACCAGTCGCCGGGCATCGATGCCCTCGATCTCAAGATTCGCGCGAGCGGCTTCAGCTACCTCGAGTTGGCCTGGGCGCCGGCGGATGGCCCGAACGATCTCTACGCCGCCCGTTGGCACGGCGTCCTGCACGACATCGACTACTCGCTGGTGGCGGGGTTCTTCGAAGAGGCGTGGACCTTCGGCGGGGACCTGGCAGCGAACGTGGGCGGCGCCGCTGCGCGGCTCGAACTCGTCTACGCCGACCCCTCCCGCAAGTTCTGGCCCCTCGGGACGCCCGAGCCGCGGGAGGTGCCCGCGTACGTTCAGGTCGTGGCCTCCATCGACTACAACCTCGATGTCGGTACGGGCCTCTACGTGCTGCTCGAACACTTCTACAACGGCAACGCCACGGGCTTCGGGAGCGGGAACGCGGGGGGGCTCGAGCCCTTCTTCGAGAGCACGAGCCAGGCGCCGCCCGGCACGCCGGCCTTCCTGGCGGGCCCATTCCCCACCGCAGGTTCGACCGACCGCTTCGCCGGGAATCGGGTCGTCACGGCGGCCAAGCATCAGACTGGGTTCCAAGGGAGCTACGACGTGAATGCCGTCGTCAGCGCGAGCCTGCTCGTCCTCTACGACTGGAACGGGACGAGCGCGGCCTTCTTCCCCAGCGTCACGGCGACACCCCTCGACTCGCTCGAGGTCACCCTCGGCGCCCAGCTCTTCGCCGGCTCCAAGCGTTCGCAGTACGGAGCGGCAGAGCGGCTATTCTTCCTCGTCGCCGAATGGTTCTTCTGAGTCGCCGTCGCCGAAGGCGAAATCGAAGATTGCCCCGCCCATCCAAGTCCTTCTGCCGACCCGCTTCCAAGGAGCCCCCATGTTCCGCCCCCTCGACATCGCGACTTCCCTGGTCACCACCGTGTTGCGCGTCGGCGCCGGCTACGCCGTCGGAACGCCCGGCCGCCGGCCGGCGAAGCCTCTCGAACTCTACGAGTTCGAGGCCTGCCCCTTCTGCCGCAAGGTCCGCGAGGCGCTTTCGATCCTCGACCTCGATGCGGTCGTCCACCCGTGCCCGAAGGGCGGGCCCAACTATCGCGAATGGGTGAAGCGCGAGGGCGGCAAGGCACAGTTCCCCTACCTCGTCGATCCGAACACGGGCAAGGCGCTCTACGAGAGCGACGAGATCGTCCGCTACCTGTTTGCCGAGTACGGCGATGGCCGCGTGCCGGCCCTGCTCTCCGGCGGCCCGCTCACGGACCTCACGGGTTCGATCGCGTCGGCCTTCCGGCTGGGCGCCGGGATGCGCTACCAGCCTGCCCGAGCACCGGGAGTGCCGCTCGAGCTGTGGAGCTTCGAAGCCTCGCCCTTCTGCCGGATCGCGCGCGAGGCACTATGCAGCCTCGAACTGCCTTACGTGCTCCACAACGTGGCGAAGGGGAGTCCGGCGCGGGCCGTGCTCATCGAGCGGACGGGGAAGATGATGGTCCCGTATCTCGTCGACCCGAACACCGGCGCCGAGATGTTCGAGTCCGCGGACATCGTGGCCTATCTCGAGAAGACCTACTCCACAGATTCCTAGGAGAGGCGCTCGATCAGCAGCGTCCCCATCCCCAGGAAGGTGATGAAGCCGACGACGTCGGTCACGGTCGTCACGATCACGCCCGAACCGAGGGCCGGATCCTGGTGCAGGGCCTTCAGCAAGAGCGGGACCGCGGCGCCGAGCATGCCGGCCACCCCGATCGTCACCACCATCGAGACGAACAGCACGCCGCCGAGCAGCGCGCTGCCCTGCCAGAGCGTCGCCATGGCGGCCGCCACGGCCCCGGCCACGGCGCCGATCGCCAAGGCGACGGCGAGCTCCTTCGCAACCAGTCGAAGGCCGCTCGAGAACTCGATCTCGCCCAGGGCGATGCCGCGCGTGATGACGGTCAGCGACTGGATGCCGCTGTTGCCGCCCATCCCGGCGACGACGGGCATGAAGAAGGCGAGGGCGACGAGCTGCTCGAGGGTGTGTTCGAACAATCCGATCACCCACGCAGCCACGAACAGGGCGCCGAGGTTCAGCAACATCCACGGCAGCCGTCGACGGAAGGATTGCAGCGGCGTCGTGAAGACGCGGTCCGCCTCGTGGAGGCCCGCCAGGTTGTAGATGTCCTCGGTGGCCTCTTCGGTGATGACCTCGATGACGTCGTCCACCGTGATCACACCCAGGAGCCGGTCCTCCTCGTCGACCACCGGGATCGCGAGCAGGTTGTATCGGGCCACGGCCTGGGCGGCCTGCTCCTGGTCGTCGTCCGCGCGGCAGCGCACCGGGTCGTGGATCATCAGCTCGGACAGAGCGCGTTCGGGCGGCGCCGAGACGAGGCGGCGGATCGGCACCACGCCGGCAAGCCTACCCTTTTCGTCCACGACGTAGAGGTAGAGGATGGCCTCGGTGTCGTCGCCCACGGCGCGGATGCGGTCGATTGCCTGCTGCGCGGTCATCTGCAGCCCGAGCCCCACGAAGCGCGTCGTCATGGCGCGGCCGGCGCTGTCCGCGGGGTAACGCTCCGCCTTGCGCAGCTCCGCCGCCTTCTCTTCGGGCAAGCGTGAGGTCACGGGCTGCCGCCGCTCTTCGGGCAGCCACTCCACCATCTCGAGCATGTCGTCGATCTCGAGGCGGGTGAGGATGTCGGCCAGCCTCTGGTCGCCGAGCGCGTCGAAGATCTGCGGGAAGATCTCGGGCGGAAGCTCGCGCAGCGTTGCCGCGGCGCGGTGCTGCCGGAAGAGGATATCCACGACCGTGCGGACCTCGTCGGCGTGGAGGTCGCCGAGCATCGGGGCGAGGTCGGCGGGGTGCGAACGCGCCAGCAGCCGTTCCGCACGCGTCACCAGGCCGTTTGCGAGCAGCCGGCGTAGGACGCGTGTTGTCAGCTGGGGGTCTGCCATGGTCGGGGCCCCGTGTTGCGCCCGAGGGGCGCCGGGGCCTCCTGCTAGAGGAGGCGGCTCAGGCGGCCCGCCGGGAGCGGATGGTCGTTTCCTGGCGCTCTGGCCAGTTCGCGCGGATGGAGGTTCGTTGACTCATCGAATCGGGCCCCACCATAACGAAGGCCAACGCGCCGGGCATCGAGCGCGATGGCTCTGGGCGAGCCCGCGGCGCTGGGGCCCCGCGCCACCGAGCCGGGGGCGGACTGAGGGTTCCATCGGTCTCCCGCGTGTGGAATTCCCCCGCTCGCTGAGCAACCGCCGCACGCGCCGCGGCCGAATGAATTCGGTTTTCGACGCTAGGACGGTGCCTTGCGAGGACAGTTTCCTCGTGTATTCCCCAACATACAGGCGTACAATCGGACCGGTGTCGGCCCGGTGGCGGGGGGACAAGCGTCTCTCATCCGCCGTTTCCGACGATGCTGCAGGCTCTGGGAGCGGGTTTCCCGTAGCGCGGGGCATGTGGTTGCTGGCAGTGGCTCTTGCGGCTGTTGTCTTTGGGGAGGGCGGGATGAAGGATCTGCTCGAGGCGATCGTGCATTCGCTGGTCGACAAGCCGGACGAGGTTCAGATCAAAGAGGTCCATGGTGACCACGCGCACGTGTTGGAGTTGACCGTCGCGAAGGACGACCTAGGCAAGGTCATCGGCAAGGGTGGGGCGCATGCCTCGGCAATCCGGACGCTGATGGCGGCCGCCAGCGGCAAGGAAAAGAAGCGCTACATCCTGGAGATCATCGAGCACTAGGCTCGATCGGCTCCAAGCAGCGCCCGCCTCCCGAACGGAGGGTCTGATAGACTCCGCCGCCGAGCTTTCCCCAGCCCGGAGGCGCCGTGTCCGACCCCCAGCCCACACCCCTTGTCATCCCCAAGTTCGATGCGCCGCTGACCCTCGGTGCCCAGATCGAGGCGCGCGCGCTCCACCCCGACGTCGGCTCGCGGCCCTACCTGCGCCACGACGATCGCCTCTGGACCTACCGCCAATACCGCGACGAGTCGGTCCGCCTCGCTCACTTCCTGCTCGAACGGCTCGGCACGGTCGATGACGCCCACCCGGGCCACGTCGCGATGATCATGGAGAACCACATGGAGCTGCTCGCCCTGTACGGGGCCTGCGGCTACGCCGGGCTGACGCTCTTCGGCGTCAACACCGGACTGCGCGGCGAGACCCTGGCTGGCGTCCTGAACCAGTCGCGTGCCCGTCTCCTGGTGGTGGACGAGCGCTTGCTGCCCCAGGTCGAGGCGATCCGCGCCCAGCTCGAGCACATCCCGGAGGCGAACATCCTGGTGGTTCCGACCGCGGGCGGCACCTTCGATGTGGAGGCCCTCCCGGTGGCCGTGGATGCGGTGGTCCAGAGTGAGGGCGCCGCCCTCGACCCGCCTCAGGTCGACGTCGGACCCGATACGAACCTGATGGTGATCTACACCTCGGGCACCACCGGGCTCCCGAAAGGCATCAACAACAACCACTTCAAGCTCCTGGCCATCGGGATGGCGGTGTCGGGCAACCTGCAGCTCGATCCGAGTGCGGTGGGCTACGCCTGCATGCCGCTCTTCCACTCCAACGCGCTCTTCCTGGGCGTGCAGCCCACCTTCCAGGTGGGCGGCTCCATCGCGATCCGCGAGCGCTTCAGTGCCAGCCGCTTCGTGCCCGACGTGCTGGCCCAGGGCGTGACGTACTGGAACTACGTGGGCGAGCCCGTCCACTACGTGCTCTCCGCCATCGAGAAGGAATACGGTGGCGATGTGGCTCGCATCCGGGCGGAGGTCGCCCAGCACCCGGACAACCACCTTGCCTACGCCATCGGCAACGGCGCCTCGCCGCCCGACCTCGACCGCTTCATCGATTGGCTCGGGCTCGAGGACATGTTCGAGCTCTACGGCTCGACCGAGGCCGCGATCAGCACGTTCCGCAAGCTCGGCGACCCGCGCGGGAGCGTCGGCGAGGTGACGGACGAGGCCGTCCAGATCGTGAACGAGAAGGGCCAGCCGTGCCCGCCGGCCGAGCTGGACGAGGACGGCAAGATCCTCAACTACGCCGAGGCGGTGGGCGAGATCTGCCGCGTGGCGCCCGATACCTCGCTCTTCCAGGGCTACTTCGACAACGCGGACGCGAACGATTCGAAGTATCGCGACGGTGTCTACCACTCGGGCGATCTCGGTCACATCCTTGTGCGCGACGGCAAGCGCCACCTCTTCTTCGACGGGCGCACCGACGACTGGATCCGCAAGGACGGCGAGAACTTCTCTGCCGCCCAGGTCGGCCGCTTGCTTCAGGAAGACCCGAACGTCGACCTTGCGGCGGCGTACGGGGCACCGTGCGTCGTCTCCGACGAGCTCGTGATGGCAGCCCTGAAGCTCGTGCCCGGGGCCGAGTTCGACCCCCAGGCCTTCTTCGACTTCTGCGAGGGGCGGGTCCGCGACGGCGGAATGGACCGCAAGTGGATCCCCGACTACGTCCGGGTGGTGCTCGATTTCGAGTTCACCGGCACCCAGAAGATCCTGGTCCGCAACCTCAAGAAGGATCACTTCAACCGTCACCGGCTTCCCGATGAGCCGATCTTCCGGCGGACCCGCGGGGACACCACCTTCCGCCCCTTCAGCAAGGATGACTACGAAGCCCTGCGCGCCGACTTCGTGGCGGCCGAGCGGGATGGCCAGCTCGATCGCTAGCACCGGCAGGCAGGCAGGTAGGGAAGCGCGCCCGGAGTTGACGGCCGGGCGGGGAGGGGGTATCAAGCTCCTTCCCTTGAATTTCGGGCCTCCGGTTGGCCCCCAGCGAACGAGGCCCCACCGTGGGAAGCGTCATCAAGAAGCGCCGCAAGAAGATGCGGAAGCACAAGAAGCGGAAGCTTCTGCGGCGCGCGCGGCACAAGAAGAAGCGCTAGCTCCCCGTGAGCAGGCGCTGCCGGCCGATCCACTCTGCCGCGCCGCCCTTTGGCCCCAAGACATCGAAAAGTTTCAGGTTCCACGCCGGCTTCCGGCGTTCGGGCCCGTTTGCCCGCCGTCGGATCGCGCGCGCTTCGTCGCCTCCGTTCGGGCATGCGCCCTCCTGCCAAGCTCGAAAGTGAGACGGTGTTCCCATCGGTCACGCGTCTGCGCGTGCTTCGATCACCGAAGATCCCAGCGGTCTCGCTGAACGAGAAATCGTCTCGACGCCCGCAGGTATGCTCTGCATCACATTGATTTTTTTGCGCTTCTTACTTGACGGGCCAAAAATCTGGTTGTTAGTCTCGCGCGCAACAGTGGCCGTAGTCCCGCGTCGTGAGGATGGAAACGGGCAAAATGCCGTCAAGTTCAGCGAAACGAGTTCCGATGGTTGGCGGAAGTGCCGAGTTCGCGCGAGTGAACGAGGTGCATTCCGTTGGTTCGTCGGAGCCGGTCCTGGTTGGACGGGACACTGCGATCCACACAACATGGGGGAAACCCAAGCATGGCCGCTCGTAAGCGGAAGGCCGCCAAGAAGGCGACCAAGAAGGCCACGCGACGTCGCAAGACGAAGCGCAAGGCCAAGAAAAAGGCCACGAAGCGCAAGACCAAGAAAAAGGCCACGAAGCGTAAGACGAAGCGCAAGGCCAAGAAAAAGGCCACGAAGCGCAAGACCAAGCGCAAGGCCAAGAAAAAGGCCACGAAGCGCAAGACCAAGCGCAAGGCCAAGAAAAAGGCCACGAAGCGCAAGACCAAGCGCAGCGCAAGGCCAAGAGGAAGACTGCGAAGAAGGCAACGCGGCGCCGCCGCAAGGCCTGATCGCCCGTCTTCGGGCCTCAAGCATGGCTCTCCATACCAGGAGGGCAGCTGCGGACCCCGGCCGACGCAAGTCGGCCGGGGTTTCGTCCGTCTGGGGCTCGGTCCGCATTGGGCCCTTGGCGCAGGGGCCCGATGGGCGCACGGCGCCACCCCGGAGAGCCGGGTGGCCAAGCAGAATCGATTCGAAAGGGCGGGGTGCTAGCCCAGGGTGTGGACGGGCAGGCTGACCGTGACGGTCGTGCCCTCGCCGATCTCACTCTGGAGCGTCAGCGAGCCATCCAGCAGGGTCACCAGGTCGCGTACCAGGGCGAGGCCCAGGCCGGCGCCCCGGTAGCGGCTCGAACTCGCATCATCGACCTGGAAGAACTCGTCGAAGACGGCGTCCTTGTCGTCGGGTGCGATGCCGATCCCGGTGTCCCGGATCGAGCACTGCAGGCGACCGTCGGCCACCGAGCCTTCGATCTCGATCCGGCCCTTCGGCGTGAACTTCGCCGCGTTGTCGAGCAGCAAGTAGAGGATCTGGTGGAGCTTCGCGAGGTCGGTGCGGATCTTCGGGAAGGGCTCGTCGAGGTTCCGTTCGATCACGACCGGCTTGCCCTCGAAGGCGTCCTGGACACTGAAGGTGACCTCTTCCACGACCTCGCGGAAGTTCACGTCCTGGGCCTCGACGGGCAGCTCGCCCTGCTTGATGCGCCAGAGATCGAGGATGTTCTGGAGTGTGCGCAGGAAACCCGTGCCCTCGTCCAGGGCGCCACGCAGGCCCAGGCGGCTCTCCTCGGAGAGGCTGTCGGTCTCGCTTGCCAGCACCGAGATGATCGCCTCGATGATGTTGTTGAGCGGCGCCCGCAGCTCGCGCGACATCTTCTCGATGAAGTCGTTCTTGAGCTTCTCGATCTTGCCGAGCTGCTCGCTCGAGCGGCGCAGCTCGATGTCCTGGGCGAAGAGGGCCTCGGAGAGCTTCAGGATCTCGTCGCTCTTGGCTTCCTTCTGGTCGGCCACGCCGTTCAGGGCGTTGAGTTGGCCTGCCAGTTGAGCATGGTCGAGGCGGATCGCGACGATCTCGGCCACATGGGCGAGGGCCTGGACGGCGGGGTCTCCGACAGCGGCCGGCGCGGCCACGATCAAGGCGCCGTGCCAGCGGTCGCCGAGGCAGAGCGGGATGCCGACGACGCCACCGGCTCCTCGCACGCCGAGGGAATCCACGGGGGCATAGGTGGTGGCGGCTCGGCGTTCGAGCAGGTCGCGCAGCACCGCCTGCAGGGCTTCGGCAGCCTGGCGGGCGGAGGTCGGCGTCGGGAAACCCGCCGCGGCGCGCAGCGGCGGCGGCGCGGAGTCACTGGCGTCGGTGCGGGCGAAAAGCAGGGCGAGGCCCCCGCCGACGATCTCGACGGAGCGCGAGGCGGCCGCCCGCGCGCCCTGGGCGATGCCCTGGGAGAGGTCGGGGGTGCCGGTCGGGGCGGTCTGTCGCGTCGCGTCGTTCATCGCCACGCCTCAGTCCGACTCGATTTCGAGGGGTTCGGTGCGCGGCTCTTCGTCGCGTTCGCCGGCCACGGCCCCCTCGAGGGAAAGCTTCGTCTGGAAGTCCGCCGGGTTCGAGGCCGCGTTGAGCGCGGTCTCGACGGAGATCTTGTTCGCCGTGACCAGGTCGAGGAGATGCTGATCGAAGGTCTGCATCTTTTCCGTGCGGCCCCGGGCGATGAAGTCGGTGATGGCCTCGTTCTTCGACGGGTCCTTGATGCATTCGCGGATGCTGCGCGTGCTGCGCATGATCTCCACGGCCGGCACCCGGCCGGTCTTCTTCTTGTTGAGCAGGAGCCGCAGGGAAACGATGGCCTTCAGGTTGTCGGCCAAGCGGGCGCGGACCTGGGTCTGCTCTTCCGTCGGGAAGAAGGAGACCAGGCGGTTGATCGTCGAGGCCACGTCGTTGGTATGGATCGTCGAGAAGACGAGGTGGCCGGTCTCGGCGGCCTTGAGCGAGGTGTCGACCGTCTCGAGGTCGCGCATCTCGCCCACCATGATGACGTCGGGGTCTTGGCGCAGGGCAGCCCGCAGGGCGTCCGGGAAGGATCCCGTGTCGGTGCCGATCTCGCGCTGGGTGATGATCGACTTGTCCGGTTTGAACACGAACTCGATCGGGTCCTCGACCGTCACGATCTTGCTCTTCCGGGTCAGGTTGATCTCGTTCATGATCGTGGCGAGGGTCGTGGACTTCCCCATGCCGGTGGCGCCCGTGACGAGCACGTAGCCGCGTCGCAGCTGGGCGAGATCCTTCACCGCCGCCGGGAGGTTCAGCTCCTCGGGCTGGTTGACCTCGAGCGGGATGACCCGCAGCACGATGTTGTAGAACCGCCGCTGGCGGGAGATGTTGACGCGGAAGCGGCCCTCGTCGGGCAGCTCGAAGGCGAGGTCCATCTCGTTGAAGTCGAGGCCGATCTCGCGCGGGTCGTCATCCACCAGGATCTGGGCGATGGCCTCGGTGTCGCCGGGCTCGAGCACCTTGTAGCGGAGCTCCACCAGCTCACCGTGGAAGCGGTAGAGCGGCAGATAGCCGACCTGGAAGTGGATGTCGGAGGCCCCTTTTTCGATGCCGAGTCGAAGGAGCCGGTAGAGCTTTTCTCGGTCCATTACGCGATCCCCTCGCGGAAGCCATGGAGGGCTGGGGCCCTGCCTGCGTATCGGCTTTTCGCCCCACGCCTTGACCGGTTCCGTGAAGGAGGGCGCGCGAATCTCCGGGCGGCGGCCGGCGTCCAATGCGCGGGGCGGGGCTATACTCCGCACCCCATCCCAGGAGGGCGATCGAGGCCGTGTCTCTGGTGAAAACGACCCCCTGCTCGCTGGGGAATTCGACCCAATCGCGCTCGGAGCTGGCTCTGCGGGCGTCCCGCGGCCTAGCCTTGGGGCTGGCTTTGCTGCTTCTCAGCCCCGTCACCCTCGCGGAGGAGGGCTCGGAGGTCGGGACGTCGAAGCCGGCTCCGGCACCCGTCGTCCCCCTCGATAAGCTCTTCGAGCTGCCCAGCGGCTTCGAAGTGCGCAAGGCGCCGAGCCATGCGGGCTTCGGCGCGACCGAGTGGCGCGCGCGGTTCAGCGAGGCGCGGCAGCGGGTCGAGCGTTCGACGGCGGCGCTGGCCGGGGCGAAGCGCGAGCTCGCCGAGCTGGCCGAGTCTTCGAATGCCTGGGCCGTGGCGCCGCCGGTGGGCGGGATCCCGAACAGCAAGGATTCGCCGCTCAACTATCAACTCAGCCAACGCATCAAGCAGGATCAGCGCGAGGTCGACGCCGCCAAGCGCAACCTGCTCGACCTCAAGGTCTCCGCGAACCTCGCGGGCGTGCCGGATGGCTGGCGCCGCGAGCGCGGGCCCGAACTTTCGGAGTAGAGCGCTGCTCCCCGTTGACGCTGTCGACTTGCTCGCGCTGGCGCAGCGGACCCCCTTGGCGCGGGACATCGCGGAGACCGTCTTGAACCCGCCGGCGGACGCTGGGACGGCTCGCCTGGCGCGGGCGATCACGTCGGGGATGCTCTCGCCCCGCCTGCGCGAAGCCTTCGGCCTGCCCTGGGATGCCAAGCGCCAGCGTCGGCTCGAGACGATGATCGAGCAGGTGAGGGGGCTGCGAAGTGCCGCCGTCCCGCCGGAGCGCACCCAGAGCGGGAGCCGCTTGCGACCCCACCGCCGATCAGTCACTCTCGGCGCCCGATCCAAGCCAGAGCCAGGAGCCGTGAGCATGTCGAACGAACAGGGCGAGAACGAAGAGAACGAAGGAGGCGTCGTGGATGCCACCAGCATCCTCTACATCGTGGGTGGGATCCCGGCGATGGTGACCTTCTTCGTGGTCCTGTTCCTGTTCGCGCAGAGCTGCAACATCGCAGCCTGACCGGGGCCTTCCGGCCCTTCCGGCCTGGCGCGCCGGCGCCCTTGCCGGCCTCTTTCCTTCCCGTTTCAACACGATTGCTCGCGGCCCGCCGGTCGCTGTACCGGCAATTGGGGCTTCATACACCCGTCGGGATTGAGACCCGCCTGAGTCCAGAGAACTAATCGAAACAAAAACAGGGTGTTGGCTAAACGCCCCGGCCCCATGTCCCGAATCAAGGGCCATGAGTGTGGTTTCCCCCCAACACCCTCACCGCCGCAGGCTCATGCTTGCGGCGGCCCTTCTGGGCCTCTTCGTGGTTGGCTGCGCGAATGGCCCCGGGATCGGTTTGCCCGACGTCGCGGCGGGCCCCGCCTACTCCTACTTCGAGCGGTCCTCACCCCTCGACCCGTGGACGCCCAAGATCCTCGGCTGGCAGCATCGCGAGCGGGCCCAGCCGAGCACCGAAGCCCTGGTGAAGGCTCCAGCGGTCTCGAATGGCCGCCGGCTCGCCGTCCCGGTGGATGGCGACACCCTGCGTCAGCGCTATTCGCGCTACCGCCAGGACAGCAAGCGCGAGATGGCTCGCGAGCTGGCGGACTGGATGCAGTCCGTCGCCAAGCGCCACTACGTGGGCGACGGGCTGGTCGACCATTGGGCCACCCTCGAGGAGACCCTCGACCGCAACGGCGACGATTGCGACGGGCTCGAACTGCTGGCGTTCCACTTCCTGCGAGACCACGGCTTCGCCGCCGACGAGGTCTTCCGCGCCGTGATCTATCGCCCGAAGGACGGCCAACATCACATGGTGACGCTGTGGTTCGAGAACCCTCGCGACCCCTGGGTGATCGATCCGACCGGCGCCATGACCTCGGGCATGCCGCGGATGTCGGACCGGCCCGATTGGGTGCCGTTGAAGCTCTTCACCGAGAAGGATCAGTTCACCGTGCGGCCCGCCGGCGCGACGGCGTCCTCCGGCTACCGCCTCCCCCGCACGCCACGCCGCTAGACCCTCGGCTCTTCCCTCGCTGCTAGACCAACGCGCGACCCTCGGGTAGGGTCGTGCCGGTGGACGCGTCCGACCTCGATCCGGCGAAGCTGCACGAACGACGCGAGCGGGTCTTCCTGCTGCTGGCGGGGGTCTTCCTCGGCACGCTCGCCTTCCTGAACATCCTCGGCATCAGCCGTTTCATCCACATCGGTTCGATCGGGAGTGGTGAGGCGACGAAGGTGTTCGCCGTCGCGGTCGGCGTCCTGCCGTACCCGATCACCTTCCTCTGCACCGACTTCATCAGCGAGCTCTACGGGCGAAGGCGTGCGAACTTCGTGGTCTGGATCGGCTTGCTGCTGAACGTCTGGGTCGTGTTCGTCCTGTGGCTCGGTGGCGTGCTGCCGGGCTTTTCGGAGATCGACCCGACCACGGGCATGCCGCCGCCCGAGGCCGGCGACTGGGTCTTCTTCCGGATCCGCCAGCTCACCTTCGGCGCCGTCACCGCTTCGATGATCGCGTACATGGCCGCGCAGTTCTGCGACGTCTACCTCTTCCACTTCTGGAAGCGGCTCACCGGCGGGCGGCACCTGTGGCTGCGCAACAACGGCTCGACCCTCGTCAGCCAGATGGTCGACACGACGGCCGTCATCCTGATCACGCACTTCTATGCGCACGCGCTGCCGGTGGACGGGGGCAAGGCGATCTGGCCCCAGCTCTGGCTCTTCATCGCGACGGGCTATGCGTTCAAGCTCGTCGTCGCCCTGCTCGACACCGTTCCGTTCTATGTGGGCGTGCACTACCTGGGGCGCTACCTGCGGATCGATCCCGCGAGCGAACACCGTGCCGACAGCGAGGAGATCCTTCTGGCCTTGCCGGTGGATGGCGAGAGGCTGGTCGAAACGCCACCGAGCGACCGGCCGCGCGTCTGAGCGGCGTGCGGGGCCGCTAGTCGGTTCGGATCTCCCGCGCGAAGATCGCCCGCAGGCGCTTCTGCGCATCCCGAATGGATTCCGCCAGGGTCGCCACGTCCTCGGCGCCCGCGAGTTCCGCCACGAGCGGAGCGAGGGGCCCCTCGAGGTCGAGAGCCGACTCCGGGCGGCCAGTGACGAGGCGGAGCGAGGTCTCGGCGCGGCGCAACCGTTCGAGCCCGCCGAGGACATCGGCGGAGTCGCGGAGCAGGCCGAGCCGGCCGGCAGCCTCGAGGACGGCCGGGACGGAGCCACCGCGTAGCTCGGGTCGCCGCGGGCCTTCTCGCAACGCGAGGTACTGCGCCAGGAACTCCGCGTCGACGATGCCACCGGGCGCATGCTTCAAGTCGAGCCAGTTGGGCCCCGTGCGCGCGAGTTCGCGCTCCATGCGGCCGCGCATGCGCAAGACCTCTGGCGCGAGGTCCGGATACTTCAAGAATTCGAAGAGGGCCGAGTGGACGGTCTCCATCACCCGCGCGTTGAAGTCGGGGTCGCCCGCCACCGGTCGGGCGCGCAAGAGGGCCTGCGCTTCCCAGATCTGGGCGCGACGCTCGTGATAGAGGCGGAAGGACGCGAGGCTCGCCACCAGGGTTCCGCCATGGCCCGACGGGCGCAGGCGCGTGTCGACCTCGTAGGCCCGCCCCGCGGCGGTCGGTGTCGTGAGGTAGAGGATCACCCGCTGGGTGAGCCGCGCCGCCCACTCCTGCGCGAGCGGCGCTTCGACGCCCTCCCGGGCTTCGTAGAGGAACACGAGGTCGAGATCGGAGTGGAAGGTCATCTCGCGAGAGCCGAGCTTGCCGAGAGCGAGGATGCACAAACTCGCGGGCTCGTGCCCCGGGTTGCGACCGCGGGAGCTGGGGTCGTGATGCTGGGCGAGAGCGAGGCCGCCGAGCAGCACCCGCTCGGCGGCGGCGGACAGCGCTGCTTCGAGTTCGGCCTCGCTGGCCTCTCCGCGAATCCGCCGGGCGGCAACCCGGACCGAGGCGTCGCGCCGGGCACTGCGCAGGGCGTCGAGCCCCGCTTCGAGGTCGTCGCTGGGTGTGAGGTCTTCGCTGGCCGGCGTCGAGGCGTCGTCTCCGGGCACGAAGGCGCGGAGCAGCGCGGGCCGGCGGATCAGGTGGGAAACGAGTTCCGGATCTGTCGCCAGGAAGAGGCCGAGCGCCGGGGCGGCGTCCGGAGCATCGGCGAGCTCTGCCGCGTCTCCGCCCTCTGCGAACACGGCGCGAGCCAGGCGTTCCGCCGCCGGCCGGGCCCGCTCGACGGCCGGCGCAGCGGCCGCGCGCACGATTTCCTGGGCAAAGGCTTCCGGCGAACCACAGGCCTGGCGCCAACGATCTGCGTCCGGGCCCTGCGCGGCCACCCGTACTTCGCGCTGGGTCAATAGGGACTCGAAGGCCCCTCGCACCCGGGCGCGTGTCGAGTCGAGATCGTGGACGAGCTGCCGCGCCGCCGCTTCGCCGTCGGGGTCGGCGCGACCGAGGCGGCGGGCGAGGCGGCGAAGGCCGTCGGCGTCGGCGGGGATCTCATGGGTCTGACGATCCTCGGCCATCTGGATCGCGTTCTCGGCCCGCCGCAGGAAGTCGTAGTCATCGGCCAACGTGCTGGCCACGTCGGCGTCGAGGATGCCGAGCTCGGCCAGGTTCGAGAGCACCTCGGCCGTATTCGTTGCGCGCAGGGTTTCGTGCCGCCCGCCGTAGAACGCCTGGAGGCCCTGGACGACGAACTCGGCCTCCCGGATACCGCCCGGCCCGAGTTTGATGTTGCGGTCCGCGCCACGCGCGTCGACCTCGATCTTCTGCTTCACGTCGCGCACGTTCTGAACGACTTCATAGGAGCCGTAGCGGCGGTAGACGAAGGGGCGCAGCTCGGCCACGATGCGTTCGCCCAGCGCCAGGTCGCCCGCGCAAGGCCGGGCGCGGATCCACGCCACGCGTTCCCAGGTCCGGCCAAAGCGTTCGTAGAAGTCGACCAGGCCATCGGCGGAGTTCACCAGCGGGCCCGCGCGACCCTCGGGCCGGAGCTCGAGATCCACGCGGAAGACGAAGCCATCCTGGGTCGTCTCTGACAGCAGGGTGCGCAGGCTCGTCACGGCACGTGTGAGCCGCTGGTAGCACGCGTCGTCGGCGTCGGGCACGCCGTGGGCGAACAACACGTCGATGTCCGAGGAGTAGTTGAGCTCGCGCCCCCCGAGCTTGCCCATGGCCACCACGCTGAGCAAGCCCGCAACATCGTGCACGGCCTCGGTGGCCCGGAGTCCTGCGGCAAGGCTGGCGTCGGCGAGGTCCGAGAGCTCGCGTGTGGTCTCGGAAGCGGGCACGCCGGACAACGCCCGGGCTGTCAAACGGAACATCTCGGCGTAGCGGTTGCGGCGCAGCGCCTGCCCGGCGCGGTCGAGCCGCAGCGGGGTTTCGAGCTCGCGAAGTTGCGCTCGCGCCTCGTTCTCGCTGCGCGGCGGAAGGCTCGCGGCGGAGCACACCTCACGGACGGCGTCGGGCAGGCGGCTCGCGCGGCGTGCCAGGAAGTCGGCGCCGCCGAGTACGCGCGCCAGGCTTTCCGCGCCCGGGGCCTCGAGGTCCGCGAGCGGCCCGTCCCCCCCCGGGCCCGGCGTGCCCAGCTCCACGAGGGCATGAAGCGCCGCGTCCGGTCGTGCGGATGCGAGCACGGCCGGCGCGATGCGTCGCCGCGCGCGCTCGGATAGCGAGCCCGACCCGTTCGACCACCCCTCGGTGAAGGTCGCCGGCTCGGCTACGCCCGCCCGCGCCAGGGCCTCCGGGCCGAGGGTGCCCTCGAGCAGGCTTGCGGCCAGCCCCGCCATGTCTTCGTGTTCGGTCAGGTCGGAGCCCTCTTCGCCGGGGCGCTAGGCCCCGTCCTCGTCGGAGCCGATCTGGATGTCGAGCTCCTTGCGTTGCTGCTCGGCGCGTTCGGCGGCTGCGGCCCGCTCTCGCTGGATCTCGATCTTGAGTTCCTTGCGCGCTTCTTCCGCGGCCTCGCGCTCGCTCGCAATCCGACCGCGGCGAAGCTCGAGCAGCTTCCGCTCGAGCAGGCGGTTGCGTTGGGTCACGAGCTCGCGTGGCACAGCCGGATCGATCTCCCCGGGAGCATGCTGGAGTGTGATGTGTTCTGTGGCCGTGCGGCCATCCTCGGCGATCACCAGGACCTCGATCTCGTTGATTCCGATCGCCAGCGGGACGAGCGCGGTCCAGGAGCCGTCGGCATTGAGCTGGACGTGGTCGGCTTCCGTGTTGTTCGTGAGATTCTGGACGCGCAGGGTCTCGACGTCCGTGAAGCGGACCACCTCCACGACCTGGACCAACTCGCCGGGGTTTCGCACCGGCGTGAACTGGCCGTCCGTGCGGCCCGCCATCTCCACGGTGGCCATCGGGCCTTCGAGCGCATCCGGCCCGAGGGCAAAGGAGTGGATCGTGATCTCGCCCCGCCGCGCGCGGTCGGCCGCGCGGAGGACGGCTTCGACGTTTCCGCGGGACCCGCCGGAGTAGGGCAGGGTGGGCTGCCCGTCGGTGAAGAAGAGCACGACCTTCTCGGAGTCGGCGTCGCTCTGGGAAAGGCTCCCGCGGAGGCCGAGCAGCTCGATGGTGGCCCGGTCGACGCCCGCGGCCATGTGGGTCCCGCCGCTCGGCCCGCGCCGGAAGATGCGGTTGAGTGCGTCCTCGATCCGGCCATAGTCGGCCGTGAGGGGCTCCTCGGTGACGGCTGCGTCGGGGGCCCTGCGCATGAACCCCTCGTCCGGGGGCACGCCTGCGAAAGAGACCACGCCGACTCGGGTCGTGCGGGGGTCGAGCCCGTGAAGCAGATGGCGGGCCGCGAGGATTGTCGGCACCCGTCGGGACGACGGTCGAGCCCGACGTGTCGAGCACGAACACGACGTCGAAGCGCTGCACGTCGCCGACGTCGACCATGGCGTGCCCCGCGAGGAAGCCGCCGCCGCGGTTCCCCACCACGGCGTCCGGGCCTGGGTACTCGATGGTCACCCGGAGCTCCGCCGGGCCCACGTCCTCGGGGCGCCCGACCCGTGGGGGCCCGGTCGCCTTGGGAGGGTGCCGTAGGGGCGGCGGTTCGGTGCGCGCGACCTTCGGTGCGTTCGGCAGCGGGTCGTCATCGCGCTTCTTGGCCTGCTGGGCCTTCTGCCCGAAGGGATTGCCGCGCGGTGGGTCGAGATCCCAGGCGTAGGCCTGGTAGAACGAAAACGGTTGGCCGAGCCCTTCGGCGAGCGGTGTCTCGAGCGCTTCGAGTACACCCGAGATCGGTGCGACGCCGACCCGGTACGTCCCGGCCACGGGCCACGCACCTTCGAGGATGCCGTGGAGCTGGCCCGTCTCGGCCGAAACGACGGGGGCTCCGCCCCAGCCGCGCAGGTCGCCGGGCACGTCGAGCTCGACCTCGATGCGCTCGGCACCGACCTCGACCACGGTCCCGAAAAGGTCGTCTTCGTCCTGAGCGATGGCGTTGGGGATGCCGAGCAGTCGGACGCGTGTGCCCGAGCGCAGCCGCCCGGGGTCCGGTTCGAGCACCGTCACGCCCGAGGGCGCGAGGTCGAGGGCGAACACGATGTAGTCGCTGCGCAGGGTGCCGCCCTTCATGCGAAAGGGCTTGCCGGGTTTCACGAGGTAGCGGCTCGAGATCGCGACCTGGCTCTTCGAGGCCGGCCGTTCGAAGCGCACCTCACCGGCGCGCCCGAGCTTCGCGAGGTCGAAGGAGTGGGCCGCGCCGACGGCCACCACGCCGACCTCGTCGCCCGGCGCCGGGATGAAGAAGACCGTGCTGTGGCTCTCGACCTTGCCGTCGAGCACGTAGGTTGGCCGCGCGACCGAGGGCAGCGGGCTCGCTGCCGCGGGGCCAACCGCCGCGATCCACAGGCCGAGGGAGAGCGCGGAGGGCAGGAGCCGGCGCAACATGCCGGCCAATCTAGGTGAGGGCCCCAGGGCTGTCATCTCGTGTGCGGGGGCTGCCTCGCATGGGCTGAGCTTGATCCCGGTGTCGAGTTCCTGTGGGCTGAGCTTGACCCCGGTGTCGAGTTCCTGTGGGCTGAGCTTGACCCCGGTGTCGAGTTCCTGTGGGCTGAGCTTGACCCCGGTGTCGAGTTCCATAGGATCGTCATCGCCCCTTCGTCCGTTCCTCCAGGAAGACCCCGCTCCTGGATTCGATACACGTCCCGCCGGAGCCCGATGCTCCGGGTACCTTGGATGCCGCTGCGACCCATGTGGATCGCACGCTCGATGGCTTGCGCCTGCGCGAGCAGCCGATTGCGGTGGCCGAGGTCGCCCAGGCCCTGCTGGCGAGCCCCGCGCCGCCGCCGGCGGCGGTCGCTCGCCAGGTGGTCGCCGCGGCGCTGAACCGCTCGCCCGACAGCCTGCCCGAGTGGCTCGTCCCCGAGGAGCTCACGCCCGCCGCCGACGCACCGCTCGGTGCGCAGACCCCGCTCGACCGCGCGGAGTTCCACGTGGTCGACCTCGAGACGACGGGGTTGTCGCACACGTGTGAGATCCTCGAGATCGGCGCCGTGCATGTGGCGGCGGGTCGACGTGTCTCGCACTTCTTCAGCTTGATCCGGCCGAGCGGCCGCATCCCCGCGAAGATCACCACGCTCACGGGGATCGACGACCGGATGGTCCGCGACGCGCCGCGTGCGAGCGAGTGCCTGGCCCGGTTTCGCGCCTGGCTCGACCGCTCGCCCGACGCGCCCTTCGTGGCCCACAACGCGCCATTCGATTCGGGATTCGTGGGGCGGGCCTTTGCGCAGCACGGCCTGCGCCCGCTCTCGACGCCGATCCTGTGCACGCGCAAGCTGGGTCGGCGGGCGGTCCCGACGCTGACGCGCTTCAACCTCGACCTGCTCTGTCGGCACTTTGGGATCGACAACGGGGCCCGCCACCGTGCCGCGGGCGACGCTGCGGCCACCGCCGAGCTGTTGTTGGAGATGCTGGCGTGCGTGCGAACGGACGCCGGGGTGGAGACGCTGGGCGACCTGTATGCGCTGCTCGAGCGGCGGCCGCCGCCGCGGCCACGCAGTGCGGCTTCGCGGCGGGTGCGCGTCCGCTTCTAGGCGACGGGTAGACTTCCTCTTCTAGGGCTGGGGAGGGGGCGCTGCAACGTCGGGGAGTGTCGCGCCGGCGGAGACGTCGAGCTCCTTCAGCTGACGCGCCGCACGTTCTTCGGCCTCGTGCCGGTCGCGGAGGAAGACCTCCACCAGCCGTTGCTGCTCGAGCCCGGTGCTGATCTCGAGCTGCTTCTCGCCGGTCAGCAATCGCAGCCGGCGCGCGGCCAGGTCGTCGGGGACGAAGGGCTGGGCCGACCCGGGCGCGTAGTGCACGAAACGCTCGGCCTCGGCCGTCACGTTGCCCACCTGGGCCCGGACGAAGATCCGGTTCTTGCCGGGCTTCAGCGGGACCAGGGCATCGAAGGTGCCGTCCTCCCCGAGATGGATCTTCCGCGCCCCCTCACCGAGGGTGACGTTGCGGATCTCGAGGGCGTCGAAGCGGGCGAAACGGATCGATTTCACCGCCGCCGTCAGGTCGCGTGGGTTCTTGACCGGGGTGAACACACCTCCGGTGCGTCGCGCCATCTCGACCGCCGCAACCGGTCGGCCCAGCGCTTCGGGCCCGACCGCGAAGGAGAAGACCCGGACGCCGTAGGCCGCCGCGCGTTCGGCGGCGGTGATGACGGCGAGTTCGTTGGATTCGCTCTTGGTGTAGGGCAGGGTGGGCGTTCCATCCGTGAAGAAGACCACGACTTTCTGGGTCGCCCCGTCGTCCCGGGGACGCGAGCGGCCCCGGCCGATCAGTTCATTTACCGCCTGGTCGAGGCCGGCAGCCATGTGGGTCCGGCCCGCCGCGCCCCGCCGATCGATGCGCTGCAGCCCGGCTTCGAGGGCGTCGAGGTGGCGCGTCAACGTGACCTCGGTGCGCGCCGCCGCGAGTGTGCCGGGGGCGACGCCTTCGCCCTCGCCCGAGAAGCTCACGATCCCGAGGCGCGTGTTGCGCGGGTCGACGTTCTCGAGCAGCAGGCGGGCCGAGGCGAGCTCGGCGTCGAGGACGGTCTCGCTGGCTCGCGGGTCGGGCGGGTCACCCCGGACGCGTCGAACCACCTTGTCGATCTTGCCGCCCGAGAGGCGGGAGGTGGATCGCGACGTGTCGATGACCACCACCGCGTCGACGCTCCCGGGGACGCCGAAGGGCGCATCGAGCTGCCCGGCGAGGTAGGCATCGGAGCTGTCGCTGAAGATGGTGCCGTTCTCGGGGAAGGCGAGTTCCAGATCCACCCGCTCGGGAGGGCCGGGGACCCGCGGGGCGAGGGCGTGCTGGGCCGCCTCGGCCGGCTCCATCTCGACGTAGGCCCGGCCGTCCTGGTAGCCGATCGAGCGGGACGAACCGCAGCTTGCGAGCAGCGTGACGAGCACCAGGGCGAGGGCCAGCTGAAGAGGGCGGCTCGGGGATTCCATGGGGCGGAAGCTAGCAATCGAAGGCCGCTCAAGTCTCGTGCGGACGGGCTGAGGGGCAGGCGGGGCCCAGACGCGGCAGGCTGCCCGTCGGACGTAAACCGCCTGGCCCCCAGGCGCGTCCAACCCCTCGGAAACCGAGAGGTTGGCGCCCTGCGAGGCGGCTGGGAGATCCGGAGGTTGGAAGCGCCAATGAGCGGCCGGGTGGAAGAGCTGGGCGCCCTCGAAGCCATGGCGAGGCCAGAGCTCGAAGGGGCCTTCGAAGCCTTCGTGGTCTCGCACCGCGAGCGTGCCCGGCGCCTCGCCTGGCGCCTGGTCGGAGGGGACCTCGGCGCTGCGGAGGACGTGGCCCAGGATGCGTTCCTGCGCGCCTACCGATCGCTCGGCCGATTCCGGCAGGAGGCAACCCTCTCGACCTGGTTCTACCGGATCCTGGTCCGGCAGGCGGCGAACCACCGCCGCTGGCGGCAGCTGCGCGAACGGATGGGCGGCTGGGGCGACCCGGAGGCCGCCGACCCGAGGGTTGCGCCGCCGGGCGACCCGGCGCTGCGGCTCCGGATCTCGAGTGCCATGGAGGAGCTCACCGGGAGGCAGCGTGAGGTGTTCGTGCTGATCCACCTGGAAGGCTTCACCGTGCGAGAAACCGCGGCCCTGCTCGGGCGGCCGGAGGGAACGGTGAAGAGTCACCTGCATCGGGCGCTCGCGCGCTTGCGCCAGGAGCTGGCCGATCTGCGCGACCTGGAAGGAGCGAACTCGTGAACGATCGAGGCGACCTGGAAGGAGAGAACTCGTGAACGATCGAGGCGACCTGGAAGGAGAGAACTCGTGAACGATCGAGGCGACCTGGAAGGAGAGAACTCGTGAACGATCGAGAACACGACGGACGCGAGCCCTGGCTCGAAGAACTCGATCGACATTGGCGGCCCGAAGCCCTCGATGACGTCGGTCGCGCCCGCTTCGACGCCCGGCTTCGCGAGCGGATGGACGCGACGGCACGGCCCTCGCTGGTGCGTCGCCTCGCACCGGTGGCGATCGCGCTGGCCCTCATGGCCCTCGCGGGTCTAGCCCTCCGGTCGCCCGAGGTTCCGCCCGCCGACGAGACGCAGCTCGCAGCTTGGGAGTGGGAGTTGCTGCTCAGCGATGAATTGAATGACGAGGATTCGAGCACCCTGCCCGAGGAGTACTCGGCCATCGCGAGTGCCTTCCTGATCCGCTGAATGCGCCCAAAGAGAGGACCCGACATGAGACGAAGCTCACTGACCCTTGCGACCTTGGCATGGCTCGCGATCACTGGAATCGCGGAGGCCCGCCCACCGCATGGCCCGATGGGCGCCGGCCCGCCGCCGGGCGCCATGCTCGACTTCCACGCCGACGAGCTCGGTCTGGACGAAGACACGCGTGAGACGATCCGAGAGATCGTCGAGGAGTCCCACACCGAAGGCCGCGCCCTGCACGGTGAGGTCCGAGAGGCGCGCGAGGCACTCCATCGGGAGCTGAAGGCGGAGCCGGTGGACCACGATGCCGTAATGGCCTTGGTCGAGCGCGCCGGCGCCCTCGAGACCGAGATGGAGAAGCATCGCATCGAGACGATGCTCGAGATCCGCGACCAGCTTTCGCCCGAGCAGCGCACCGCGTTGGTGGAGCTCCGCGGTCGGATGCGAGACCTCCACGTGAAGCCGATCCTGGACGCCTGCGAGGCGGACGCGGAGGCGTTGTGCGAGGCCGGCAATCCGCGAGCGATCCACTGCCTGATGCGCCAACGGGGGGAGGTCTCCGAACAATGCGCGGCGGCTCTGGACGGGTTGCCTCGTCGCTTCGGTCGGGGTCACGAAGGCGAGGGGCACGGCCCGCCGCGTTTCGGGCCCGGCCGGTGACCCGAGGTTTCGCGTTCGGAAGAGCACGGGCCGTGGGCTGGCTCGCGGTTCTTGCGTGGTGGGCGGTGCCTTGCGTCGCCGCGGCGGAGGGCGTCGCTGCGGGTTCGATCGCGAAGGCCTGCCAACTCGACGTCCAGCTCTTCTGCTCCGATCTCGACCGAGAAAGCCCGAAGCGCGAGTTCGTGGCCTGCCTCGTCGAGGAGCGGGAGGTGCTGACGGAGGCCTGTCGAATCGCCATCGACCCGGACTCCGGGCCTCCGCTTCATCGCCCCGGCCGCGGAGCCGTAGCCGACGCTTGCGACGAAGACTTCCGCCGCCTGTGCGGCGACGAGAACGATCGCATGGGGTTCGCTCGCTGCGTCCACAGTCGCCGCGGACAGTTCTCGGACGCATGCCGCGACGCACTGGACGCTCATCAGCCCGGCGCGGGCGGAAAGCGGTCGCGGCGGCTGCCCTGAAGCGATCTTCCTAGCTGCGGCTCACGCTCGCGTAGAGGCGGGTGAGGGCGAGGCCCTGCGAATGGTGGGCGAGATGCAGGCGGTAGCCAGGGAAGTCGTCCTTCAGGTACGTCGGGATCTCCCAGAGGTCGCTGGGCGAGATCGAGAGGTCGACCGATAGGCGAGGGCGGTGCTCGCTCAAGGTGGCCGAGGCACCGTCGAGGATCGCCATGGCGTCGCACCCAGAGACCTCGAGGCGATCGAGCCGGCCGGAGGTCGTGTCCCATACGAACTCGTCCACGGTCACGCCGGGGACCGGGTCGCTGCCGTCGTCGCCGGGTTCGTGGCAGCGAGCGCCGCATGCCAGGGCATGGATCGAGAGGCGGGCGCCGAGGTGGCTCGTCGCGGCGACATCCCGGAGCGCCTCGAGGCGCATCGGGTCCGGCTCGAGGATGTGGACGCAGCCCTCGGGTCCGACTGCCTCGGCGAGCGCCAGACATTCGTCCTCCTCGGCACCGGTCACGAGAGCCCAGTCGCCATCGGTCCCGGGCACGGCCGGGTGGCCGAGGTCGGGGGGTGCGGGCGGAAGGTCGCCCGGGTCGAGCTGCTGGCGGTAGCGGAGGAGCCCGTCGAAGACCTCGCGCGAGCCATCGTCCTCGAAGAGATTTCGCGCACGGCCGATGGCGCCCGCCGCGCCGGCGAGCCGAACGTCGTCGAACCAAGCCGCAGCCCGATCGTCATGGGCGGCCGTCAGGTCGAGGACCGGGCCCTCGAAGCCGTCCGCGCGCAACTGCACCGTCATGTCCCGTGCATCGCCGCCGGCCGTCACCACGAGGTCGAGGCCCAGGGCCTCCTCGGGAGGAAGGATCGCAAGGCCGAGGATCTCGCCCGTACGGTCGGCGTCGAGGAATGCGTTCGGCTTCAGCCCGTGTTCGGCGAGCGCACGAAACGTCGCCTCGGCCACCTCACCGGTGCCGTAGATGGCGAAGCGTCTCGGTGCGGTCAGGAAGTGGGAGACGGTCTGGTTGCGAAGATTCCGCATGGTTCGCCTCGGGTCGGAACTCGACGTCGCTTCATCGGCCGTTGGCGTGGTCGGCTTGAACGGGCGGCTGAGGCGGTGGGTTCGAGTCATCACTCAACACTGGGAGCCAACCTGCCGTTTGTTAAGGTCGACGCGGGGGAAACACGTGAGACTGCTTGGGCCCATGGCCCTCTGGGTCGCCCTTTCGATCGGGGCGCCGCCGGTGGGCTTCGCACGCGCTGACGCGCTGGACGCCGTTGCGGCGGCCGGCCGCTTCGACACGATCGTGATCGACGCCGGGCACGGCGGCCGCGATGAAGGCGCCCGCGGCCGCGACGGCCTGATCGAAAAGACGGTCGTGCTCGACGTGGCTCACCGCTTGCGCGACCGCCTGGTGGGGTTCGGCTACCGAGTCGTACTGACCCGCGAGGCCGACGACCGCGTTTCGCTGCGCGATCGCGTGGCCAGCGCCAACGAAGCCCGCGGCGACCTGTTCGTCTCGGTTCACGCCAACTCGGCCCCACAGAACTGGGTGCGCGGCGTCGAGACCTTCTTCCTCTCCCTGGAGGCCAGCGACGACGCGGCCCGGGCCCTGGCCCAATCGGAGAACGAGGCGTTCGAGGAGGCCGGAGTCGAGCCCCAGGCCGACTCGAGCGCGCTGCTCGGCATCCTCGGCGACCTGATGATGAGCGAACACATGGTCGAGTCGAACGAGTTTGCGCGCATGGCCCAGCAGACCCTGGCGCTCCGCGACTCGGTGCGTTCACGCGGTGTGAAGCAGGCGCCGTTCCACGTCCTGATGGGCGTCCACATGCCGGCGTGCCTGGTCGAGATCGGATTCCTGTCGAACACCCGCGACGAGCGCGAACTCGGGAGCGCCGCGCGGCGCGCGGAGATTGCCGAGGCTCTCGCCGTTTCGATCGTCCGCTTCGGTGAGCGCTATGATGCCCGGCGCGGTCTGGAGGCTCGGCCTCCCGTGGCCGCGCAAGGAGGCTAGTTTGCGTCACGACGGCCGGGCACCCGACGCCCTGCGCCCGCTCCGGATCATCCCCGATTTCACTGACAACCCTCTCGGCTCCGTGCTGTGCGAGATGGGCCGAACCAAGGTCCTCTGCACCGTGTGCCATGAGAACTCGGTCCCGCGCTTCCTGCAGGGCACGGGACAGGGGTGGGTGACGGCGGAGTATTCGCTGCTGCCGGGCTCGACGGACACGCGCAGCCAGCGCGAGGCGGCCCGGGGCAAGCAGAGCGGTCGGACGCTCGAGATTCAACGCCTGATCGGGCGCAGCCTGCGCGCGGTGGTCGACCAGAAGGCCCTCGGCGACCGCACGCTCTGGGTGGACTGCGACGTGCTCCAGGCCGATGGCGGTACGCGCACGGCCTCGATTACCGGCGCGTGGGTGGCGCTCGCCATCGCCATCGAGCGGCTGCAGCTGAAGCAGAACGCCCTGGTCGACTCGGTCGGGGCCATCTCGGTGGGTGTGGTGGCCGGCGATCTGCTGCTCGACCTCGACTACCGCGAGGACGCCCGCGCGGATGTCGACATGAACGTCGTCATGACGGGCCAGGGCAACTTCGTCGAGGTCCAGGGCACGGCCGAGCAGGGCACCTACGACCGCGATCAGCTGATCGCGCTCACCGACTGCGCCGCGTCCGGGATCGCGGAGATCACCCGCCTTCAGCAGAAGGCGGTAGGCGAAGCGCGCCGGACTTAGCCGCCGTGCCGGCGCCTCGGAAGCGGATCGTCGTGGCGACCGGCAACGCCGGCAAGTTGCGAGAGATCAAGGCTCTGCTCTCGGACCTGTGCGAGGTCGTCGGGCTCGATGCCTTCCCCGGAGTGAGCTTGCCCGACGAGGGTGAGGACTACCGCGAGAACGCGGCCGAGAAGGCCCGCGTCGCGGCGCGCGCCACCGGGCTGCCGGCTCTGGGAGACGATTCCGGCATCGAGGTCGCGGGTCTCGGGGGCGCGCCCGGCCCGCTCTCGGCCCGCTATGGCGGGGCCGAACTCGATGCGGCCGGGCGGAACGCACGGCTGCTCGAGGCGATCTCCGGCGTTGCGGCCGAGGCCCGCGCTGCCCGCTTCTACTGCGTCGCCGCCGTCGCCTGGCCCGATGGCCGGGTCGAGACGGCCGAGGGCGAGTGTCGCGGGCGCATCCTGGACACACCGTCCGGGGGCGGGGGCTTCGGCTACGACCCGGTGTTCCAGCCCGACGGCTATGACGTGTCGATGGCCGAACTCCCCGAGGTCGAGAAGAACCGGCTCTCTCACCGCGGCCGCGCCCTGGTGGCGCTGCGCCCCGCGATCCTGCGTGCGCTGGCGTGAAGGCCGAGCCGTCGGTCGAGCGGGGCCTAGGCTTCGCCCAGAAGGGCTTCGAGGTGGCGCCGAGCGCGGAAGGCGCGGCTTTTGGCCGCGGCGGGGTGGACCCCGCGGTCGGCGGCGTAGTCCGCGTAGCTGCGGCCCGCGAGCACGCAACATTCGATCACGTCGCGCTCTTCGTCGCCGAGCCGAGCGATGCCCTTGCGGAGTCGGCGGGCCGCCTGATGGTGGGCGAGCCCGGCGAGCGCATCGGGCGCCGGGTCGGTCAGGGCCTCGGGGGAGGCTTCGCTCAAGCTTCCGGTGCGGCGTGCGCGTCGCCGTTCACTGCGAAGCCACATGAGGGCCTCGTTGGCGACGATCCGATGCACCCAGGTCGAGACCCGAGCCTGGCCGCGGAACTGATCACGGTGTCGCAGGGCCTTCTCGAAGGCACTCTGCACGACGTCGTGAGCGATCTCGGGGTTGCGGGTGTAGCGGAGGGCCACTGCGACCAGCCGGGGTCGCAGCTCTTGAAGGAGCGCGCCGAGCTCGCGATCGCTCGCGGGCAGGCATCGCGCAGCGACCGTGCCCGCACCGGCGAGCGAGGCCGGGGGGGCGGGCGGGTTCGGGGCCGGGCGTTCCTGGTACACGGTTCGCGTCTCCTTCGTCCTGTTCCGACGGGTGGGATACGATTCGCGTGTGCTGCCGGTTACCCAGTGCTGCAGGCCCGAAGGCGGGGCGAAACCGTGGCCTCGGCGCCGGCATCGGGCTCGTAACCTCATGACGAATCGCACCGTATGAAGCACGAGCGGTCCATCTCCAACGGCTCCGAGTGCGCGCGTTGAGCGCGGCCGAGGAGCGGCAGGCCCGCGAGGAACGTTGGCGCACCTCCATGGCTGCGGCCCAGGACGGCGATGCCAAGGCCTACGAGAGCCTGCTGCAGGAGCTGTTGCCGGAGATTCGGAGCCTGGTGCGCCGGAGGCTTCCGGACGAGGCGGCCGTCGAGGACATCGTGCAGAACACGCTGCTGGCCATCCATCGTTCGCGTCATACCTACCGCTCGGAGCGTCCCTTCGGGCCGTGGATGCGGGCTGTGGCGCGCAACGCGTTCCTCGATCACGTGCGGGTGCGCAGCCGTCGCGTGGAACGCGAGGTTCCGCTCGACGCGGTCCCCGAGCCGGCGGACGACCCGGCCCCGATGCTCGAGCGGGTCGGCCTCTCGCCTGAGCTCGAACGTGCCCTCGCGGAGTTGCCCGCGATTCAGTTGCGCGGCCTTTCGGTTGCGGAAGCCGCCGTGAAAGCCGGTGTGTCGATGTCGGCGGTGAAGGTCCGGGCCCACCGTGGCTACCGCGCGTTGCGCGCACGATTGGAAGGCGTGGAAGGATTTCGAGATGGCTGAGCCCACTCCCACCGAAGGCGAGACGAGCGACTTCGTGCGCGAGCTCTCGCGCGACCTCTCGCCGGTCGAACGCATCGCGCGGCTGCGCACCGGGGTGGTGCGCGTTCTGGCGCTGTGGGCAGGCGTTTCGTTGGTGGCCATTGCCGTGAAGGGCGTCACCGGGGACGTTTCGGACCCGGCGCGTATGCTGGGCGGGTTCGGCGCGATCCTCGCCGGGCTGTCGCTGGTCGGCGTTGGCGGCCTGGTAGCGGCCCTCTCCACCTCGGTCCCGGGCCGTGAGTCCACTGCCCGGGTCGCTTCGGGCCTGGTGGCCTTCGGGCTCCTGCTCGCGATGGGTCTCGGTGCCGTGTTGCTTCGCGCCGACCCGTCGGCCGCCGTGGCGGGGACGTTCCGGTCGGACATGATGTGCCTGACGCTTGCTGCGATCGTTGCGGTACTGCCGTCCCTGGGTGCACTTCTCTATGTCGTGCGAGCGGCGCCGGCGCGGCCGGTGCCGACGCTTTGGGGCGTCGGCCTGGGTTGTGTGGCCCTCGCTGCCTTCACGGTGCAGCTCGGGTGCATGGATCCCGCCTTCCGGCATCTGCTCGTGAGTCACGCCCTGGCGCCAGCCATCGGTTCGGCGGTGTTCCTGGCACCTCTCTGGCTCGGCTTTCGCCGTCTGCGCCAGGCGTGACGCATTCGACGGCCCCGCTCTGCTAGCCTCCGCCGCCTCGTGGACACACGGCTCCTCCTGATTCGACATGGACAGTCCGTCTGGAATGCCGCCCGGCGCTGGCAGGGCCATTCCGATGCACCGCTCTCGCGGCTGGGCCACGAGCAGGCCGAGGAGGTCGCGCAAACCCTGGCCGGCGAAAGCCTCGACGCGCTCTACGCAAGCGACCTGAAACGCGCCTTCGTGACGGCCCAGTTCGTGGGTGCGCCTCACGGGTTGGTGCCCGTTCGAGACCCGCGCCTGCGCGAACTCGATGTGGGTGCATGGGGCGGCCTCACTCGCCACGAGATCTCGACGCGCTGGCCGGGCGCCCTGGCCGCCTTCGACGAGGGCGGGCCCGAGGCGAGGCCCGAGGGCGGTGAGACGGGAAGTGCGTTCCGGGCGCGAGTGACGGGCGTTCTCGACGATCTTGCGGATCGCCACCGCGGTGAGACGCTGGCGATCGTGGCTCACGGCGGTGTGCTGGCCGCGGTCACCGGCGAGTTCGGCCACGCCAACTGCGCGGTGGTTCGGGTGACCTGGCCGCCGCTGGCCTAGGCGAGTTCAGGCGGCCTGCGTTTCCGCACTCGGCCCGTCGTGGCCGAACAAGAGGCGCAGACCTTCGAGCAGGATCCAGACGTCGCAGGCGAGGATGACGGTTCCGACCCCGGCCAGCAGCCACAGCTCCTTGGTGAAGTAGCCGAAGACCTCGCCGGTCATGGCGACCAGCGTCGCCGCTGCCACGAACACCATGGGCGCGGCGGTGTAGACGACCGGACGTCCGCGGCGCTTCAGCCAGATCGAGACCACCAGCAGGGTCACGCCCGCCACGAGCTGGTTCGTCGTTCCGAACAATGGCCACAGGATCAGGCCGCCCGTGCCGCCGGCTTGGGTGACCGCGAGGAGGAGTGCTGCGGCGATCCCTACGGCGCCGGCCGCGTAGCGGTTGGTCAGGGCCCGGACGCCGTAGTTCTCCGCGAGTTCCGCGATCACCAGGCGTTGGATGCGGGCACCGGTGTCGAGGGAGGTCGCGGCAAAAGCGATCACCATCACGGCGATGAAGGTCTTGGCCGTCTCGAGGGGTAGACCGAGGGCGGCGACGAACACGCCACCGCCCGTGACGAACGCGTCGAGCTTCGGCCCGAGACCCGAAGCCGCCGACCAGCTCGCGTAGTGGGAGTGCCACTCGGCGCCGCTCGCAAAGCCCGCCGTCGACGCCAGCACGGCCAGCAGCCCGAGCGCTCCCTCGCCCAACATGCCGCCGTAGCCGATGGGGCGGGCGTCGCTCATGCAGGCCACCTGTTTCGAGGTCGTGCCCGAGGCCACCAGCCCGTGGAAGCCCGAGATCGCGCCGCAGGCGATCGTGATGAACAGGAATGGGATCATCGGCGGCGCGCCTTCGGGGTTCATGCGCAGCATCGGGGCCTGGACCTCGGGGCGCAGCACGAGCAGGCCGGCGAAGAGCAGGACGAGGGCGGTGACGAGCTGGTGGGCGTTCAGATAGTCGCGCGGTTGGAGCAGCAACCAGACCGGCAGCACCGAGGCGACGAAGGAATAGAGGAGCAGGATCCAGACCCAGCCGATGACCGAGATCTCGGCCACGGCCGGGAAGGCCGCCGCGAAGTCGTTCCCATAGAAGACGGCCGCGATCAGGAAGGCGAAGCCGACCAGTGACGGCACGAGGATCGGCACGCCTCGGCGATAGACGAGCCAGCCGAGCCCGAGCGCCACGACGATCTGCACGTTGATCGGGAAGATGGCGCCGGGGTTCGCCTTGAAGAGCGTCCCGATGATGAAGGCAAACACCGCGAGCACGATCCAGATCAGGATCGAGATCACGAGCAGGAAGAGGGCGCGAACGCGTGGGCTGATGACGTCGCCCGCAATCTCGCCAATCGAGCTGCCGCGGTTGCGCAGGCTGATCACCAGGGCGGCGAAGTCGTGGACCGCGCCCATGAAGACCGTTCCCACCGTCACCCAGACCAGGGCAGGGAGCCAGCCCCAGATCACCGCGAGCGCCGGGCCGACGATCGGTGCGGCACCGGCGATCGAGGTGTAGTGGTGGCCCCAGAGCACCGACTTGCGGGTGGGGACGAAGTCGACGCCGTCCTCGAATTCGCGCGAGGGCACGGGCTCGTCGTCCGCGAGTTCGAAGATCCGCCGCGACAGGAAGGCGGAGTAGAAGCGGTAGCCGAGGGCGAAGACGACGAGCGTGATCGTCGCCAGGACGGCGGCGTTCAATGGAGGCTCTGGCAAGGGAGGCGATCGGGACGGCTCACGTCAGGTTCTCCGGGTCGAAGGGGACGTCGCCGGTTCCGCGCAACACGTTCTTCAGGATCTTGCCGGCCGCGTTTCGAGGAAGCGGGTGGTCGATGAACTCGACGAACTCCGGGACCTTGAAGGCGGCCAGATGGTCGGCGACCTGCTTTCGTGCCGCGCTCTCCGAGAGCTCCGAGCCCGGCACGCGCCGGACGATCGCCTTCACGCGCTCACCGAATTCGGCGTCGGGGACGCCGACGATGGCGGCCTCGTCGATCTCGGGGTGTTCGGCCAGACAGTTCTCGATCTCTACGCAGTACACGTTCTCACCGCCGCGAATGATCATGTCCTTCGCGCGATCCACGACGAAGAAGAAGCCGTCGGCGTCGCGGTAGGCGAGGTCGCCGGTGTGGAGCCAGCCGTCCTGGATCGCCTCGGCGGTGGCCTCGGGCCGGTTCCAATAGCCGGGCGTCACGAGCGGCCCGCGGATCCACAACTCACCGAGTTCGCCGTCGGGCACGGGCTCGCCGTCTTCGCCCATGGCCTCCATGTCGAGGAGCGGCATGGGGCGCCCGATGGAGGTCTTCTTCTCGAGCAGATCCTTGCCGCCGTTCACCGTGGCGACGCCGTGAGTCTCGGTCAGGCCGTAGGCGTTGGCGAAGGTGGGTTCGATCGGCAGCACCTCGCGCGCGCGCTCGATCGTCTCGGGCGGCGTCGGGGCGCCGCCGAACGACACGCGCGCGATGCTCGAGAGATCGTACGCCTCCACCTTCGGGTGGTGCACGACCCGGTGGAGCATGGTCGGGATCGCGCCCCAGACGTTGATGCGTTCGCGCTCGATCAGCTGCATGACCTGCTCGGCGTCGAACTTGCCCTCGGTGAAGACCATCTTCGCGCCCGTGGTGAGGCCGGCGCACAGGTTCGAATGCAGCCCGCCCACGTGGAACAAGGGCGAGGTCAGCAGGCTCGCGGTCTGGGCGCCGTCGGCCGGCACCGGGGAGACGCCCGCCACGACGGCCCCGACCACGCCCGACAGAACGATCCCCGTGATCTGGGCGATGGTGCCGCGATGGGTGGTGATGCAGCCCTTCGGCCGACCCGTCGTGCCCGAGGTGTAGAGGATGATGAACGGGTCATCCTCGTCGATGGGCCCGTCCGGCGCGTCGTCGTGGGGGACGAGCAGTTCGTCGATCGGCACGGTGCCCGGCGGCGGGTCGTCGCCGATGAAGAAGATCGTTTCGAGGCTCGGGAGCTTTCCCGCGAGGCTCTCGACCCGGGGGTAGAGCCGCTCGTCGACGACCAGGTAGCGCGAGCCCGAGTCGTTGATGCCGTACTCGATCTCTTCCGCGGTCCACCAGCCATTCAGGCCAACGCCGACGCCGCCCAGCGACACCGCGCCGAACAGCGAGAGGATCCAATCCGGGGAGTTGTAGGCGAGGACGGCGAAGCGGTCGCCGCGCTCGAACCCGTGGGCGCGAGCGAGTTGCCGAGAGGCGCCGAACGCGAGCCGTCGCACGTCGCCGTAGCCGATGCGTCGCTCGCCCTGGACGAAGCAATCGAGATCCCCGCGTTCGCCCGCGTTCGTGATCTTCTCGCGCATGGAGCGTTCGCGGTTCTTGAACAGCCGCATGGGGCGGTCCACCACGGTCTCGGTCACGATTTCGAACGGCGCGCCGGGGGCGGTGAGGCCGGCGATGGCTTGCTCGTAGGTCGGCGTGGACATGGCCGCCTACCTTACCCGATGGCGCGGCTAGAGCGGCCGGGCTTCGGCCCCCGCCTGCCGGTTCATCCCATCCGCCATCCAGAGCGCGCCGAACAGGGGCAGGCGTCCTTCGGGGTGGAGCTCGTGGAAGCGGCCGTTGATCTGGAGCGAAGACCCGCCCCAAAGGAAGCGGAAGGCGTAGGCCAAGGAGTCCGAGGCCAGGGTCACATCGCACTGCTCGCGGGAAAGGCCTGTGGCGGTGAGGCCTCGTCGAAGGTCGAAGAGCGCGGCGTGCCCGAGGTCGGTGATCCAGACCCGGCCGGGGCGAGGGGTCAGGAAGGCAAGAGCCAGGGCGGCCCGCAGGTGCCCGAGCAGCCCAGGGTGTGCCTGGCGTTGGTAGGCCGCGTTCATGCGGGCCATGCGGACGCGCAGGCGGAGCGGGCTCACCGCGCCGTTCAGCCGCGCCCGGTAGCGTTCCGCCATCTCCTGAAGCCCCGCCAGCGGGACGGTCTTCACCGTGCAGAGTTCGCGGGTCGGGAGTGTCTTGTACTCGGCGAGGTAGCGGTCGATGGCCTCGGCGTTGCGATGCTCGTGGCCGACCTCCCAGCTGTCGCCCGGGTAGAGGACCACCGGCTGCGTGTCGGTGTCGTGGGCCACGGCCGCCGCGACCTCGTCGACCGGGACCGCGCCTGAATTCATGAAGTGGTTCTCTTCATGACAGAACCAGACGAAGCTCGCGAAGGGCACGACCCAGCGGGGCTCGAGTGCACGGCACTGCCGCACCGTGCGATCGAGCTGGAGCTGGCCGCCCGCGCGGCGCCGCTCCTCCTCCTCGACGTTTCCGTCCCATGCGGCGATGGAGAACTGGGTCAGCAGCACGTCGACGGCGCCGGCCTCGGCCTTCACGCGCGCAATGTCCTCCGAGCTGTTGACCATGCAGTCGTTCAGGTTCAAGACCCGCGTGCCGCCGGCCTCGATGAGCAACCAGGAGTCGTCCGTGTGGTCCCAGCGTGAGCATTGCACGTGAAAGTCCGGACCGAGCTCCACGCGCTCGCCCCGGGCGAGCTCGCGGGTTGGGAAGCCGAGCCCTTCGCAATGCCGGATGATCTTGCGGTCATCGCTCTCGTGGAAGAGCACGGTGATTCCGGGCCGGAGGCTCTCGTCGACCTGGGCGAGGTTGTGCGGGCTGAAGTGATCCGGGTGTTCGTGGGAGAACCAGATGTGGGTCACGTGCTCGAAGTCCGCGGGCGTGAAAACCGATGGCGCGAGCAGCGCCCAGCCGTCGTTGAAGGCCGTGCCATCGAGCCACGGGTCGCAGAGCAACGCCACCTCGCCGTCGCGGAAAACGAGTGATGCGTGGTTCACGAATTCGAGCTTCACGAGGGCTTTTCCGAGTGGGCCGGACGGTGCCGGGAGTGTGGGGTGAGTGCTCCGGGGCGGCGTCCAGGTGACGAAATTTGCCGCTGGGTTGCGGGTCGGACGCGGTCAGGCTGCGGGGGTGCCGAACCCCCGGACGAAGAGCGCTTCGATGCCCTCCCGTTCGGCCAGGTCGCGCAGCTCTGGCTCCGGCGGGGCTGCGTCGAAACTCTCGGCCGCGTCGAGAACGAGCCGCAGCAGGTCGAGGTCGCTCGGCGTGTTCACGAAGATGCCGGGGCGTGCGAGGGCCCAGTGGATCGCCGTGCGCACGGCGTCCGGGTCGGTCAAGGGCTCGTACCAGGTCGATGAGTCCTCTCCTTGACCTTCGGGCCAGCGGCGGCGGGCCACGGACTTGATCGTCTGCATGGCGACGCCCCGATCGGCGCAGGTCGCGGCCAGCGTTTCGAACTCGTCCACGTAGCGAGCGTCCTGCCATTGGATCCAGCTGTAGGGCAGCAACACGGAGTCGAAGGCGAAGCGTTCGAGGCTGCGGGCGTGCATGGCGGCCACGCGGGTGCCGTGGCCCGTGACCCCGATGAAGCGAACGAGCCCTTCGTCCCGGGCCTCGATCGCCGCCTCGAGGGCGCCGCCCGGGCTGAGCGCCTGCTCCCACTCGTTCTCCTTCACGAGGTTGTGGAGCTGCAGCAGGTCGACGCAATCGACCTGCATGCGTTCGAGAGAGCGGCGGATCTCGTCCCGCGCGCCCTCGTAACTGCGCTCTTTCGTCTTGGTGGCCAGGAAGAACTCGCTGCGCAGGCCCCGCGCCATCGCGGGCCCGATGCGATCCTCGGCCTCGCCGTAGGACGAGGCGGCGTCGATGTGGTTCACGCCTCGTTCGAGCAGGAAGTCGAGGGTGCGGTCGGCCTCGTCCTGGCTGCAGCGCCACAGGGCGGCGGCGCCGAACAGGACCCGGCTGCTCTCATGGCCGGTGTTTCCGAAGGGGAGTGCAGGCAGCACGCGGCGATTGTGGGGGAGGGCGGAGCGTGGCGCCAGAGGTCCCGTCAGTCGGAGACGTCGGGGTCGGTGCCCTCGCGGACCTCCTGGGCGTCGGGGCGCCCGTCGCCGTCGCCATCGAAGAAGGGATCGAAGATCGTCGGGACGCCGTCGTCCACGGCGGTGCGGTAGAACGCCACGCGTTGGTCGATGGCCTCGGGTGCCCCCTGAGCGCAGTAGTGGCCTTCGACGCGGCTCCCGAGACAGCCCGGGGAAGCCGGCAGGGCGTTGAGCCAGGGCACGTACTGGACGAGGCCGGCGGTGGTCTCGGCATCGATGTTCGCCACGTTGATGGGGCTGTTCACCTGCTCGAGGACGGTGGCCGGCTCAGCGATGGGCGGCAGCTGGGGGATCGGGCCCGTGGACCACGCCTCGCTGCGCGTGGAGTTGTTCGGCGAGAAGGAGTCGTCGATGCCTTCGATGATCAAGATGCTCGCCTTGCGCATCGTGCCGGCCACGGGGAAGCGGCGCGGGCCATAGGTGAACAGGGCGTGGATGTTCGGATCCTGATTGTCGTAGAGCGTCTGGAAGTACTGGAGGCCTACCCAGATGTCGCGGATCTCGATGTTCGGGACCGCCCCCGGCAACGTGGTGAGGAGGAAACCGCCGGTGCCGAGCGGGTCGGTGACCTCCTGGAGGAAGAGCCGCTCACCGAAGTTCCCGCCGCCCGCGACCAAGGCCGCCGCGCGGATCTCCGGTGCGTAGGGCATCAACGCACCACCGTGGACGCCCCCGTAGCTGATCCCTTCGTAGGTGATCGGCAAGGTCGGATCGACGTCGGGGACGCCGTCGGGGGCCCCGTCGGGCAGCAGGTCGAGGGTGCTGAGGCTCTCGATCAGCTTCAGGAAGGCGAGCTGGTTCCCGTAGGTCTCGGTGTAGTACTCGGGCATCTCGCGATTGATCAGGATCACGCCGAAGATCGCGAGCCCTTGCTCGACGGTGTCGGCGAACGTGTCGTTCAGGAAGTCGGTGAAGCCGATCACCGCGAAGCCGGCCCCCGCGACGCGCCCGCCGGCGCCGACGACCTCGTTCGAGCTGCCCGGGTTCCCGTGCTGGTACATGAGGATCGGCACGGGGCTGTCGAGGGCGGCGGCCGGAAGCGTCATGACGAAGGGCACCTCGCGTGTGCCGTTCTGCATGGGCACACCCGCGGCGTCCCGCTGCAGCACGGGGCCCACCAGCCAGTTCGGAGTGAACCAGCGGCCCCGGACCACGCGCTCGACGTCGCCGGTTCCGGCGTCGTTCGAATCGATCACGTAGGTCGGCGCCGGCAGGGCATCGACCAGGGCGCGCATGGCCAGCACATCGTCCGGGACGGTGTCGACGGAACGGACGGAGATCGACAGAGCGAGGGCCAGGTCGTCGCTCGGCAGGGGCGGGGAGATGTCCTCGGCGAGCACGGGCAGGATCTCGTCGAGCAAGCTGCGAGTCACCGGAAGCAGCGGGTGCTCGCTGCCCCCGGGCGCACCGAGCGCATCCACGAAGTAGCCGTCGGCGCCGAAGGGTCGCAGGCCCGCCGCGAGAGCCCGGCGCGTGATCGCGAGGGCATAGCGGCCCTCGGGCTCGAGCGGACGCGACGGATAGAGCACCAGTTGATGGGTCGGCCCGGGGTCGCCCGGGAGGCTGTTGGCGCGATAGGAGAGCTCGAAGGGATGGCGCTCGCCGTAGCTCGGGCTCGCTGGGTCGACGTCGAACAGGCCGATCGACGCGAGCGGGTCGAGGGATTCCTCGGGCGTCTGCGGCAGCGAACTCACGTCCGGGGCTTCGGAGAGCAGGATCACGTGGGCGGCGATGGGGCTCCACCCGTCCAGGCGATTGGTGCCGATGAGCAGCCCTTGCGCGAGGTTCACGACATCCGCGGGTCGCGAGGTCGGCGGCGGCACGGCATTGCGCTTCCCGGTGGCCGTCGTCGCGTCCTCGACCTGCAGCGTGTCGTCGGGGAAGGGCGGGAACATCCCGTTGTCGCTGCGGTCGTAGACGATCGTCGCCGGCGCGCCCGCGGCCGCGACCTGGAAGGCCACGGATTCGGTGCCGCCCGGCCCCGTCCAGGAAAGCGAGCAGTTGGCACTCGTCGGCAGGTCGCCCGTGGGGTTCAGCGCGACGCGCTCGGTCGAGACGAGGTGCGCAGCCAGCGAAATCGGGCCAGCGCAGTCGAGCGCGAAACTCAGGAGTGCGGCCGGAGATACACCCGCCGCAAAGTCGAGCACCGGCCAGGCACTCGGCGCGACCGTCTCGCCTGCCGACGGTGCGCTCGCGAGCAGCGCGGGCATCGTCACCGGCGTGAGGGTGAAGTCGAGCCCCGCCGGGTCGAAGGCGGCTCCCTGGCGGACGCGGAAGGCCGAGCTCGTGGGGACCGGCCCGGGCATGGGGGCCGCGAAGCCGAGCTGCCCAGCCACGACCTGGGTGCCCGGGTCCACCGAGTGGGCCACGACCGCAACCGGCACCGCCGCACTGCCGCCGACCCGCTCGAGGGTCGCACTGAGGTCGTGGTAGTAGCCGGTCGGCGAGGCGGGCTGGCTGTGCAGCTCGCGATAGCGGAGGACGTAGTCGCCGAAGTCGACCTCGTGGACCGTATTCGGGATGCAGCCCGGGCCCAGCAGGAACGGGGCGGCGACGAGCAGCAGCAGGCGAAGGGGTCGCATGGAAGGCTCCGACGGGGGCGACGGTCAGGGCGCGGGCAGGTACTCCAGGGGCCCAGCCGGCCCGAGTTCCAAACCCAACCCCATCCAGACTACCAGCATGATCACCCAGGCGACGGTGAAAACGAGGGCATAAGGCAGCATGAGTGCAACCAGCGTTCCGAGCCCGCCCTCAGGCGCGTAACGCCGCATGAAGACCAGCAAGATCACCATGTAGGGGTTCAGAGGGGTGATCACGTTGGAAACGGAATCCCCCACGCGATAGGTCACCTGGGTCAGCTCCGGGCTGATGCCGACCGCCATGAACATCGGCACGAAGACCGGGGCGAAGAACGCGTACTTGGCCGACATGGAGCCGATGAAGAGGTTTCCCACGGCCACCACGAACACGAACGCCACCATGAGGCCCGAGTTCGGGAGCGCCGCCTCGACCAGCCGGTCGCCGCCCGCGATGGCGAGCATCTCGCCGAGGCCGGTGTAGCGGAACCACGCGATGAACTGCGCGGCGAAGAACGAAAGCACGAGGTAGGGGCCCATGCCCGCCATGGTCTCGCCCATCATGCGCGCCACGTCTCGGTCGCTTCGGACCTCGCGTACGGCCACGCCGTAGGCGATGCCCGGGATCAGAAACGCGAAGAAGAGCAGCGGTACGATCACGGGGATCCAGCGCGCCGGCTCCCCCGGCGCCACGTGGAGTGGCGCGCCCGGGACCACCGTGGCGACGACCATGACCGCGAGGCTCACGGCCAGAGCGATCATCGCGGCCCAGAGGCCCCGACGTTGCTCGGGCGTGAGGCGCTGGCTCTCGAGGTCCGACGTATCCACCGGCGTCGGGCCGCCTTCCTCGGGCGGCCGGTCGCTCCAGCGCGGCTCGACCCACAGCGAGGTCACACCCCAGCCAACGAAGGTCAGGAGGACGGTCGAGGCGATCATGAACCACCAGTTCGACGTGGCGGCCACCTGATAGGCCGGGTCGCGCAGCTGCGCCGCGGAGGTGGTGAACTCCGCGAGCATCGGGTCGAGGCTCGTGACGAACAGGTTCGCGCTGAACCCCGCCGACACGCCGGCGAAGACCGTCGCGAGGCCGACCAGGGGCGAGCGGCCGACGGCCTTGTAGAGCGCAGCGGCGACGGGCGGGAGCACGACGTAGCCGGCGTCGATTCCCATGGAGGAGAGCACGCCGACGAACATCAGCGTGGGCGCCAGGAGCCAGGACGGGACCGCCAGCATCACCGTCTTGAGCGCGGCCCCGATGAAGCCGCTGCGTTCCGCAACGCCGATCCCGAGCATGCCCACGAGCACGACGCCGAGCGGCGGGAACTGGACGAAGTTCTTCACCAGGTTCCGCAGGGCCCAGAAGATGCCGTCGGCCGTGAGCAGGCTCCGGGCGCTGAGGGCCACGTTCACGAGCTCGCCATCCTGGGCGACCGTCTTCTCCACCGACCAACCCGCCGACGCCGCCCAATGGGCCACACCCACGACCAGCAGGGCGCCGAGCAGGAACAGAGTGGCCGGGTCGGGCAGCCGGTTGCCGAGGCGCTCGAGGACGCCGAGCCAGCCGGCGGCGCGTTCGTGTTTCGGGTCAGCCATGTGCTGCGTCCTTTCGGTCGGGTTCGTTCTCGCGTCGCCGCCCGCCGAGCCAGGGGACGAGCCACGGTGCGAGGCCGAGGCCGGCGCCACCGCCCGCCACGTCCAGGGCAACGTCGCGCGGCGAGCCCGTTCGTGATTCGACGAGTGCCTGTCGGCCTTCGTCGGCGAGTGCCACGCCGGCCACCAGGCCGAGGGTCGGGAGGGCGGCCGCGAGCCGCGTGCTCGCGCGGCCGGTGAGCCACAGGGCGCGGTAGGTCAATACCGCTGCGATCGCATACTCGGTGACGTGGGCGCCCTTGCGGATCCAGCCGTGCAGGCCGGCGATGTCGGCGTCGCTCCAGTCGGGGAAGAGCCAATGCAGCAGCGGGCCGATGAAGCGCGACGTCTGGTCGTGTTGGAAGCCCGAGCTCCCGAGGCCCGCGATTACGGCGACCCACAGGACGACGGGCACCCACGGTCTGATCGCGTTGTGCCTCGCCAACGGCCTCCCCTGGGCCCCGGGGATGGGCCGCTGCGGCGAACTTAGCAACCCGCTTCGGGCAGGATGGGATCAGTGGCCATGGCCTACGATCCCCCGCCATGAGCGCCCTGGCCATCGGTCTCGTGTACGACGTCTTCGGCAGCTACCGGCCGCGGCCAGGCGACCCGCCTGACGCAGAGGCCGAGTACGAGCCCGAAGCCACCGTCGATGCACTGGCGGCGGCCCTCGCGCTGCTCGGCCACGAGCCCATCCGCATCGGCAACGCCCACGCCTTGCTCGCCGCAGCGCAGGGCGGGTCGCTTCCGCGGCTCGACGCGGCGCTCTCCATCGCCGAGGGCTACGGGACCCGCAACCGCGAAGCCTGGGCGCCGGTGCTGCTCGATCTGCTGGAAGTCCCGCTGCTCGGCTCCGATGCGTTGTCGCTCTCGCTCTGCCTCGACAAGGCCTGGACCCACGCCGTGGTTTTGGCCGCGGGCGTTCCGGTGCCCGAGCATGTCTCAGTGGAGTCACCCAGGGAACTCGAAAACGTCAAACTTCCCGGCCCGTTCCCGCTCTTCGTGAAACCGCGCTGGGAGGGGACGGCGAAGGGGATCGACGCGGGCTCGCGGGTGGAAGACGCGGCCGCTCTTGCGGCGCGGGTCGGCCTCGTGACGGAGCGGTATCGCCAGCCCGCGCTGGTGGAGAGCTTCCTCCCCGGCGCCGAGTACACGGTGACGCTCGTCGGGAACGACCCGCCCGAGGTGTGGCCCACCCTCCAGCGCGCTCTCGCCCGAGACAGCGGAATCGGGCTCCACGCGGTCGAGGCCGAGGGCGCGCCCGCACCCCCGCACCACGCGCCGGGAGAACTCGGCGGAGCCCTCGAGGCGGAGCTCGGGCAGCTCGCTCTGCGCGCCTTCTCGGCCCTGCGTTGCCGCGACTTCGCTCGGCTCGACTTCAAGCTCGACGCGGAGGGCCGCCCGCGCTTTCTCGAGATCAACCCCCTGCCGACGTTCGCTCCGGACGGCAGCTTTGGGATCCTGGCCGAGCTGCAGGGGAGGGCGTTCCCCGAGCTGTTGGCCCAGGTGCTGGGCCACGGCCTCGCGCGGCTCGGTCTCGCGCGCCTCGGTCTCGGCTAGGCAGACCGCCCGGGTCGCCTCGCGGGAGATCGTTATCTTCCCGCCCATGCTCGCGACGCGTGACGATCAAAGCCGCCCCGAGTGGCGCGATTGGGCCTGGCAGATGCGCCACCGCGTGCGCAGCGCCGAAGGCCTCGCGGAGTTCGTCGACCCGGTCGTCGACGAGGTGGCGGCGGTCGCCGCGCTGGCCGACCGCTTCCGGTTCGTCATCACGCCCTACTACGCCTCTCTGATGGATCCGAACGACCCCGAATGCCCGATCCGCCGGCAGGTCGTCCCGCGCGGTGCGGAACTCGACGACCCGGCGGGCCTCGCCGACCCGCTCGACGAGATCGCCCACTCGCCCGTGAAGAACGTGATCCGGGTCTACGCAGACCGGATCGCCTTCTGTGTGAACAACGAGTGTGCGCTCTACTGCCGGTATTGCCTGCGCAAGCGCATGGTCGGCGACGAGGATTGGACGATGAGGCGGCGCGAGCTCGAGACGGCGCTCGCGTGGATTCGCGAGACGCCGTCGATCCGCGACGTCCTGCTCACGGGCGGCGATCCGCTCGTCTTCTCGGACGACAAGCTCGCGTGGCTGCTCGGCGAGCTGCGCGCCATCCCGCACGTCGAGATCGTGCGGCTCGGAACCCGGCTGCCCGTGACGCTGCCCTTCCGCGTGACGCCCGAACTCTGTGAGATGCTGGCCGAGCATCATCCGGTCTGGGTGAACACCCACTTCAACCATCCCCGCGAGCTGACCGCCGAGGCAGCCGAGGCCTGCGATCGCCTCACCCGCGCGGGCATCCCGGTGGGTAACCAGAGCGTCCTGCTGCGCGGCATCAACGACGACACCGCCACGATGAAGGCCCTGTGCGAGGGGCTCGTTCGCATGCGCGTCCGCCCCTACTACTGCTACCAGGCCCAGCTGCTCGAAGGGACGGGGCACTTCCGCGTCCCGATCGAGGACGGCATGGCGCTCTTCCGCGGCCTGCGCGGCCGCACCAGCGGCTTCGCGATCCCGCTCTACGTGCTCGACACGCCCCACGGCAAGGTGCCTCTGACCCATCCTCACGTCCGGGGCCGTGAGGGCGACGACGTGGTGGTGGAGACCTTCGAGGGCAAGCTCTGGCGCGAGCCGAACCCTCTGTGACGACACTGTGAGCGAAGGGGGCCGCCCTCTGTGACGACACCATGAGCGAAGGGGGCCGCCGGCAGATCGGCGCCGCGGCGTTGCTGCTCTCGGGCAGCATCGTGGCATCGCTGTTGCTCGGCTTCGTGCGCGAGGCCGTGCTGGCCTACCAGGTCGGCGCCGGCGCCGAGACCGACGCCTACAAGGCGGCATTCCAGATCCCCGACTGGATCAACTACATGCTCGCGGGCGGGGCGCTCTCGGTCGCCTTCATTCCGCTCTATACCCGGCGGCTCGAAGAGAGCGAGGAGGCGGCCGAGCGGCTCGTCGGCGTCGTGCTCGGCACGGCATTCGTGGCGGTCACCGTGCTGACCGCCTTGCTCTGGTGGCAGACGCCCGCGTTGGTCGATCGTGCGTTTGGCGGCTTCGATGCCGAGACGCGCGCGCTGACGAGCCGCCTCACGCGGATCGTGCTGCCGGCTCAGATCTTCATCGTGGTGGGAAGCATCTTGCGCGGCGTCCTGATGGCGCGTGGCAGCTTCGCCTCCCAGGCGGCGGCGCCCCTCCTCTACAACCTCTCGATCATCGCCGGCGGCCTGCTGCTCGCGCCGCGCATGGGGATCGAGGGCTTCTCCTGGGGGTGCCTGGTCGGCGCGGTGGTCGGGCCCTTCCTGCTGCCGCTGTGGGACGTGTTGCGGCGGGGCTTCCGCCTCCGGATGCGCTTCTCGCTCCGCGACCGCGACTTCCTCCAGTACGTGGCCCTCGCGGCGCCCCTGACCCTCGGCGTGACGCTGCTGACCGTGGACGAGTGGTACGACCGGCTGGTGGGCAACCATCTGGCCGAGGGCACGATCGCGCTGCTCTTCTATGCACGGTTGTTGATGCAGGTCCCGATCCGGGTCGTCGGGCAGGCGACGGCAACGGCCGCGATGCCGACCCTTTCGCGCTTGTTCACCGAGGGGGATGTCAGCGGCTTGAATCGCATCCTGCTCGACACGTTGCGGGTGGCGGTCGGGGTGGCCGTGCTCGCCGCGACCGGGCTGGCGGTGCTGGCCGAGCCGGTGGTGAGGCTCGTCTACGAGCGCGGTGCGTTCGGGGCCGAGGACAGCGCGAACGTCGTGGTGATCCTGCGCATCATGACCCTCGCCGTGCCGGCGTGGGTGATCCAGCAGATCGCCGTGCGCGGCTTCTACGCCCGGGCCCAGATGTGGAGCCCGATGATTCTCGGCACCGTCGTGGCCTTGCTCGCGATCCCGCTCTACGTCGCTCTCGGTCGCGAGTCGGGCGCCGAGGGGCTGGCGGCGGCCGGGGTCTTTGCGATCTGGGCGAACGCGTTGGCGACCCTCGCGCTGGGGCGCAGCCTGCATCGTGCGCCGGAGTTCGCGGCCCTGGCGGCCTCCTTCGCCCGGGCCGCCTTGATCGCGGTGGCCGCGGGCGCCGCGGCGGCGTGGGTTCCAGCGGGTGAACCCAGCATGCTCGGTGCGCTGGCCCAACTGGGGCTCGGGGGCGCGGTGTTTGGCGTCATCACGGGGCTGGGCATCCTGACCGTGGGCGACGCGCCGCTCCGCGGCGCGATGCTGCGTTTCGTTCCGGGCCGTTCGGCGGGTGCGGGTTGAGCGCGGTCGGGGGCGAGACATGAGCGCGGCGGGTCCCGACGCCGGCTTCGAGTTCTGGATCGATCGCGGCGGGACCTTCACGGATTGCATCGGCCTCGCACCCGATGGCTCGCTCCATGTCGCGAAGATCCTCTCCTCCGACACCGCACCCCTGGAAGGGATCCGGCAGATCCTGTCGCGCGCCGGGGCCCTGAGCGACGGGCCGCTGCCACCCGGGTCGGTGCCACCCGGGCCGCTGCCACCCTGCACCGTGAAGCTCGGCACGACCGTGGCGACCAACGCGCTTCTCGAGCGCCGCGGCACGCGGACCTTGCTGGTGGCAAACCAGGGGCTCGGTGATGTCTTGCGGATCGGGACCCAGGAGCGGCCGGAACTCTTCGACCTCGCCATCGAGCGACCACCGCCCCTCGAGGAGTGTGTGATCGAGGTCGCGGCCCGTGTTGCGGCTGGCGGCGAACGCGTGGCCGCGCTCGACGAAGCCACCCTGCGCACTGCGCTCTCCGCGGCGCGCGCCGACGGCCTCGAGGCCGTCGCCGTCGTGTTGGCTCACAGCTACGCCCACCCCGAGGACGAAATGCGTGTGGCCGAGCTCGCACGGGAGGCAGGTTTCGAGCACGTCGTGTGTTCCCACGAGACCGCGCGCGAGCTCGGGCTGCTCGCGCGCGGTGAGACGGCGGTGGCGGACGCGTACCTGACGCCGCTCCTCCAGGCCCACGTAGACGAACTCGCCGCCGCGCTACCGGGCTCGCGGTTGCGCTTCATGCAGTCGTCGGGAGGGCTCGCAGAAGCCTCGCGTTTCCGTGGCCCCACGGCGCTGCTCTCCGGGCCGGCGGGCGGCGTGGTCGGCGCGGCGCGCGTGGCACGCGAGGCGGGCCACGCGAAGGCCATCGGCTTCGACATGGGCGGCACCTCCACCGACGTCTCGCTCGTCGAGGGAGGGGAAGTCGACCGGACATTCGAGTCCGAAGTGGCCGGCGTGCGCGTGAAGGCGCCGATGATGCGCATCCACACTGTGGCCGCGGGTGGAGGCTCGCTCTGCCGTTTCGATGGCTTCCGCCTCACGGTCGGGCCCGAGAGCGCCGGCGCAGACCCCGGCCCGCTCTGCTACGGCCTCCGCGACGAAGAGGGCCGACCGAAGGGGCGCGAGCTCGCGCTGACGGACGTCAATCTGCTCCTCGGGCGTTTGGCGCCCGACCGCTTCCCCTTCGCACTCTCCCGCGAGCCTGCGGCCGCCCGACTCGCCGAACTCGAACGCGAGCTCGCCGCCGCCGGCGAGCCCCTCGCGGCCGAGCAGATCGCCGCCGGGTTCGTCGAGGTCGCCAACGCGGCCATGGTCCAGGCGATTGCCGAGGTCTCCGTGGCGCGCGGTGTCGACCCCCGCGGCCACGCACTCGTCGGCTTCGGCGGCGCGGCCGGGCAACACGTGTGCGCCATCGCACGGGCGCTCGGGGTCGAGACGGTCCTTCTCCATCCTCTCGCCGGGCTCTTGTCTGCCTACGGGATCGGAAGCGCCCCGGTTACCTGGGATGGTCAGCAGGACGCTGGCCGGGTCGTGCTGCAGGCTTCGCTTCCACCGGGTGTTCTGCGACGACTCGAGGAGCTGGAAGCACAGGGCCGCGCTGCGCTGGCCGGTGAGGGGGCCGAGGTCGAGGCGATCACTGCCGAGCGACGGCTCGACCTCCGCTACGTGGGCACCGAGGCGGCTCTCGCGATCGGCGAACCGGCCGACGGCGATTGGCTTTCGGGCTTCGCCCGCGCCCATCGTGCCCGATTTGGCTACGACCGGCCCGGACGGCCGGTCGAGATCGTGACCGCCCGCGTCCAGACGCGCGCACCGGGCTCGGCGGTCGATGTGCCCGGCGACGCTGCCGATGCTCCCCCCGCCGAGGGCGAGGGGCCGCACCCGCTCGGGGGCGAGAGGCCGCACCCGCTGCGCAGCGACTCCGTCTGGTTCCAGGGTGTCGGGCGGCTCGAGACGCCGGTCTTCATCGGCGACGAACTGCCCGCGGGGGCTCGGCTCACCGGCCCGGCCTTGATCCTCGAAGACACGGGCACGGTGGTGATCGACCCGGGTTTCGAGGGCCGCTTCGAGGCCGGGGGCACGTTGGTCTTGCACGATCGCGGCGCCGCCGCGGCCGCGAAGGCGGCGCACGACCTCACGCGCGCCGACCCGATCCGTCTCGAAGTCTTCGGCAACCGCTTCATGTCGATCGCCGAGCAGATGGGCGCGGTGCTCCGGAACACGGCCTTCTCCACCAACATCAAGGAGCGGCTCGACTTCTCGTGCGCCGTCTTCGACCCGAAAGGCGGCCTGGTCGCCAACGCGCCCCACATCCCGGTCCATCTGGGCGCCATGGGCGAGACCGTGCGCGCCGTGCGCGCGCGCTTTCCCGACCTCCGCCCCGACGACGTGATCTGCACCAACGACCCCTACGAGGGCGGCTCGCACCTGCCTGACGTCACCGTGGTGTCACCCGTGTTCCTCGCGGGAGGCCAGACGCCCGCTTTCTTCGTGGCCTCTCGCGGCCACCACGCCGACCTCGGAGGCAAGACGCCCGGCTCGATGCCGCCCGACTCGACCACCCTCGAAGAGGAGGGCGTGCTGCTCGAAGCCTTCCGCCTCGTCTCGGGGGGTCGTCTCGACGAGGATCGGGTTCGCGCGCTGCTAGCGGACGCCCGCTACCCGGCCCGGCGGCCCGAGGACAACCTCGCCGACCTCGAGGCCATGGTCGCTTCGAACCGCGCGGGCATCGATCTGCTCCACCGGATGGTCGAGCAACACGGGCACGAGGCGGTGGCGGTGACCATGCGCCAGCTGCAGGAAGCCGCGGCGGCCAAGGTCGCCCGCGAGATCGGCCGGCTGGCCGACGGCGACCACGTCTTCGAAGACCGCCTCGACGACGGCACGCCGATCCGGGTGCGTCTCACGGTCGTGGGCGAGCGCATGACCATCGACTTCGAAGGCACCGGCGCCGCCCTCGAAGGCAACCTGAACGCGCCGCGGGCTGTGGTCCAGGCGGCCGTGATCTACGTCCTGCGCAGCCTCGTCCGCGAGCGGATCCCCCTGAACGGCGGTTGCCTCGCGCCGGTGGAGATCCACATTCCTCCCGGCTCGCTGCTCGACCCGCCGCGGGGCCGGGCCGTCGTCGGCGGCAACGTCGAGACGTCCCAGCGCGTGGTGGACGTGCTGCTCGGCGCCCTCGGCCTCGTGGCCGCGAGTCAGGGCACCATGAACAACGTCACCTTCGGCGACGCCAGCTTCGGCTACTACGAGACCATCGGCGGGGGCGCCGGCGCCGGGCCCGACTTCGCCGGCGCCTCGGGCGTTCACACCCACATGACGAACACGCGGATCACCGATCTCGAGGTGCTCGAGGCCCGTCACCCCGTCCGGCTCGAGACCTTCGCACTGCGCCGCGGCTCGGGCGGCGGCGGCGCGAACCCCGGTGGCGATGGCCTCGTTCGCCGCTATCGCTTCCTCGCGCCTGTAACGGTGTCTCTCTTGACCGAGCGGCGAGCCGTCGGGCCCTACGGTGCGGCCGGCGGCGGCGCGGGAGCGCCGGGACGCAACCAAGTCGAGCGTGCCGACGGGAGTGTGGAGCGCCTCCCCGCCAAGGCCAGCCGCGAGCTGGCGGCGGGGGATTGCCTGCTCATCGAGACTCCCGGTGGCGGCGGCTTCGGTTCGGCCTGAAGCCTTCGCGTCTCGGGGCGCCCGACGCGCGCCGACACACCCTTGCCGCGTCGAGCTTCGCGTTCTAGCTTGCACCTGGGCGCGTAGCTCAATTGGCAGAGCAAGTGGCTCTTAACCACTAGGTTCGGGGTTCGATTCCCCGCGCGCTCACCAGCCCAATCCATGACGGCAACCCCACTTCAAGGTTTCCGACGCTCGAGATCCCGGCCCGCTTCGGCCGTCGTCGCCGCAGCGTTGGCCGCCTTGGTGTGCGTTTCGGCCTTGGTTTCGGCCTCGGGTTGCGGCTCGGAGCCCGCCGATGCCCTGCGCGGCGTCGTGCTCGTCTCGGTGGACACGCTTCGCCCAGATCACCTCGGCGCCTATGGGCACCCGCGCCCGACTTCACCTGCGCTCGACCAGTGGGCCTCCGAGGGCACCCTGTTCGAACACGCGATGTCGGTTTCGCCGTGGACCCTCCCGGCACACGCTTCGCTCTTGACCGGCCTCTACCCGCGCCGTCACGGAGTCTTGACCTCGCGACAGCGGCTGGCGGCCACGACCCCGACGCTGGCCCAGCGGTTTCGCTCGATGGGCTTTCGTACCGCGGGCATCGTCAACTCGGTCTACCTGGGCTCGCGCTTCGGGTTGGGGCGAGGCTTCGAGGAGTTCCAGAACCTGCCCACGCCCGGGCGCGCCCCCTCGCAGGTCGTCGCGTCGGGTCTCGCCTGGCTCCGCACGCTGCCCGAGGACGGCGCACCGTTCTTCCTCTTCCTGCACCTCTACGACGTCCACAGTGACTACCACTCGTTGCCGGAGTTCGAGCGGGCCTTCGTCGGCTCCTATCTCGGCGGAGTCGACGGCAGCACGGGTCAACTCCAGGAGGTGATGCGGGGCGAGCGCCAGCTCACGCCCGAAGACCGCGGGCACCTGACCGACCTCTACGACGCAGGGATCCGTCAGGCCGACGCAGAACTCGGTCGCTTGGGCGAGGCGCTGGAAGCGCGGGGCTGGCTGGACCGCACGATCGTGGCCGTCACGTCGGACCACGGCGAGGAGTTCCTGGAGCACGGAGGCGTGCTGCATGCGCGAAGCCACTATGACGAGCTGCTGCGAATCCCGTTGGTCCTGCGCGGGCCCGGGGTTCCGGCCGGTGTACGGGTGGAGCGGCCGGTCTCGATCGTCGACGTGATGCCGACCCTGCTCGCGCTGGCCGGCGCCGCACCCGGCGACGTGGAGGGGCTCGACTTGAGCGTGTTGTGGGGGGCGAGCGCGGACGGGGCCAGCCTCGACCGCGATCTCTTTGCGCAAGGAGACCACGGGGGCGAGCGCCCGGACCGTCTGCGTTCGGTTCGCAGCCCACGCCACAAGTTGATCGAGGATGTCGCTTCGGGCCGCCGCGAGCTCTACGACCTCGAGAGCGACCCGGCCGAAGCGCACGAGATTTCGGCGGTGGAGCCCGAAGTCGCGGCCGAACTCGCAGCTCGCCTCGAAGCCTTCCACGGTGGGGCTGTGCCGGCCGCTGCCGATGCCGCGCTCCCGTTGGATCCCGAGAGCGCAGAGCAACTCCGCGCGCTCGGCTACGCGGAGTAGGGGAGGGGCTAGCGGAGGGCCGAGTCGCCGTAGGTGCCCCGCACCCACAGGTCGCAGAGCTGGTCGAGGTCCTCTTCCCCGATCGCACGGTCTGCGGTGAGCCATTCGTCCGCGAAGCCCTCCGCCATGACCACGAAGGCCGAGGCCGCCATCCGCGGGTTCACGCCCGGCGCCAACAGCTCGCGCGCGCCGTCCTGCATCAGGAGGTCGGCAATGGCGTCGATGATCGATTGGCGCACTCGGCTGCGGACCTCTTCGACCTCGGGGTAGACGCCTTCGGCCTGGCGCCAGGTCCGCACCACATCCCAGTCGCGGCTGTAGGCTCGGACGAAGGCCCCCAGGCGTTCTCGCACCACGCCGCGAAGCCCGCCGGCCACCCCCACGGGGGGCGAGACGGCCGTGCCGTAGAGGGTGCGGGCCACGTCCTGGGTGAGGCCCACGAGGATGTCCTTCTTGTCCTGGAAGTAGCGGTAGAACGTGCCGTGGCTCACGCCGGCGTGCTCGACGATGTCGTCCACGCGGGTGTGGACGAAGCCGAGCTTGCCGAATGCCTCGCGGGCGGCCTGGAGCAGGCGCTGGCGGGTGACTTCGGCGGAGCGACGCCCCGGCAGGGCGCCTTCGGGCGGGGGGGCGGAACCCATGGCGGGTCTCAGCCTACCAGCTTCGCCTCGGGTCCGCGTTTGTGACGTTCGTGTCACTTTCTTCCCAGGTCGGCTCGGATCCGCCATCGCTTGACGCTCCAGGGTGGATTGGCTAGAAAATGACACAGACGTCATTGTCATTCAAGGCGCAAATCAGTACAGAATCGGAACAGAACGAACCCGGGGAATGGATACGTTCCCAGGCAGGTTCTCGGGCCCGCGGCAGCTGCCAGCGGGCCTTCGCACGAGCGGTTGCCACGGAGCGTGGCGACCTCGGGAGGGATCGGGTGCATCGCTTCGAAGGCCACGAGTGGGCGGTCGTGCTGGGTGGGTCGAGTGGCTTTGGCCTCGCGACGGCCTCGGTGCTGGCCGAGCACGGAATGAACCTGTGTCTCGTGCACCGCGACCGGCGGGGTGCTCTCGCGCGCATCGAGCCCGAATTCGAGAAGCTGCGGGGCTACGGCGTCGAGGTTCGCACCTTCAACACGGATGCCCTGGCCGCCGACAAGCGCGGCGAGATCCTCGACTCCCTGGCCGAGGCGCTGGGGGAGAACGGGCGCGTTCGCGTCCTGCTCCACTCGATTGCCTTCGGGAACCTCAAGCTCGTGGCACCCGAGCGCCGCCGCGACGGCAGCGAGCGGGCGCGCTCGGCCCTCGCGGCCTCGCTCGGCATCGACGAGGCGAAGCTCAGCGAGGCCGCCGATGCGCTACTTGCCGAAGGCCACGACGCGCTCGTCGGGATCGCCACGCCGCCGGTCTACAGCGACAAGAACTTCCTCGAGGCGGAGGACTTCAGCAACACGATTCACGCGATGGGGACGAGCCTGCTCGACTGGACGCAAGACCTGCTGGCGCGCGGCCAGTTCGCGGAAGATGCCCGGGTGTTCGGCTTGACCAGCGAGGGCAACACCGTGGCGTGGAAGGGTTATGCCGCCGTCGCGGCGGCCAAGGTCGCCCTCGAATCCGTGGCCCGCTCGATCGCCGTGGAGCTCGCGCCCTACGGCGTCCGCTGCAACGTCATCCAGGCCGGCGTGACCGAGACGCCGGCCCTGGCCGCGATCCCGGGGAGCGGCCATCTCAAGGCCCAGGCCAGGGCGCGCAACCCCTTCGGGCGGCTCACGACGCCGCGCGACGTGGCGCGGGTGATCTACCTGCTGTCCTGCGACGAGGCCGCCTGGATCAACGGCGAAGTGATCCGGGTCGATGGCGGCGAGCACGTCTCCGGGGTGACCGGATGACACTGCACCTGCACGGGTTGGGCCACGCCCACCCCGAAAACGAGATCGACAACCGCTTGCTCGAGAGCCTCGAGATCGGGACGGACGACGCCTGGATCGTCGAGCGGACGGGCATCCGCTCGCGCCGCACGGTGCTCGACCTCGAGTACATCCGGGCCACCCGCAATCGAGACGTGCGCGCCGCGCGCGAGGCCCAGACGATCACGGCCGGCGAACTCGGGCGACGGGCCGCCGAGCTGGCCCTGGCCCGCGCCGGCCTCACGGCATCCGATATCGGCTGGGTCGTGGCGGGCAGCTCCGCCCCCGAGCGGCCGACCCCCGCGCTGGCGGGCTCCGTCGCTGGGGCCATGGGCGTCGAGGTGCCTGTCTTCGACTTGAACTCGGCGTGCACGAGCTTTCTCGTCCAGCTCCACATGATGGCGGCGCTGCGCGACGACGCGGCACCCCGCTACGTCCTGCTGGTCGTGCCCGAGTTGATGACCCCGGTCGTGGACTATGACGATCGCACGACCGCGGTGCTCTGGGGCGATGGCGCGGCCGCGGCCGTGGTCTCGCTGACCGAGCCCGGTGTCGCCACCATCGAGAGCACGGAGATCGCCTCTTCGCCAGCCGGTGCCGACAAGGTCGTGATCCCACGGGCGGGCTACTTCGGTCAGGAGGGACGCCAGGTCCAGGTCTTCGCCATTCGCAAGACGCTCGAGGGCTGGGCCCGTCTGCGCGAGTACGCGGAGCAGGCCGGGCCGGAGCGTGCGCACCACTTCGTGGGACATCAGGCGAACCTGCGGGTCCTGGAGAACGTCTGTGAGCGTGGAGAGATCGCCGCCGACCGCCACCATCACAACGTCGAGTGGTTCGGCAACACCGCTGCCGCGAGCGCGCCGAGCGTGATGTCCCAGAACTGGGAGAAGTGGGCGGCCGACGACGACGTCGCCATGGTGGGCGTCGGAGCGGGCCTGACCTGGGGGAGTGCGCTGGTGCGCTTCACGAAGACGGTGGGAGTGCAGTCGTGAAGTACGTCGATTTCCTCGCGCGCGAACGGTTCGAGCAGGAAGAGCTGCTCGCCTTCGGGCACGGGACCCTGGTGGACGACCCGCCCGAGCACTTCGAGGCGCGCCTGCCCGTGCCGCCCATGCTGATGCTCGACCGCGTGACGGAGCTGCGCCGGGAGGGCCCGCGCGGCCGGATCGTGGGCGAGCGCGACGTGCGCCTCGACGACTGGTTCTTCCAGTGCCACTTCATCGGCGACCCCGTGCAGCCCGGCTGCCTGGGCGTCGACGGCGTCTGGCAGTTGCTCGGCTTCTTCTGCAACTGGGCCGGTGGTCTCGGCGCGGGCCGCGCCCTCGGCTGCGGCGAGATCGAGTTCTTCGGGCAGATCCGGCCCCACGACGGCGTGGTCCGCTACGAGCTCGATGTCTTGCGCTACCGGGAGATGGCGAACTCCGGGGCCTCCATCGCCATCGCCGATGCCACGGTGCTCGTCGACGACGAGGCCGTCTACACGATCCAGCGCGCAAAGGTCGGCCTGTTCCGCGACCTCGTCTACGCCGACTACCCGCGCGCCTCCGAGCGCAGCCGAGGAGGCAAGCTCTCGTGAGTGACGTGACCCCCATTGCCCTCGTGACGGGCGGTGCCAAGGGCATCGGCGCGGCCTGCTGCCGGGCGCTGGCCGGCGAGGGCTTCCGCGTTGCGGTGCACCACCGCAGCAGCGGCGCCGCCGCCGAAGAACTCGTGGCAAAGCTGCCCGACGCCTTCGGTGTGTGCGCCGACCTCGCCGAACCCGAGGCCATCGACGCCCTCGTGCGAGAGTTGAAGGAGCGCGCCGGCCGCATCGATGTCCTCGTGAACAACGCCGGCCACAACGTGAACGCACCCATGGCCACCATGAAGCTCGCCGACTACGACGCCGTGCAATCCGTGGCGCGAGGCACCTGGTACCTGACCAAGCAGGTCGTGCGGCGGTTCATGTTGCGTCAGAGAAGCGGGCGGATCATCCAGATCTCGAGCGTGGTGGGCCATACCGGGAACCCCGGCCAGATCCCCTACACGATGGTGAAGGCCGGCCTCGACGCCCTGACGAAATCCCTGGGCCAGGAGGTCGCCGAGCGCGGGATCTTCGTGAACGCCGTGGCGCCGGGCTTCATCGAGACCGACATGACGGCAGAGCTGCCCGCCGAGGTGCGCGATGCGATCCTCGCCCGGATCCCGCTGGGCCGCATGGGGAGCCCGGAAGACGTGGCCGAGGCCGTGCGCTGGCTCGCCACCGCGGCGCCCTATGTCCAAGGCAGCGTGCTTCACGTGAACGGGGGCATGCATGGGTAAGGAACTCACGCCCGCCGAAGTGCTGGCACTCCTGCCGCAGCAAGACCCGTTTCGCTTTGTCGACGAGATCGTCGAGATCGACGAGGAGCACGTGGTGGCGCTCCAGTGCTTCCGCCCCGACGCCGACTTCTACCGCGGGCACTTCCCGGGCAACCCCGTGACGCCCGGTGTTCTGTTGATCGAGGCGATGGCCCAGGCGGGCGTCGTCGCTCAAGGGATCTGGCTCGTGACGCGCGACGGGGGGCCCGAGGCCGCCGAGAAGCTCGTCACGGTCTTTACCGACGCCGACGTGGAGTTCAGTGGGATCGTTCCGCCGGGCGCACAGGTTCGCATCGAGGGCCACAAAGAGTTCTTCCGACGCAACAAGCTCCGTTCTCGAGTTCAGATGACGCTCGAGGACGGCAAGGTGGTCTGTTCCGGGACGCTTTCCGGCATGGGAGTTCCGAGATGAGGCGACGCGTGGTCGTGACGGGGATCGGGGTGCTCGCACCCAACGGGAACGGGGTGGCCGACTTCGAGTTGGCCCTGCGAAAGGGACGCTCGGGCCTGCGCGTGAACGAGGCGATGGTGGAGCACGGCTTCCGCAGCCACGTGGCCGGCGTGCCCCAGGGCGTGGACGAGCTGGCCGAGGCGACCTTCGAAGAAGACGAGCTGCTCGCCATGAACTCGAGCCACCGCCTCGCTTCGCTGGCCTCCCTCGAAGCCTGGGCGGATGCGGGGCTCGAACGCCCGGATCGTGGGGACGATCGCGTGGACTGGGATACGGGGGCGATCATCGGAACCGGCATCGGTGGCATGGACACGACGGCCGAGCTGGTCGTCCCGTTCGTGAATGCGAACAAGGTGCGCCGGCTCGGTGGCACCGCCGTCGAGCGTGTCATGGCGAGCGGGATCTCGGCGCGTGTCTCCGGCCAGCTGGCTCTCGGCAACCAGGTCACCACGAACTCGAGCGCCTGCAGCACCGGGAGCGAAGCCATCGTCATGGGGCTCGAGCGCATCCGCAGCGGCCAGGCCGAGCGCATGCTGTGCGGTGGGGCCGAGGGCGCGTCGCACTACATCTGGGCGGGCTTCGACGCCATGCGAGTGCTCGCGAAGAATTGGAACGACCGGCCCGAGGCCGCCTCGCGCCCCATGAGCGCGAGCGCGGGCGGGTTCATCCCGGCGGCGGGCGCGGCGATCGTCCTGATCGAGAGCCTCGACAGCGCGCTCGAGCGCGGCGCGACCATTCGCGCCGAGGTCTCGGGCGGCTTCGTGAACTGTGGCGGCCACCGTCAGGGGGGCAGCATGACTGCGCCGAACCCCGAGAGTGTCCGTCGCTGCATCGGCGGCGCCCTTTCCGATGCCAACATCTCGCCCGACGAAGTGGGCGCAATCAACGGCCACCTCACGGCCACCACGGCTGACCCGCGCGAGGTGGGAGCCTGGGCGGACGCGCTCGGCCGCGCGCCCGGAGAGCTGCCGCCGATCACGTCGACGAAGTCGATGATCGGGCACGCCCTCGGTGCTGCCGGCGCCATCGAATCGGTGGCGAGCGTGCTGATGGTCGAAAAGGGCTTCGTCCACCCCTCGCTCAACTGCGAGGACGTGCACCCGGAGATCGAGCCCCACGCGGCCTCGATCCCCCACGAAATGTTGGCCGCACCCGAGCTGCGCACGCTGGTGAAGGCGGGCTTTGGGTTCGGAGACGTCAACGCTTGTCTGGTGTTCCAAAAGTGGGACGCCTGAACGAAGGAGAGAATGAGATGGCAACTGAAGCGGAAGTGTTCGAGAGCGTCGTGAAGATCCTGACGCCGTTCGTGAAGAATCAGGAGGCTCTGGCCAGCGTCAAGAAGGAGACCCACATCCTCGACGACCTGAAGGTCAACTCCTCGCGGCTCGTCGACGTCGTGCTGCAGTTCGAGGATACGTTCGACATCGAGGTCGCCGACGACGACATCGACGCCGTCGAGACGGTGGGCAACTGCGTCTCGCTGATCCTCGCGAAGGTGGGCTAGGGCCGACGTGTCCCTGCCTTCCCTGTCCCGCCGCGAGCGGGTGGCCCTCGGCGCCCAACGCGGGGTGAGCTTCTTGCTCGCCCCGCTGTGGGCGGCGGTCGTGTCGCTCGCCGTTCGCCGAGCCCGGTTCCGTTTCGAGGGCCTGGCCGAGATGCGCGCGGCCTACGCCCGGCTTCGCGCCGAGCCTGGGCCGGTGCTCGTCTGCGCGAACCACATGACCCTGGTGGACTCGTTCCTCGTGGCGTTCGCCTTGGGGAACCCGGCGTGGTTCCTGCTCCACTTCGCATCGGTGCCCTGGAACGTGCCCGAGGCGACGGTCTTCGCGAGCACGCCCTGGATGCGGGCGGCGACCTGGAGTCTGAAGTGCGTGACGATCCTGCGCGGCCGGCGCGACGCGGTGGCGGCGACGCTTTCGCGCGTGGCTCACCTGCTCGGCCGGGGCGAGGCCGTGTTGGTCTTTCCGGAGGGCGGACGCAGCCGCGTAGGCCGAGTCGATGTCGACGCCCGCACCTGGGCGGTGGGCCGCTTGCTTCGCAGCGTCCCCGCTTGCCGGGTGCTGTGCGTTCACCTCCGCGGTGAGGGGCAGACGGGCGTGACGGACTTTCCGCGGCGGGGGGAGCGCTTCCACGTCGCCTTCTCGACCATCGAGCCCAAGAGTGAGCGGCGCGGTCTGCGTGCCTGCGTGGAACTCTCGGGTCAGGTCTTGAGCGAACTCGCGCGCCTCGAGGGGCGCGAAGGGGGCCCGTGGGCGGGCCCGGTGCCGGCATGAGCCGCGCGGCCCTCGGCAATGATGTGGTCGATCTGCGCGATGCCGATGCGCAGCCCGACACGCTGCATCCGCGCTTCGACGAGAAGGCGTTCCATGCCGGCGAGCGCACCTACATCGGGAGCGGGCCCGGCGTGAACCGTCGCCGTTGGTCCCTCTGGGCCGCCAAGGAGGCGGCGCACAAGGCCCTGCGACAAGAGGCGCCGGAGCTCGGCTTCGCACCGCGTCACTACCATGCGAGTCTCGATGAGAGCGGCCAGGGCCTGGTCCGGCGCGGTGAGGACGAGATCTCGGTGCGGGTCGAAGCCGACGGCGAGCGCGTCCACGCCGTGGCCTTCCGCGGAGATGCGTCGGACGTCCTTGGCGCGCTGGCATCGCTGCCGGAGGGTGGTGAGGCCGACCCCAGCCGGGCTGTGCGCGAGCTGTTGTACGACTCCTTACCGCCGGGTGTTCCGGCCCGTCTCGACCGCCGCGAGCGGATCCCGCGGCTGGAACTCGACGGGCAGGCTCTCCCTGTCTCCTTCTCGCATCACGGTCGCTTCGTCGCGATGGTTCGACGGGGTGGCCGGTCATGAGCGCGCAACCGCCCCTCCCGATTCGCAGGCTCGCGATCGTGAACCGCGGTGAAGCGGCGGTGCGCTGCATCCGTGCCGTGAAGTCGCTCCGCGAGAGCGAAGCTTCCGATCTCGAATGTCTCGCCCTCTACACCGAGGCGGACCGACGTGCACCCTTCGTGCGCCAGGCCGACCGCGCGGTGCGGCTCGCCGAAGAGAAGGGCGCCGTGGCGGCCTACCTGGACCGCGACGCCCTCGTGGAGCTGCTGGTCCGCGAGGACGTCGATGCCGTCTGGCCGGGCTGGGGCTTCGTGGCCGAAGATGCCGAGTTCGTCGACGGACTCCGCGAAGCTGGCATCACCTTTCTCGGGCCAACGGCTGAGGCGATGCGGGCCGTCGGCGACAAGATCCGCGCCAAGGCGGTGGCCGAAGCGGCCGGGGTCCCGGTCGTGCCCTGGAGCGGCGGTTGTGCCGAGACCGTCGAGGCGGCCGGCGCCGCGGCAGAGACGCTTGGATACCCCGTCGCACTCAAAGCGTCCGCGGGCGGCGGCGGGCGCGGGATCCGGATGGTCGAGTCGCCCGGCGAGCTGGAAGAAGCCTTCCGAGGTGCTTCCGCCGAAGCCCGCAGTGCCTTCGGCGACGATCGCTTGTTCGTCGAGCGGCGCATCACAGGCGGCCGCCACATCGAGATCCAGGTCGTGGCCGACGAACACGGCACGGTGTTGGCTCTCGGGGGCCGCGACTGCTCGGTGCAACGTCGCCACCAGAAGGTGCTGGAAGAAGCGCCACCCCAGGGACTGGCCCCCGGCCAGCTCGCCCGCCTCGAAAAGGCCGCGCGCGCCATCGCCCTCGCCGTGGGCTACCGCGGCGTCGGCACGGTCGAGTTCCTCGTCACTCCCGAAGAGTTCTTCTTTCTCGAGCTGAACCCGCGTCTGCAGGTCGAACACGGCGTCACCGAGGCCGTCACCGGCTGGGATCTCGTGCAGTGGCAGATCCGCATCGCTCGTGGTGAGGCGTTGCCGGCAGCCTCGCCCGAGCCGCGCGGCGTCGCCATCGAGGCTCGCGTCTGTGCCGAAGATCCGGACCTCGACTTCATGCCCTCACCCGGCCGCGTGGCGCGCTTCGAACCTTCCCTGGGCCCGGGCGTCCGCATCGACACCGGGATCACCACCGGTGCCGAGATCCCCGCGGAGTTCGACTCGCTCGTCGCCAAGGTGATCGCCAGTGGCGACGACCGCGAGCAGGCTCTCGGCCGGCTTTGCAGTGCGTTGGCCGACTTCGACCTGGTCGTGGAGGCGGGCGCGAGCAACAAGGGTTTCCTGCTCGACGTGCTGGCCAGCGACGACTTCCGTGCCGGGGGCGTAGACACGACGTGGCTCGATCGCTTCGTGGTCGAGCGGGAAGGGGCCGCGCCGTTCGCCGTCGAAGCGCTGGTGGCGGCGACCGTGCTGGCCTATCAGCGCGCTCGCGGTGCAGCTCGAGCGAACTTCTATGCCGATGCCAACGACATCTCGCCCGACCGCGTCCCGCCCTCGGACGGGCTCGTCGTCGATCTGGTCCACCGCGGTCGCGGCTACCGGCTCGAGGTCTATGCCGTCGGAGGCTGGGGCTACCGAGTGCACCTCGATGGGCGTGCGCTGTTCGTGACCTTCGAGGAGGAAGGTGCCCACACGGGTCGCCTCACCGTGGGCGAGCGTGGCTTCCACGTCGTGCACGACGCGGTCGGCTCGGACCTGCGCGTCGAGATCGGCGGCCACCCGCATCGCTTCGGCCGCGACACGGCGGGCCAGGTGCGTGCGGGAACGCCGGCGATGGTCGTGGCGCTCCACGTCGCGCCCGGCGACTCGGTGGCGCGCGGGGACACCCTCGGCGTCCTCGAAGCCATGAAGACCGAGATCCGCTTCGACGCACCCGTCGCCGGGGTCGTGAAGGAGGTGCCGGTCCGGGTCGGTGCCCAGGTGGCCGCGGGCGACGTGTTGCTGGTGATCGAGCCCGAAGGGGAGGGCGCCGCCGAGGTCTCCGAAGGCCCCGCGCTCGCTCTCCCCGAAGTGCGAGACCCGCTGACGCCTCTGTTCGCGCCGGACCAGGGAGCGCCGGATCTGACCTTGGCGGATCGGGCGCCCGCCCCCGAGCGCCGGGAGGCGTTCCGAGCCGTACGCACCGAGGTCCGCCGTGTCTTGCTCGGCTACGACGCAAACCTCGACCGCACGGCGCGCCTCGCCGAATTCCTCGAAGCGCCGATCCCGGAAGGGCTGTCCGATGCCTTCCGTTCGCGGCTCGCCGAGATCCGTCACGAACTGACCGTCTTCGCCGATGTCGAGCGGCTGTTCATCCGGTCGCAACGCGCCTCGGTGACCGGCGCGGGCGGCCCGTCGAACCACGCACGGCTGCGCATGTTCGTGCGCCGCATGCACGCCGGCGGCGCCGGCCTGCACGACGAGTACCTGACCTTGGTCGAGCGGGCGCTCGCTCACTACGGCGTGGTCGAACTCGACGGCAGCGATGCGCTCGAGCGCGCCGTCCTGCGACTGCTCGCCACCCAGAAGGCACGCGCGCTGCGCCATCGACTGGTGCGCGCAGCCCTGAGCCGGGTCATCCGCCTCGCGCGCGACGGCGTCCATCTGGGCGGTGATGCCGAACTGCGGAGCGCTCTCGATGGCATCGTTGGTCTTCGGGGCCTCGTGGCCGACGGCCTCGCCGACGCCGCCCTCGAAGCCCGTTACCAGGTCTTCGAACGGCCGGAGATCGAGGGCCGCGCGGAACGCACGAGCAAGCAGGTCGAAGCCTGGCTCGACGCGGCCGAAGCCGACCCGACCGCGCCGCCCGGGCCCGTGCTCGCGGAGCTGGCCGTCGCGCCGCGAGTCGTCTTCGATCGGGCGGGTGGCTGGCTCGCATCGCCGGCCCTGGGCCGACGTTCGGTGGCCCTCGGTGCCCACCTGCTTCGCCTCTATCATCCGCAGACGCCGCAGCTCCAGACCGGCGCTACCTGGGACGACGTCGTCCTGGAACGGATCGAACTCTCGGATGGGCGGGTCATCGTCGGCGCCGCCGCGCCGGCCAGCGCAGCGGCGTCGGCCCTTTCACGCCTCGCCCGGGCTGCAGGGGTCCAGGGAGCCGACGCGGCGGAGCTGTTGGTTTCGGATGATCTCGATGGGTCGGAGTGCGACTTCGTGCTCGGCAACGCGGCGGGCGCTGGCATCGACGCGGATCGCCTCACCGTGGGTTGGGTCCGCGAGGGTGGGCCCGATCGCTTCGAGACGCTGCTGCGCGGCGCCGACGATGCCTTCGTTCCCGCGCCCGAGTTGCACGGCGTGCACCCCGAGGTCGCGGACCGGATCGAACTCTCGCGCCTCTCGGCCTTCGATCTCGAACGCCTCGACGCCGACGACGGCATCTATGCCTTCCGCGCCCGGGCCAAGGAGTCGCCCGGCGACGAGCGCATGATCGTGCTGGCGGACGTTCACGGCGCCGGCAACGGCCCCGAGGCCGCGCCCCACATCCCGGTCTTCGAACGCATGTTCCACGCGGCGGCGCGGACGTTGCGTCAGCTCGTGGCGCGCCACGATCCGAAGCGACGCCTGCAGTGGAACCGGATCGCGCTGTTCGTCGCACCGGCGCTCGTGGTGGAGCAACAACTCGCGAGCGACCTTTCCAGCCGCCTTGCACCGGCCACCCGACACCTCGGGTTGGAGAAGGTGCTCGTCCGGCTGCGCCTGCTCGACGCGGCCGATCCGGCGCGGCCCGTCCAGACCCTCGAGATCGAGATCAACGAGCTGCCGGGCTCGCGGATGGATCTGCATTGGCGTGAGCCGCACAGCCGCCCGCTCGAACCCCGCAGCCCCTACGAACGGCGCGTGGGCGAGGCGCGCCGCCGCGGCCTCGTGGAGCCCTACGAGATCGTTCGCATGTTGTGTGGCGGCGGGCGAGCGCCCGGCGCCGCCGGCGACCCGTCGCTTCCGCCGGCTCGCTTCGAGGAATTCGATCTCGCCGAAGGCCCCGCGGAGCCGCACCCCCGGGCCGTCAGCGTCGACGGCCGTGCTCACGGCCGGAACGACAGCGGCGTCGTGTTCGGGGTCATCACGACCCCGACCGAGAAGGTTCCCGAGGGCATGCGGCGCGTGCTCGTGCTGTCCGACCCGACCCGTCACATGGGCGCGCTCGCCGCGGGCGAGTGCGACCGCCTCGTGGCGGCCCTGGATCTCGCCGAGGCTCACGGCCTGCCCGTGGAGTGGGTGCCCGTCTCGAGCGGTGCGCGGATCGCGATGGACAGTGGCACCGAGAACCTCGACGCAACCGCCCGGGTCGTGCGTCGCATCATCGAATTCACCGACGCCGGCCACACCATCCACGTGATCGTGGACGGCGTGAACGTCGGCGCCCAGAGCTACTTCGATGCGCTCTCGACCATGGGGGCCCGAACGCGCGGGGTTCTCATCATGACCCAGCGGGGCTCGATGGTCCTGACCGGGCGCGCGGCGTTGGCCGCCTCTGGCGCTGTCTCGGCCGAGGACGAGGTCGCCATCGGTGGCTACGAGCGCGTCATGGGCCCGAACGGCGAGGCGCAGTATCTCGCGCAGGATCTCGCCGACGCCTTCCGCATCCTCTACCAGCACTACCACTTCAGCTACGTCGTCCCCGGCGAGGGGGCACCGCGCCGGCACGCCAGCAGCGACCCGGTCGAGCGCGACGTCACCACCGCAGCGTGTGCGGACCCGAGCGCCGGCTTCGCCACCGTGGGCGAGATCTTCGACGACGCCACCAACCCCGGCCGCAAGGCCCCCTTCGCCATGCGCGATGTGATGTCGGCCCTGGTCGACACCGACGGCGGCCATCTGGAGCGCTGGCCGGGCTGGGTCGGCGCCGAGACCGCGATCACGTGGGACGCCCACCTCGGCGGCCACGCCGTCACACTGATCGGTGTCGAGAGCCAGCCGACGGTGCGCGAGGGATATCGGCCCCTCGATGGGCCCGAGACCTGGAGTGGGGGGACGCTCTTCCCGCTGTCTTCGAAGAAGGTCGCGAGATCCCTGGCCGCAGCCAGCGGCGTCCGTCCGGCCGTCGTCCTGGCGAACCTCTCGGGCTTCGACGGCTCCCCGGAATCCATGCGGAAGCTGCAGCTCGAATACGGCGCGCAGATCGCGCGGGCGGTGGTCCAGTTCCGCGGACCGATCCTCTTCACCGTGGTGTCTCGCTACCACGGCGGCGCCTACGTCGTCTTCTCCGGGGCGCTCAACGACGGGCTGCGCCCTGCGGCCCTCGCGGGCAGCTATGCATCGGTGATCGGCGGCGGAGCCGCGGCGGCCGTGGTCTTCCCACGCGACGTTCGTGCGCGGGCGGCGGCCGACCCACGCGTCGAGGCGCTGGAGGCTGCTATGCGCGCCGCGCCGAGCCCGGAAGCGCGCGCCCGCTACGACGAGACCTTCTCCGACGTTCTCCTCGAGAAGCAGTCGGCGGTGGCCGCCGAGTTCGACGGCATCCACACCGTCGAGCGCGCGCGCACGGTCGGATCCCTCGAGTCGATCATCGACCCCCGTGAGCTTCGGCCGATCCTCGCGCGCCAGCTCGACGCAGCGCGCAAACCCCGCTGAGCCGAGCGGGGCGCGCTTGACCGCGACCGCCCGGGTCTGCTTTCGTACCTCGGGCCGGCCCCGATGCTGGAACTGGTAGACAGGACGGGCTTAGAACCCGTTGCCTTCACGGGCGTGCAGGTTCGAACCCTGCTCGGGGCACCATCCGGCGCTTCCCGCAGCTTCCTGGCGCGTCTGGGAGGCAGCGTCGCCGGGGCGTTCTGCTAGCGTCCCAGCTTCCCATCCAATCCGCCGCGCCTGTGTCGCGGCCCGAAGAATCCTGGAGCCAACCGTGGCCGACCCCTCCGTTGCTTTCGAGCTGAACACCCGTGAAGAAGGCGCCGTCCAGCGCACCCTCGAGGTCGAGATCGCCGCCGAGCCGGTGAAGAAGGCCTTCGGTCGAGTCTTGCGCGACTTCGGCAAGCAGGCGCGCGTCCGCGGCTTCCGGCCCGGCAAGGCCCCGCGTTCGGTGATCCAGAAGCTCTACGGCGGCAGCGTCGCCGAAGAGGTCGAGCGTTGGCTCGTCGGCCAGACTCTCGAGCGGGCGGTCGAAGAGAGCGGCGTGTCGCCCATCGTCGAGCCCACGATCGATGCCCCGCCGCCCGTCGAGGGCGAGCCCTTCACCTACCGCATCGGCATGGAGTTGAAGCCCGAAATCGAACTCGGCGACGTCGTCGGGCTCCCGGGCAAGAAGCCCGTGGTGACCGTCGAAGACGAAGCCGTCGATCGCGAACTCGAGAGCATGCGCGAGCGCGCCGCGGTGATGGCCGAAGAGCCCGAGGCGACCGAGGCGGCCGAGGGCCACACGCTGACGATCGACTTCGTCGGCCGCGTGGACGGCAAGCCCTTCGAAGGCGGCACCGCCCAGGGCCACGAGCTCGAACTCGGTTCGGGCCGCTTCGTGCCGGGCTTCGAAGAGCAGCTCGAAGGTGCGAAGTCCGGCGAGGACAAGAGCGTCGAGATCACCTTCCCCGACGACTACGGCAACGCCGAACTCGCCGGGAAGAAGGCGAGCTTCGACGTCCACGTCGTGACGATCCGGCGCCGGGACGTCCCGGAACTCGACGACGAGTTCGCCAAGGATCTGGGCGAGGAGTTCGAGAGCCTCGACGAGCTGCGCGCGAAGGTGCTCGGCGACCTCGAGAGGAACGCCGAGCAGCGCGCGAAGAGCGAGCTCGAGCGCAGCGTCGTCGATGCCCTGATCGACCAGAACGAATTCGAGGTCGGGCCCGGCCTCGTCGACCGTCAGCTCCAGAACCGGCTCCAGGGGGCCCATCAGCAGCTCGAGGCCTCGATCCCCAACGAGCAGCTGCACCAACAGCTCGGGCGCTGGCGCGAGGAGTGGCGCCCCCAGGCGGAGCGCGAGGTGCGCGAGACCCTGCTCCTCGAAGCCGTGGCCAAGACCCAGGGCCTCGAGGTGGACGACGCAGACATCGACGCCCACCTCGAGGAGATGGCCGCCGAGCAGGCCGGCCACGACGCCGAGGGCCTTCGGAAGCTCTACGAAGATCGGAACCTGATGGACGGCCTGCGCGCCCAGCTGGCCGACCGCAAGGCGTTGGCATGGCTCTGCGACGAGGCTAAAGTCGAAGAGGTTTCAGACAGTTAGGGACCAATCGGCGCCCTGGCTGCCTCCGCGACACCGCCCTCCGGGGCATGCGGGCCCTTCCCACCGGCCCGCGCCCGGCGTCGTCTGAACCGAGTCGAGAGTTGGAACGGGATGCGGCCTGCGAGGCCCGCTCGGGCCGTCTGGCGCATGTCGCAGTGCGTCGGGCGCCGCCGGGGCCCAATGGGTAGCATCCCCCACGGCGGGGCCCGGCCCCGCTGAAACGCCCTTCGGGGTAGGGGAGACAGAGAGGTTCATGGCGCTGGTACCGATCGTCGTCGAACAGGATCACCGAGGCGAGCGCGCCTATGACATCTACTCGCGCTTGCTGCGCGACCGGATCATCTTCCTCGGGACGCCGGTCGACGACGACATCGCGAACGTGATCATTGCCCAGCTGCTCTTCCTCGAGGCCGAAGAACCCGAGAAGGACATCTCGATCTACATCAATTCGCCGGGCGGCTCCGTCACGGCGGGCCTCGCGATCTACGACACGATTCAATACGTGCGGCCCGACGTGTCGACGATCTGCATGGGCCAGGCGGCCAGCATGGGAGCCTTGCTGCTCACCTCCGGCACGAAGGGCAAGCGCTTCGGCCTGCCGAACTCGCGCATCCTGATCCACCAGCCCATGGGCGGCTTTCAGGGACAGGCAACCGAGATCGATATCCAGGCGCGGGAGATCCTGAAACTCCGCGAGAACCTCAACAGGATCCTTGCGCATCACACCGGCCAGACCGCCGAAAAGATCGCCGCCGATACCGACCGTGACTATTATATGTCCGGTGAACAGGCGACGGAGTACGGCCTGATCGATCAGGTCGTTGATCGCCGCGACCTGTTGCCGTCTGCCAGGGCCACCGGGGCCAACGGCAGTGGCAAGAACGGCGGGAGCAAGGGATGAAGAAGCGCGAGGACAACGCGAACCTGTCGTGCTCCTTCTGTGGCAAGAGCCAGAAGGAAGTCAAGAAGCTCATCGCGGGGCCCACGGTCTACATCTGCGACGAGTGCATCGAACTCTGCAACGACATCATCGCGGAAGAGTACGGCCGCGAAGAGACGACCGAGCCGAGTTCCCACGTCCCCAAGCCGAAAGAGATCAAGGAGACCCTGGACGACTACGTGATCGGCCAGGACTCGGCGAAGAAGACCCTCGCGGTGGCCGTGCACAACCACTACCGCCGAGTCGAGAGCCAGGCCTTCGTGGGTGACGTCGAGTTGCAGAAGGCGAACATCTGCCTCATCGGGCCCACGGGCTCGGGCAAGACCCTGCTGGCCCAGACCCTGGCCAAGATCCTGGACGTCCCCTTCACCATCGCCGACGCCACGACGCTCACCGAAGCGGGCTACGTGGGCGAGGACGTCGAGAACATCATCCTGAACCTGCTCCAGGCGGCGAACTACGACGTCGACAAGGCGCAGCGCGGGATCATCTACATCGACGAGATCGACAAGATCGCCCGCAAGAGCGAGAACCCCTCCATCACGCGCGACGTGTCGGGGGAGGGCGTGCAGCAGGCGCTCCTCAAGATCATCGAGGGCACCACCGCCAGCGTGCCGCCCAAGGGCGGGCGCAAGCATCCCCAGCAGGAGTTCCTGCAGATCGACACGTCGAACATCCTCTTCATCTGCGGCGGCGCGTTCTGCGGGCTCGAGCAGGTGATCCAGCGCCGCATCGGCGTGAAGGGGATGGGCTTCGGCGCGAACATCCAGAAGGCCGAAGACATCGCGCTCGGCGAGATCCTGGCCGATGTCCAGACGGAAGACCTGCTGAAGTTCGGGCTGATCCCCGAGTTCGTCGGCCGCATCCCGGTGATCGCGACGCTCGAGGAGCTGAACGTGGAGGCGCTCATCGACATCCTCACCAAGCCCAAGAACGCGCTGATGAAGCAGTTCCAGAAGCTCTTCGAGTTCGAGGACGTGCGGCTGCGCTTCACCGAGGGCGCCCTCGGCGCGGTGGCGCGCAAGGCCCTCACCCGCAAGTCTGGCGCCCGCGGGCTGCGCTCGATCCTGGAAGCCGTGATGTTGGACCTGATGTACGAAATTCCTTCGCGTGATGACATCGAGGAGTGCGTCATCAATCAAGAAGTGATCGAGCAGAACGCGGCGCCGCTTCTCGTCTACAAGCGAGAGGCGGAGTCCGCCTAGCACGGCTGAGGCCGGAACCCGGCGCGGCCGGGGCCGGGTTACAGACCGAGCGCCGTAGCGCCGAAGCGGGAGTTGATGTCGTTCTTCAAGTCTGATGACGAGGGTGAAGAGACCGAGGGCACGCCCACGCCGGGGCGCCAGACCGCGCCGCTGCTGCCGCTGCGCGACATCGTGGTCTTTCCTCACATGGTCGTGCCGCTCTTCGTGGGGCGCGCCAAGTCGATCCACGCGCTCGAAGAAGCCACCCAGGGCGATCGCCAGCTGCTGCTCGCGGCCCAGCGCGAGGCCACCGAAGACGAGCCGGGCGCCGAGGATGTCTATCGCGTCGGCACCCTCGGGACGATCATCCAGTTGCTGCGCCTGCCCGACGGCACCGTGAAGGTGCTGGTCGAGGGCAAGTCGCGCGCCCGCATCAAGGAATTCATCCAGAGCGAGCCGCACTTCGCGTGCGAGATCGAGGTGATGGAGGAGAGCGACGAGGCCAGCGTCGAGAGCGAGGCGCTGGTTCGCAGCGTCCACGCGACCTTCGAGACCTACGTCAAGCTCAACAAGAAAGTGCCGCCGGAGACGGTGAGCACCATCGCCGCGATCCAGACGCCGGCCCGCCTCGCCGACACCGTCGTCGCCCACCTGAACCTGCGCATCGAAGATCGCCAGCGGCTCCTCGAACTCACCGCTCCCGTCAAGCGCCTCGAAGAGGTCTACGGCCTGATGCAGGCCGAGATCGAGGTGATGGAAGTCGAGCGGAAGATCCGCGGCCGCGTCAAGAAGCAGATGGAGCGCTCCCAAAAGGAGTACTACCTGAACGAGCAGATGCGGGCGATCCAGAAGGAGCTCGGCGACCGCGACGAGGCCAAGAACGAGGTCGGCGAGCTCGAAGAGCAGCTCGCCAAGAAGTCGATGCCCGAGGAGGCCCGCACCCGCACCGAGAAGGAAATCGGCAAGCTCAAGATGATGTCGCCGATGTCGGCCGAGGCCACGGTCGTTCGGAACTACATCGACTGGATGCTGGCCCTGCCGTGGGACGAGTGCACCGACGCGAACGAGGACCTCGGCGAAGCCGAACGCATCCTCGACGAGGATCACTTCGGCCTCGAGAAGCCGAAGGAGCGCATCGTCGAGTTCCTGGCCGTCCAGAGCCTGGTCGAGACGATGAAGGGCCCGATCCTGTGCCTCGTCGGCCCGCCGGGTGTCGGCAAGACGTCCCTCGGCAAGTCCATCGCTCGGGCCACCGGGCGCGACTTCGTGCGCATCAGCCTCGGTGGCGTGCGCGACGAGGCGGAGATCCGCGGCCACCGGCGCACCTACATCGGGGCCTTCCCGGGCAAGATCATCCAGGGTCTGAAGAAGGCCGGGTCGAGCAACCCGATCTTCCTGCTCGACGAGGTCGACAAGATGAGTGTCGACTTTCGCGGCGACCCGTCGTCCGCGTTGCTCGAGGTGCTCGACCCCGAGCAGAACGACACGTTCAACGACCACTATCTCGACCTCGAATACAACCTCTCGAAGGTGATGTTCGTCTGCACGGCGAACAACCTGCACGAGATCCCGCGCCCGCTTCAGGACCGCATGGAGATCATCCAGCTCCCGGGCTACATCGAGAGCGAGAAGGCCCAGATCGCGCGCGACTACCTGGTGGCGAAGGAGCGCGAAGCGAACGGCCTGACCGAGGAGCAGATCACCTTCACCGATTCGGCGATCCTCGAGATCATCCGCGGTCACACACGCGAGGCGGGCGTGCGGAGCTTGCAGCGGGAGATCGCGAGCATCTGCCGCAAGGTCGCCCGCAACCTCGTGAAGCAGGGCGACGCCTACGAGAAGACGAAGGTCACGCCCGCGGCCGTGAAGAAGCTCCTCGGCGTGGCGAGGCACCGCTACGGGAAGAAGGAAGAGGAGAGCCTGGTCGGCGTCTGCACTGGCCTGGCCTTCACCGAGGTTGGCGGCGAGCTGCTGCAGACCGAGGTCTCGGCAACACCCGGCCGGGGCAAGCTCCAGGTGACGGGTCGCCTCGGCGAGGTCATGCAGGAGAGCGCCAACGCGGCCATGTCCTACGTGCGCTCGCGGGCCAAGCAACTCGGCCTCGCGCGTGACTTCTACTCGAAGGTCGACATCCACATCCACGTGCCCGAGGGCGCGACCCCGAAGGACGGCCCGTCCGCCGGCATCACCATTGCCACGTCGATCTCCTCGGCGCTGACGGGCCTCCCCGTGCGCTCGAACGTCGCCATGACGGGCGAGATCACATTGCGCGGGCGCGTGCTCCCGATCGGCGGCCTGAAGGAGAAGCTGATCGCGGCGCTGCGCGGCGGCATCGATACCGTGCTCGTCCCGAAGGACAACGAGAAGGATCTCAAGGACATTCCCACCAACGTGAAGCGCGGCCTCGACATCATCCTGGTCGACCACATGGACGAAGTCCTCGTCCGTGCACTCGAGCTCAGGGACCCGGGCCAACTCGAGCACGTCGGCGACCACAGCATCGACGAGATCTTCGAAGTCCCGCCCCCGGGCACCGACTGGCAAGGCGCGCAAGCGAAGGCGTACCCTGTGTACGTCGAGCGCAGCGCAACGCCGCCAGGCGTGCCCCTGCGAACTCGGGCGCGTAGCTCAGCTGGGAGAGCACCTGGTTTACACCCAGGGGGTCGGCGGTTCGATCCCGTCCGCGCCCACCACATGAGCTGACACGATCGGCCTTGGCTCCCCACCTGTCGCCGCCCTCTTGTCCTCCACGTCGATGGCGGCCTCGGCCGGCCCGTTCCTGAACGTGGGGCATCGCGGGTTCCCGGGCCGATTCCCCGAGAACACGTTGGTCTCGCAGGCCGCTGCATTCGCTGCGGGCGCCGACATGGTGGAGATCGATCTCCAGAAGTCGTCGGACGGCGCGGTCGTGATCCTGCACGACGACACGCTCGACCGGACCACCGACGGCGCCGGCCCGGTGGCCGACCACACGCTCGCCGAGTTGCAGCAGCTCGACGCCGGCTCGTGGTTCGCGCCGGAGTTCGCGGGCGTTGGCATCCCGACCTTGGAGGAGGCCCTCTCGGCAGGGATCGGCCAGGGCCCGTTGCTGCTCGATCAGAAGAGCGGCTTGACCTTCGGCGCCGGGATCGCGAGCGCGCTCACGTCCACCGGGTTCGCGGCGACGCAGCTCTGGGTGACGGCCTGGGAGTCCGCGCAGGTTCTCGACATCCAGGCCCAGGTTCCCAACGCCACGATCCTGTGGACGGCGCTCTCGCCCGACCACCCGACCCCCGAAGATTGGTCCGGCTTCCTCGACGACATGACGCTCCTCGGTGTCGATGGCTTCTCGCTCGTGGATCTCTTCTTCCTGACCTCGCCCTTCGGCCCGAGCTTCATCGTGGAGGCCCAGGCGCGCGGCTTCCTCGTGTTCGCGTGGAACCTCTTCCCGGCCGGCGTCACCGAGATGCAGACACTGATCGCAGCCGGGCTCGACGGCTACATCGTCGACAACCCCGCCACCCTCGCCGCCGAGCTCCCCGAGGCTCCGCCGGCTCCGTGGCTCGCGGCCTTGCTTGTCGGCTTGGTGGTTCTTCGCGGCACCGGCAACCGTTCCGCAGGCCGTGCGCAGGCAGCGCGCCTCGGCCATCAAGGCCGCGGAGTCGCCGGCCGATTCAACACCCATGTTTCGCGTGCGATTCTCGACCCTTCTCGCCGCAGCCAGCTTCGCGCTCGCCTTGGCGGCACCCGCGTCGGCAGAGATCTACCGCTGGACGGACGGCGACGGGCACGAGCACTTCACCATGGACATCCACAGTGTGCCGCCGAAGCATCGCGCGGAGGCCGAGCGGAAGATGGTGCTCGAGAAAGCACGGGTGAACCCCGGGCCGAGCAAGGTGAACACGATGGATACGCCCGACTCG
>JAFDDA010000251.1 GCA_019311105.1 Deltaproteobacteria bacterium
CAGCCCGATCCGCACAGCACCCCAGCTGAGCAGTGTGATGCCGATGGGCTTGCCGACGAGCAAGCCGAGGGCGACCGCGAGGGCCACCCGCGTCGCGGTGGGATCCGAGAACGTGCTGGCCTCGATGGCCACGCCGGCGTTGGCCAGCGCGAACAGCGGCATGATCAGGAAGAGCACGGGGCGCTCGAGGCGATTGGTCAGGTAGTCGAGGGGCGAGAGCGAGTCGCGCGTCGCGTTCTGCAGGCTCACAACGGCGTGGTGTCGGTTGTGCCCGCCCTTGTCTTCCTCGTCTCGCGAGATCCAATCGCGCAGGTGATCGAGCGCGACATGCGAACGAGGCAGCAGGGAGCCCTGCCGCTCGGGGTCGGGGTAGGCAGGTGTCATCAGGCCGAGCAACACACCCGCGATGGTCGCGTGCACGCCCGACTCGTGCGTGAAGAACCAGGCCACCGCGCCCACCACCCAGTAGGCCTGGAAGGAGCGCACGCCCGACATGTTCATGGCATAGACGACGGCCAGCGAGGCGGCGGCCCAGCCGAGCGCAGCCAGGTGGATCGTATCGGTGTAGAAGACGGCGATCACGAGCACGGCGCCCAGGTCGTCGGCGATGGCCAGGGCCAGCAGGAAGACCTTGAGCGGCGCGGGGACGCGCGAGCCGAGCACCGACATCGCCGCCACCGCGAACGCGATGTCGGTCGCCATGGGGATGCCCCAGCCCCCGATCGCCGGGCCACCCCAGTGCATGGCCGCATAGATCCCGGCGGGCAGCAGCATCCCGCCGAGGGCGCCCATGACGGGCAGCATCGCCCGGGCGCGGGTCGAGAGGTCACCCAAGACCATCTCGCGCTTGATCTCCATCCCGACGAGGAAGAAGAAGATCGCCATCAAGCCATCGTTGATCCAATGGTGGACCGACAGCGACAACGCGTGGGAGCCCAAGGCGAACGCGATGGGCTCGTGGAGGAGATGCTCGTAGCTCTCTGCGAACGGCGAGTTGGCCCAGACCAGTGCAAGGGCCGTCATCGCCAGCAACACCAGCGCGCTCGCGATCTCCAGCCGCATGAACTGCACGAAGGGGCGCGCGATCCGCTGTGCGAGGGGCTGGGGGGCTTCGGGCATGGCTGGCTGCGGGCTCCGGGTCGGCTCTTGGGCGGGCGGCGGCTTGGCCAGTGCCGCGAGCGGCTGTTGGGCCGGTGCCGCGGCCGGCGACTGTACCGGCTGCCCCTCGCTCTTGCGACCACCGGCATCTGCTGCCGCGGGTTCCCGCGGCGAGGAGTTGAAGCGGTTCATGGCGACGTCGATCCCGTCGGTAACGAAGGCTCGGGCCGCCTCGGCCGCCTCGGCGACCCCGGCGTCGATGGCCGCCTCTTCGGCCCGGTCGAAGGGGGCCAACACATGATCGACGGCGTCGACGCCTTCGGGAGGCCGCCCGACCCCGAAGCGGATGCGCGGCACGTCGCGCGTGTCGAGCGCGGTCAGGATGTCGCCAAGGCCGTTGTGTCCGCCGGCTCCGCCCTTCTTGCGGACCCGCAGGCGCGCGGTGGGGAGGTCGAGGTCGTCGTAGACCACGAGCAGATCGCGGGCGGGGTCGGTGATGCCTAGCTCGGTCAGGGCCGCGGACACGGGGCCGCCCGATCGGTTCATGAACGTGCCCGGCTCGAGCAGCGCGAAGGCGACCTCGCCACCGTCTTCGCCGGGCAGGGTGCCTTGGACCAGCCGGCCATCGGGACGCGCCGAAAAGGCGAGCCCCAGGGCTTCGGCCATGTGCTCCACCACGCGGAAACCCACGTTGTGGCGTGTGTCGGCGTACTGGGGCCCGGGGTTGCCCAGGCCGACGACGAGCTTCACAGGGCGGCGGCGCTAGTCGCCGCTCTCCGCCTTGTCGCCGCCCTCGTCCGTGGCAGCGGCATCGCCCTCGGCGTCCTCGCCCTCGACGGCTCCGCGACCTCGACGACGGGCTCCTCTTCCTTCACCGGAGCCACCACCGAAACCAGCGACAGGTCACCGTCGGAGATCAACTCGACGCCGGCGGGCAGCGCGATGTCGCGCACGTGGAGCGAGTCGCCCAGGTCGAGCTCCGTCACGTCCACCACGAACTCATCCGGGATGGCCCGCGGCAGGCAGCGCACTTCGATCTCACGCAGGGCGTGGTCGAGGATGCCGCCGGCGAACTCGACGCCCTTGGACTTGCCCGCGAGGTGGAGCGGCACCTGCACCTCGATCTTCTGCGAGAGATCCACCTCGTAGAGATCGGCGTGGATGAAGGTCCCCTTCACCGGGTCGCGCTGGAGATCACGAACCATCACGGTCTTGCCGTCGAGCTCGTCGTGGCCGGAGACCTTGAGGTCGATCAGGGTGTTCATCCCCATCTCGCTGCCGTGCAGCACCTTGTGGAGCTGCAGCGGGTTCAACGAGAGCGAGAAAGCCGGGCGGCCTCCGCCGTACAGGACGGCCGGGATCTGGCCCGCAACGCGCAGCTTGCGCGCCACGCCTTTGCCGGTCTTTTCGCGGGCTTGGACTTCGAGATGGGTTTCGGCCACGACGGTCTCCGTTCGGTTCCATGCAGTTCGATGCAATTCGATTCAATTGGGGTCGCGCTCACCCGCGCGAAGGTTCAGGCGAAGAGCGAGCTGACGCTCTCCTCGTTGTTGATGCGCCGGATCGCTTCCCCGAGCAGGGTCGCGGTGGTAACGACGTCGATCTTGCCGCACTCCTTGG
>JAFDDA010000252.1 GCA_019311105.1 Deltaproteobacteria bacterium
GTGGCGGGTGCCCATGCGGAGGCGGAGAGGTCGAAGGGGGTTGCTCGTTTCGAGATGCGCCAAGCGACCACCGAGGACCAGGTCCTTGCCCAGGTGGCGGAGCTGACCGCCTGGGTCCTGATGCGCGCGGACCGCCCGGCCCAGGCGGTACGGATGATGGAGAACGCAGGGAAGCTCTACGGCGTCCGGAAGAAGCGGGGCCGCGCTGCCATGGCTCAGGCCGAGGCTTGGCGCGCCGCCTACCGGTCCATCCTGGTGAAGTGACCCGCGCCCAACGCGTGGAGCCAGTTGGCGACTTCGCGGGTGCGGACCGCTTCGTCCAGCAGGTCCGGGCCGACGTCTAGCTCGGCGGCGAGCTCGCCATCGCCGGGTGCCGCATGCAGCGCTTCCGCGGCCTCCACCCAAGCATCCGCTCGCTTCGTGCTCTCGAAGGTCCCCTGAGCCACGAGCTCGTCGCGCCGCAGCCGACACAGGCTCGCCACCTCGTGCAGGTCGTACTCGGGGTGATATTGCAGGGCCCAGAAGCGGCCGCTCCCGCGAAGCACGTCGACGGCCTGGACGCGGCTCCAGGTGTTCCCCGCCAACAACGACGCCCCGGCTGCGAGGGTTCCCACTTCGTCCTCGTGGCTCGTGAAGGCGTCGAACACCGTCGGTTTCCCGTCGAAGAGCGGATGCTCCCGACCCTCGAGCGAGAGCGTGATTCCGCGCGCGATGCCGAACTCGCGGCCGCGCGGGCTGCGCGTGCAGCGCCCACCCGCCGCCACGACCGAGAGCTGCGCTGCCCAGCAGCTTCCGAAGCTGGGGACACCTGCGTGGTAGGCGGCGCCCGCGAGTTCGATCTGGCGTGCAACGCGCGGGTCATCCCGGTGATGGATCGTCAAGCTCGAACCGGTCCACGCGATGCCATTGTAGCCAGCAAGGTCTGCGCGCGACGGTAGGTCGGGGGCCGGGTCGGCCGGATAGGCGACCTCGACGCGAACGCTCGGCTCGATCGAGTGAAGCATGCGCCCATAGAGCACACCCGCCTCGGTCCCGCCCGCTCCGCGGAGGGCGGCGCGCCCCTCGGGCGCGTAGGCATCGAGCACGAGGAGTCGCAGGCTAGAACCCATCTCACAAACCCCTCGGTCGCCAGACACTCGCCTTCGTCCCGATCTCTGCGTTGCGAAATCTCGCCGTGGCTGGCCAGGGCTGCGATTTTGCGCCTTGATCTCGGGCCGAACTCGAGCGTCTGGCTCGGTCGGGGTCTGTGAGATGGATTCTGAACAAGGTCAGACCGGGCGTGTTCCCTCGAGGGTCACGCGATAGAGGACGCGCTTCCATAGATCGACGCCAGAAACCTCGGCGCCAAGGGCACCGGCGAGCTTTCGAACCGCAAGAGCCATGGTCAAACGCTAGCATCGCGCAGCGTTGGGAGGGAGATCGCTCGACGCTCGTCTCGGGCCGTCACGGAGGGGTGCTTGCAGGCCGGGAATGGAATCGACGCCGCCATCGATGCGGCCTTCCAGCCCTTGGCGAGCGCGCTCTCGCGCGTGGTCTTCTACACCATCCCCGTTGGCGGAGCCGACGTTCCGTGGATCGTGCTCTGGCTGATTGCGGGCGCTGTCTTCTTCACCTTCTATCTCCGCTTCATCAACCTGCGCGGCTTCGGTCACGCCCTGCGGCTCGTGCGCGGCGATTTCACGAAGGACGATGCGCCGGGCGAGGTCAGCCACTATCAGGCCCTGGCCACCGCGGTGTCGGGGACGGTTGGGGTGGGCAACATTGCCCACGTAGCGGTCGCCGTGTCGGTGGGTGGCCCGGGCGCCATCTTCTGGATCGTGGTCGCCGGCTTCCTCGGCATGTCCACGAAGTTCGTCGAATGCGCGCTGGCCGTTCGCTACCGCGAACGGGACGAAGATGGCACCGTGGCGGGCGGCCCCATGTACGCTGGCCGCGCCTGGGCCGTGCGCTCGCTCTCTACTACGCCGCCTGCATCCTGCTCGGCTGCCTCGGCATCGGCAGCATGTTCCAGGCGAACCAGGCCTACGTGCAGACCCTTGCCGTGACGGGAGGCGAGGCGAGCGTCTTCTTCGGCCGCGCCTGGCTCTTCGGCGGGCTGCTCGCCGGCCTCGTCGCCGTGGTGATCGTCGGTGGGATCCGCAGCATCGCACGGGTCACGAGCGCG